>DATJMJ010000177.1:0-3920 GCA_035508795.1 Acidimicrobiales bacterium
AGCAACTATATGAGCAATTTCGACGCGGCTCTTGTTGTTCCCTCCGAGCTACCCGCCATTATCCAGGCCGCGGGGACCATCGAAAAAATGGCGGCAACACTTGCTTCTCTCGCCGCGGCCCGCCTGGCTGGAAACGGGAAAACGGCAGGCTCGCTCCGCCTCGCGACAGAACATTTGGCCAAGGCCTCGGGCAGTTCTTTCGAACGGGCCCGTAAGGACATCGAAACCGCTGCAGTTGTCGGCAGCCAGCCGAGCGTCGCTGCAGCCGCCATGAGCGGGGAGCTTTCGAGGGAGCAATTGGCGCTTGTATCGCGGGCAGCGCAGCTCAACCCCGACGCAACGAACCGCCTCTTGGGCACCGCGCACACCGGCTCCATCTCCGAACTCGCCGATGAAGCGCGCCGTGCGCGCGCCGCGGTTCAGGACCTCGAGGCGGCTCGGCAGCGCATCCACGCCGGCCGCGAAGTCCGTGTATGGACTGACCAAGAAGGCGCGTGGCACTTGGGCGCGAGGGGACTACCCGAGCAAGGTGCGCTCATTACCGGCTGGCTACGCCATCATGCCGAGGACGTTTTCGATGAGGCGCGAAAGCAAGGCCGGCGGGAACGCCCGGAGGCTTACCTTTTCGACGCCCTCGTGCGCCTGGCATACCAGGGCGGCATTGCCGGCACTACGGCCCGCGCTTGCGACTCGACCCTCGCCGGCCCTGCCCGTTCAGCCGCAGTCGCAGCCGCAGCCGCTCCGGTTTCAGCGACGGCCACCCCGCCTCCTAGCCCCGCCGCGGCGACCCTCCCTCCAAGCTCAGCTGCCACGTCGATTGCCACGGCCACGGCTCCCGGCTCCGTCACAGCCGGCACGCCCCCGGGCCCGCCGGCCAGCGTCAAGGCTCGCGGCTCGACCACCGCAGGCGCGCGTCCCGGATCAGCCAGGTACGAGATCATGTTCAGGGTCGACTACACGGCGATGCTGCGCGGCTACGCCCTGGACGGCGAGACCTGCGAAGTGGCTGGCTTTGGCACCGTTACCCCCAAGGTCATCTCCGACATCATGGACAGCGGCGACCCGTTCTTGAAGATGGTCATCACCAAGGCGAGGGACGTCGTCGGTGTTGTTCACTTGGGCCGGCGCCCCAACGCATTTCAAAAATCAGCTCTCGACTGGTTGTTCCCGACCTGCGCGGCTGAAGGTTGCGGCATAAGGGCCGACTTCTTGCAAAGTGACCACCGCCTTGACTGGTCCAAAAGCCACATAACGCTTTTCGACCTGCTCGATAGGCTTTGCCGGTTCCACCACGGTCTCAAAACCAATCAGGGATGGCAACTTGTGCACGGCCGCGGAAAACGTCCCTTCGTACCCCCGGACGACCCTCGCCACCCAGGTCAACCAAGCGCTCGCCGGCTCCCATGTCCCCCCCCGTGATGGCCCACCTGGCTGAGTGCCCCGAGCTTTTGGCGCCGAGCTTTTGGCGCCGAGCTTTTGGCCCCGAGCTTTTGGCCCCGAGCTTTTGGCCCCGGAGCTCTCGCCGCGACTCGCGGCCGTCGGGCCCGTGGGCAGGTATATCCCGGGTGCACATACAAAGCCGACCGCGCTGCGACCAAGTGCTGCGCCTCCTCCGGGAGCGAGTCCCCGCTTAGCCCCGCTCAGCCCACCACGCCCAGCTGGCCACGCCCAACTGGCCACGCCCAACTGGCCGGCCCATAGGCTCTCGGCAGGAGGTAACACCGTGAGCAACCGAGTACAGGGCATCGTCGCGCTGGGGCGAGGCGAGCCAGTGACCCTGACGACGATCGTCGTCCCCGACCCCGGCCCGGGTGAGGCGCTCGTCCGTGTAAGGGCATGCGGGGTCTGCCATACCGACCTGCACTACCGCGAGGGCGGCATTTCCGACAACTTCCCGTTCTTGCTCGGGCACGAGGCCGCAGGAGAGGTAGTAAGCGTGGGGCCAGACGTGAGCGACCTCCAACCCGGAGCGTTTGTGGTGCTCAATTGGCGGGCAGTTTGCGGGACGTGCCGGGCCTGCCGAAAGGGCAAGCCCCAGTATTGCTTCGCAACTTTCAATGCCAGCCAAAAAATGCACCTCGAGGACGGGGCGCCGCTCTCCCCGGCCCTTGGCATCGGGGCCTTCGCGCCCCTCACCCTGGTGGCGGCGGGCCAGTGCACACCCGTTGCGCCGGTCAAGCCAGAAGTGGCGGGTCTCCTCGGCTGCGGGGTAATGGCCGGTCTCGGCGCCGCGCTCCACACCGGGTCCGTCGGACCTGGCGACAGCGTTGCCGTTTTCGGCTGCGGTGGCGTTGGCTCCGCCGCAATTGCCGGAGCCCGTCTCGCAGGCGCGACGGTGATCGTGGCCGTGGACATCGACGACCGAAAGCTCGAATGGGCACGCAGTTTCGGTGCGACGCACACGGTCAACAGCAGGCGCGACGACCCGGTTGCCGCCATTCGAGCGGCCACGGGCGGGTTCGGGGCCGATGTCGCGATCGAAGCGGTCGGGCGCCCGGAAGTGCTGGAGCAGGCCTTCTATGCTCGCGACCTGGCCGGCACGGTGGTCCAGGTCGGGGTACCCACCCCGGACATGCCCTTCCCCGCGATACCCATGATCGAGTTCTTCGGGCGGGGTGGCGCGCTCAAGCCGTCATGGTACGGCGATTGCCTGCCGAGCCGCGATTTCCCAACGCTCATCGAGCTTTACCGGCAGGGCCGGCTCGACCTCGACCGATTTGTGAGCGAAACTATTGGGATCGGCGATGTCGAAGAGGCATTCGCCCGCATGGGGAGAGGCGAGGTGTTGAGGAGCGTGGTCGTCTTCGACTAGGCCCGGCGTGCTCCCACTCCCACGCCCACGCCCGTGGAAGGCACGCCCGAGCCCGAGCCCACGCCCGAGCCCACGCCCGAGCCCACGCCGGGGCCACCTCCCGGGCCCGAGCCCGAAGCTGGGCCCGAGCCCGAAGCTGAGCCCGAAGCTGAGCCCGAGCCCGAAGCTGAGCCTGCTCCCGCGCGCGTGCTACCCCTCACGAGCAGGGTCCCCTCGTGGAGGCGCGTGCCACCGCCGACGCGAGCACCCCCGATCATGGCGAACAGGTCCCTGACCGCGCTCGCTCCCAGGTGCTCGAGCTCCATATCTAGCGTGGTCAGCGGTGGGTCGGTTTCCAGGGCGAAGAGGCTCCAGTTGTCATAGCCCGTGATCGCAACGTCGTCGGGTACCCGGCGCCCCGATGCAACCACCGCCTCGAGCACGGCGGCCGCGATCTGGTCAGAACCACAAGCAATTGCGTCGAGATCTGGTGCTTCCGCCAGGACCTCTCGTGTTGCCTGGCGGGCCAACCTTTGCGACCACTCGCAGTACCTCACCGGGACGACAAGTGGCAAGCCGTGTTCGTCCAGGCAATGCGAGGCTCCGAGAACACGTTGTCGCACCGCCGGCGAGCGCTCGGGACCGGTGACATGAGCAACACGAGCGCGGCCGCCGTCCACCAGGTGGTTGACGATAGTGACTGCCCCGGCGAAATCGTCGACGACGTGGACGATATCGCGAGAATTTGTCGTCGGGCCGTGCACATAGACGCACGGGATCCGGACCGCCTCGCTGATGGAAGGTATAGGGCCCTGGTTGTCACCCACTATGAGCAGCCCGTCCACGTTGCGCTGGCGGAGCGCGACGGCGAGCTCGGCGAAGCGCCCGACTACTCCTCTGGCGTCGGCGATGATCGCGGAAAAGTCCCGCTGTTCGAGCTCCGACTGGGCACCGATGACAATGGGCATTGCGAACCGGTGCACGTTGGGGTCCCTCAGGAGTACGCCGATGATGCTGCTGTGGCCACGGGCCAAGCTCTTGGCGACCAGGTTGGGCGCATAGGAAAGCTCTTTGGCTGCCCTAAGAACGCGCCTTCGGGTGACCTCAGAAATCCGGTCGCGCCCGTTCA
>DATJMJ010000178.1:0-4840 GCA_035508795.1 Acidimicrobiales bacterium
GTCCAGAGCGAGTACTCGCTGTGGTGGCGCCGCCCAGAGGACGAGGTGCTCCCGGTCTGCGAGGAGCTGGGCATCGGTTTCGTCGCCTACAGCCCCTTAGGACGCGGCTTCCTGACCGGGGCGATCGACGAGCGCACCACCTTTGACAGCACCGACAACCGCAAC
The DNA here is from genome assembly GCA_035508795.1 of Acidimicrobiales bacterium. Taxonomy (GTDB): domain Bacteria; phylum Actinomycetota; class Acidimicrobiia; order Acidimicrobiales; family Palsa-688; genus DATJMJ01. Next base: position 166 of record DATJMJ010000178.1, read on the forward strand.
AGCTTGCCGCGCTTCACGGTCGAGGCCCGCCAGGCGAACCAAGCGCTCGTCGACCGGCTCCGAGAACCTTGCCGCCCTCGCGGTCGCGCTCACCAGTGACGACCTCGCCGAGCTAAACCGCGCTGCATCCGAGGCCCAGGTCGTGGGCGACCGTTACCCAGCCGAAGTCGAACGGAAGACGAACCACTGACCATCCCACAGGGGCGCTGCCACCAAGAAGCGTGACTCGCCCGGCCGGGCCCCGCTCGTCCTACTAGGTGGCTTCGGTCCGGAGGTCCTGCCCTGCCCTCAGGTCGAGCTCGACCCAGATCGTCTTGCCGACGCTGTGGCGCTCAACCCCCCACCGGGTTGCGAGCTCCCCGATAAGCGTAAAACCCCAGCCGCCGTTGACGTCGGGCGTTCGCGGACGGATGGTCTGACTGCTTTGGTCGGACACTTCAACCCGCAGTACGGCGGAGCCGAGAGTGATCGCAACGTCGACCCAGTCCGAACCGCTGTGCTTCACGCTGTTGGTGACAAGTTCGCTCGTAAGCAATGCGGCGGCGTCGAATGCGTCGATCCCTATCCCCATGGCGGTCGTGGCGAGGGCCGAACGAGCAAGTACCGGAGCGAGCGAGTCGTTGCGGAACCGCTTGCGGAACTCGCCGGAGTGCCAAGGCGCTATGGCGTCGCTCGCGGTCGCCCGTTGCACCCGGGAGAGTATGAGGGCGAGCTTCGTGGCCTCGGCGTGCGAGATCCGCCCGCTACGGGCCTGGTCGGAGATCATCGCTCGTTCCTGCGAGAAGTAGTCGCCCGCCGAGGAGGCGCTCCCGACGTCCCATTCCAGCTCGCTCATGCCGGCAACGGTGGCCGTACGGCTGGCGGCCACGGCCTCTTGCTGGTCGATCAGTTCCTCGGCAAGCAACATCGCTGTCATCGATATCCCGAGCCATCTCGCAATGATGCGCCAACGGTCGGGAGCGGGCTTCGCCGCTTCCATCTCCCACAGCCGGTAAGCGGTGCGGGCGACGTCAAGCTGCCGGGCGGCTTGGGCCTGGGTAAGGCCGAGCTCTTCACGACGCTGGCGTAGGCGGCTTCCGAGCGGTATGACTTCAGCGGCCAAGAGCGTCACCTTTTTCCCGGACGACGATGGAGGGCAAGTCAGTGAGGCCGACCAGCGCGAGGACCCGTGCCACTCGCCGAGCGTTGAAAAGCGTCAAGGGACCTTGCCCGTTGAGTGATTCCGCTACTTGAAGCACGACGCGAAGTCCCGAGGCATCGAAGAACGTCACGGCCGCCATGTCGATGACAACGTCCGGCCCGGCCGACAGCGCCTCCTCGAGCGCCGTCCTAAGCTGATCGGCGGTCGACAGGTCAATTTCTCCGGCGACCCGTAGCACCGGCGGATCTCCTGCGACAAGCTCGGTCCTGAGAAGCTCCGCTGCCGGTCCCTCGTTTGGTGGGAAGCCCGTCTGATGTCTGACGTCTGTCACCAGGACTCACTTTACACCGTCCCTTGCAACAAACAATCCCAAACGCACGTTCCTGACGGGCGGCCTACGGGCGCTCCAACCTCAACGAGGGTGGGAGCAGCGTCCAGGTGAACACGGTGGAAATGCCGGTCCCCGCCCAGACCGCCCAAAACCAACCCTTATTTCAGCCTTTGGACGGCGTCGACGACGTCCGCGACCTCCGTCCGGGTCGTGTAGTCGGGATGGACGTCGGCCCACTGCGCCCGTCGAGCGGCGTCGACCACGACGACAGCCGGCATCGGCAAGCGGACGTCGCCGCCCTCGTTGAGCTCGGCCAGGTCGAGGCCAAGTGCAGCCTGCGCTGCGCGGACCTCCTCGCTGCCGTCGTCAACTATCCCGAGCGTCCCGGCCAGGTCGTTGCCCGGGTCGGAGACGACATCAAATGTGAGCTCGGCCTTCTCCTTGGCCGACAACGACCCGTCGGGGAGCTGAGGGCTCACCGCGACCAAGCGGGCCCCGAGCTCCTGGAGCCGCGGGAGGAGCTCGGCTTGGTAAACCCGCAACGTCAGGTTGCAGTAGGGGCACCACCCGCCCCGGTAAAAGACCAAGACCCCGGGGCCTCCGTCTAGCAGCTCCCTCAACGTGGTCGTGGCGCCGGTGACCGTGAGCAGGGCGGCGTCCGGCAACTCCCTGCCGGTAGGGACGACCGGGGCCGGCAATGCCTTCAGACGCGCCTGCTGGTTGGTGAAGGTACCGGCCACTTCGCCCGGGAGCCGTCCGGCGGCGGCAGCCTTGATGGCGGAAAGCTGGTCGTTGAGGCTCGTCATGTCTTCCTCCTGGGTGACATTGGACTGTTCAGTCCAGTTCTACCAGGTCCACCGGGAAAGTGGACCGGGAGGTCCAAATCTGCGGCACAATGGCGGCGTGACCAGCCAACCAAGCACAGACCGTGGTCGGCGCACGCGCCGCCGGATCGTCGACGCTGCGCTCGAGGTCGTGGCCGAGCGCGGCGCTCAAGGCGCCAGCCTCGACGAAGTAGGTGCCCGGGCGCGCACCAGCAAGGGGCAGCTGTACCACTACTTCAACGACCGCGACGACCTCCTGCGGTCCGTTGCAGAGGCCACCAACGAGGCCGTCCTCGGTGCCCAGGCGTCCTTGTTTGCCTCTCTCGGCACGGCCGGGGGCATGCGGGCATGGGCCGACAGCTTGGTGGCGCTCAACGAATCGCGTCATGGCACCGGCGGGTGTCCCATCGCCTCGCTGGTCGCTCAGGTCGGCGAGCGCGACGAAGCGGCGCGATCCGTGCTGGCGAGTGGCTTCGACCGCTGGGAACAAGCCATCGAGGCAGGGCTTGCCGCGCAAAAACAAGCTGGCGAACTACGCCCCGACGCCGACACCGGGTGGTTGGCAGCCAACGTCTTGGCAACGCTGCAGGGCGGCTTGGTGCTCGCCCAGGCCAGGCGCGACCCGGGCGCCTTGCGAGCAGCGCTCGACGGAGCGCTGCGTCTTGTCGATAGCTACCGTTTCACGCCAACCACCGCGAGCCACTCCCAAGGGCGGCCGCCCAAAATGACGGACAGGCGCCCGGGCGCGTAGTCCTTCGTACAAGAGAAGTCCGCAGGCTCAGCGACCGGTCTTTTCGAGCTGAGCAAGGCCGACGTTGAGCTCGAGGACGTCGAGGTAGTTGCTCCCGAGGAACCCCCACTCGGCATGGTGGGTTTCGTGGGTAATCAACTTCTCGAGACTGGATGGGCCAATCCCGGTGGCTTTGGCAACCATCGGGATCTGGACGATGGCGTCCTCGGGCGTGATATCGGGGTCTATCCCGCTCCCCGAGGTCGTCACCAGGTCGGGCGTCGGGTCAGCGACGCCGAGCTTGTGCCAGAGGGCGATGAGAGCTTTGGTGTTGTCGAGGAGCAATCCCGAACGCGGCCCGAGGTTGGTCGCCGCCGACTCACCACTGACCATCGTGTTTGTGCCCGGTGCGTTCGCCGCCAGCGGGTTGTCACCTCCGGACTGTCCCGCCTTCGGGTTGGCGGCGTACGGCCCCATGTCGTCGGGGCGGCCAAGGAACCACTGGCCGTGGAAAGTCTCCGGGTCGTACCAGTTTTGCCCGACAAGCGTTGAGCCGTTGGCCGTGACCGACCCGTTTGCCGTGCTCTTGAACGCCAGCTGCGACAGTCCCGTCCCGGCAAGCATGTAGACAAAGCTGATGATCATCCCGACGATGCCGAAAGCAAATGCACGCCGAATGTTTAGCAACATCTCGTGGCCTCTCTAGTACCAGTGGATCGCGACGAGGAAAAGGTCTATGACCTTTATGAAGAAGAAGGGGGCGAGGATCCCACCGACACCGTAGATGAATACGTTGCGCCGCAGGATGGCGGCTGACGAAGCCGGGCGGAACTTCACGCCCCGGAGGGCCAGGGGGATCAACGCCACGATCACCAGCGCATTGAAGATGACCGCCGAGAGCACCGCTGACTGGGGGCTGTGCAGCCCCATGATGTTGAGCGTGTTCAAGTGCGGGTAGGTGGCCACGAACAACGCCGGGATGATGGCGAAGTACTTGGCCACGTCGTTCGCTATCGAAAATGTCGTCAGCGAACCCCGTGTGATGAGGAGCTGCTTACCTATTTCGACCACCTCGATGAGCTTGGTCGGGTTGGAGTCCAGGTCGACCATATTGCCGGCCTCTTTTGCCGCCGTCGTGCCGGTGTTCATCGCAACCCCGACGTCCGCCTGTGCGAGCGCCGGCGCGTCGTTGGTGCCATCGCCGGTCATGGCGACGAGCTTGCCGCCCTCCTGCTCGCTCTTGATCAAGTCCATCTTTGCTTCGGGCGTCGCTTCGGCAAGGTAGTCGTCCACGCCTGCCTCCTGGGCGATCGCCGCAGCGGTGAGCGGGTTGTCGCCGGTGATCATGACGGTGCGGATACCCATCCGGCGCATCTGGTCGAATTTTTCTCGGATGCCTTCCTTGACAACGTCTTTCAGCTCGATGACACCGAGGATCTTTGGCCCGTCGGCGACCACGAGAGGCGTCCCGCCCGAACGCGATATCTTCTCGACGATCGGGTCGAGGTCACTTGGGACAGCCCCACCCTGTTCGGCTACCCAGCGTTTCACGGCTTCGGCGGCGCCCTTGCGGATCCAGCGACCGTCCATGTCGAGGCCGGACATCCTCGTCGTGGCAGAAAATGGGACGAAACCGTGCCCCTCGCCGA
>DATJMJ010000179.1:0-55451 GCA_035508795.1 Acidimicrobiales bacterium
GGCCGCAAAAAATTGGTCCCGGGTCGCCGTCGCCGTCGATCCGGACGACTATCCCGAGCTCGTCGAAAGTCTCGTCAAAACGACCGAAGTCCCACAAGACCTCCGCCAACGGCTCGCGAGGAAGGCGTTTGCCCACACTGCTGCTTACGACTCAGCCATCGTCGGCTGGTTGGATGGCCAATTGAGCGAGGCCGTGGCCTCCGGCGGGACGACGGAGCAGCCGGAGCAACAAAAAAACGTGCTCCCGCCCACCTTCCACCTCTCGTTGGAGCTGGCCCAACCGCTCCGTTACGGCGAAAACCCGCACCAAACCGGCGCACGTTACCGCACGATTGGCACCCACAGCTGGTGGGACAGCGTCGTGCAGCACGGCGGCCTCGAGCTCTCCTACCTCAACCTCTACGACGCCGATGCCGCTTGGCAGCTCGTCCACGACATCGCCGACCTAGGGCCGGCCGCGGCCGTGGTCATAAAACACGCCAACCCGTGCGGTGCCGCCGTGGCCTCGACCCTGCTCGAAGCTTACGAAAGAGCTTTCGAATGTGACCCGGTTTCGGCCTTTGGCGGGATAGTCGCGCTGTCGGCCCCGGTCGACGGGCAACTTGCCGAGCAGATGGTGTCCAACGCCAAGGCCGATGTCGTGATCGCCCCCTCGTACAGTGCCGAGGCTCTCGACCTCTTCGCCAAGAAGCGCAAGAACATGAGAGCTCTTTCCGCCCCACCCCCGTCGGTGGACCGCTGGCACGTACGGCAGGTGAGCGGGGGTTGGCTCGTGCAGAGCCCCTACCGCCTCGAACGCGGTCCCGGCGAATGGGAGGTCGTCACTTCCCGCAAGCCCAGCGAGGAAAACTGGGTCGATCTCCAGCTCGCGTGGCGAGTCTGCGCCGCCGTCAAGTCTAACGCCATCGTGCTCGTCGCTGGTGGCATGGCCGTCGGTACCGGAGGTGGTCAGCAAAACCGCGTATCGCCGGGCGAGCTCGCAGTTGCGCGGGCGGCAGGGCGAGCCCGCGGCGGGGCGGGCGCAAGCGACGCGTTCTTCCCCTTCCGCGACGGTCTCGACATGATCGCCACGGCAGGCATTTCGTGCGTCGCCCAGCCCGGAGGTTCGGTGCGGGACGCCGAGGTGATAGCCGCGGCAGAAGAGCACGGGATTGCTATGGTTTTTACAGGCGAGCGCCAGTTCCGGCACTGAGTAAGGACCGCCGGCCAATAGTGCGCCCTGCCCAGTTGCAATGTCGCCCCTTGTGGAGGTGAGCTTTGGCCGCGATCGTCATGTCCGGTGCGCCGGTCGCTGAGGCGGCCTTGGCGGAAGTGGCTCAACTCGTCGAGCAGCTGGGCCAAAAAGGCAAGTCGGTTGGCCTCGGCACCGTCCTGGTCGGGGACGACCCCGCGAGCGTGCACTACGTGGCGCGCAAGCACGAGACGTCCGAGCGGTACGGCATCGTGTCGGTCGACGTGCGCGTCCCGGCGACTGGCAGCCAGGCGGACCTGCTCGATGCTGTGGACCGCCTCAACAACGACCCACTTGTCGACGGGTTCCTGGTGCAAAACCCTGTCCCGGAAGGTTTCGATTATGCCGAAGCCGTCGCGCGGGTGCGGCCTTCCAAGGACGTGGACGGCCTCAACCCCGCCAACCTCGGCTACCTCGCTCTCGGAGAGAGGGGCCACCCCCGGCCGTGCACCCCCCTCGGCATCCAGGCGATGCTTTCGTACTACGAGGTCCCCGTGGAGGGCAGGTCCGTGGTGGTAGTAGGCCGCGGGCCGACGCTCGGGCGGCCACTCGCGATGCTCCTTTCCTTGAAGGAACCCGGCGCAAATGCGGCAGTCACGGTCGTTCACACAGGGGTAAAGGAGTGGGCCGAGCACACCCGCCGGGCAGACATCGTCGTCGGCGCAGCCGGCGTCCCAAACATGATCACCCCTGACGTCGTCGCTCCGGGTTCTTGCGTGATCGGGGGCGGCATCACTTGGGAGGGGCGGCGAGTCCTGTCCGATGTCGACGAGCGCTGCGCCGAGGTCGCCGGCTGGGTGACACCCAGGCTCGGCGGCGTCGGCGTGACGACCGTGGCCATGCTCCTGCGCAACACCGCCCAGGCGGCCGCTGCGGCTGCAGCCCGCGCCGCCTGATCGCCGAGCGCCGGAGGGCAGCGGGCGGGCGGCTGTCCGGCCCGGCGACCGTGCCCGGCACCCGGCGAGCCCGGCAATCTCTGAGCACCCCGCTCGCCCGGCCCTTATCCTTGACATATGGCAAAGGTGTCCGACCTGCTCGCCCACGGCCGGACGTACTCGTTCGAGTTCTTCCCACCCAAAAACGACGCCGAACAGGTGCGCTTGGTCCGGACCTTGCTCGACCTCCAACCCCTCCGCCCTTCGTTCGTCTCGGTCACGTACCGCGGCGGTCGCTCGTCGCGGGAGCGGACGACGGACATCGTCGTTTCGATGTTGCGCCTGACCAGCCTCAACCCGATGGCCCACCTCATTTGTGCGGGCCATACCCGCCTCGAGCTGGCAGACATCCTCGTGAGCTTCCGCAAGGCAGGCATCGAAAACCTGATGGCGCTCGCAGGTGACCCGCTCGAAGGCCCCGAGGGGGAACGAGGAGAGCTCGGGCACGCGATGGAGCTCGTCGAGCTGGCCAGGGCGATCGGCGGCTTCTCTATCGGCGTGGCTGCCCACCCCGCCGGGCACCCTCGTGCCACCAGCATCGCCGCCGACCGGCGCCACCTGGAAAGGAAGTTGCGGCTGGCCGACTTCGCGGTCACGCAGTTCTTCTTCGAAGCGTCCGACTACCTGCACCTGGTGGACGACCTCGACAAGCTGGGGATGGACAAGCCCGTGCTCCCTGGGATCCTCCCCGTGGTAAGCATCAAGTCGATCCCCGGCCTGGCGACGATGGGCTGCGCGGTGCCCGGCTGGCTCGCCGAGCGTCTCCAGCGGGCGGGCGATCGCGGCGGGCCCGACGAAGTCGCAAAGACCGGTGTCGAGGCAGCCACGGAGCTTTGCGCCCAGTTGCTCGAAAAGGGTGCTCCGGGCCTCCACTTCTACACCCTCAACCGCTCCGAGGCGACGCGGCAGATCTATGTCAACCTTGGCCTGGGGGTACCCGCTCCGGCCGCCTGAAGCACCGCCGCCTCTTACCGCCGTCCAGCGACACCCGCCGCCCAGAACCACCCGCCGGCGTCTGTCACCCGTCGGCGGCCCACGCGTCAGGCCCGAGCCGCTCCTTCGTGATCGCTATCGCGTCCGGGTTGTCGTCCACCAAGAGGTAGCGCCTTCCAAGCTTCTTCGCCGCCGCTCCCGTCGTCCCGCTCCCGCAGAAAAAATCAGCTACGAGGTCGCCGCTGTTGCTCGAGGCGGCGACGACCCGTTCGAGCAACTTGAGCGGTTTCTGGGTCGGGTAACCGGTCCGTTCGGAGCCGTTGGTCGGCACGATCGTGAGCCACCAGGTATCGGTGGGCAACTTGCCGGCGGCGGCCTTCTCCGGCCCGACCAGGCCGGGTGCCATGTAGGGGATCCTGTCGATGTCGGCGCTGTTGAAGGTCCAGCGGGGGGACTTCGAGTACCAAAGGATGTTGTCGTGCTTGCGTGGCCAGCGGTCGCGGGCCCGGCCCCCGAAGTCGTAGGCCCAGATGACCTCGTTGAGGAACCTTTCCGCTCCGAAGATCTCGTCGAGCATGAGGCGCACGTAGTGGACGGCGTGATGGTCGAGGTGGACGTACAACGAGCCCGTCTCCCGCAGCACCCGGTGGATCTCTGCGAGCCGCTCGAACAGGAAGGCCAGGTACTCGTCGAGCGTCATCTCGTCCGAATACTTGTACGACGAGACGACGTCGAAGCGGTACCGGCGCCCGGCGAACCCCGTGCGCTCCCTCTCGCCCACACCTGTGCGGATCGATTCGAGGCGTTGCGGGTGGCCGGTCCCAAAGGGAGGGTCGATGTACACGAGGTCCACGCAGGAGCCGGGCATCGACCGCAGCACGCTCAGGTTGTCCCCGAGCACCACGCCCTCGGGAGCGCTTGCAAGGGCTCGGGCCTCTGGAGCCACTCGCCCACCATAACGCCGTCGGAGCGGCCCATTAGTCCCCCGCCGCCCCGCTCGGTAGGCTGGCCAGCCATGTCAGACAAGATCACAATGGGCCCGGACGGCCGGCTGCGGGTACCGGACGAGCCCGTCATCCCCTTTATCGAGGGCGATGGCACGGGCGTCGACATTTGGCCGGCGGCCAAGCGCGTTATAGACGCCGCTGTGGCCAAGCGGGGCCAAGGGCGCCGCATCGCATGGACCGAAGTGCTTGCGGGCGAAAAAGCCTTCAAGGAGACGGGCAACTGGCTCCCCGAGGAGACCCTCGACGCGTTCCGTGGTTACCTCATAGGCATAAAGGGCCCGCTCACCACTCCCGTGGGAGGTGGCTTCCGCTCCCTCAACGTCGCTCTCCGCCAGCTTCTCGACCTCTACGTCTGCCTCCGCCCCGTCAGGTGGTTCGCGGGCGTCCCCTCCCCCGTCAAGCGGCCCGACCTCGTCGACATGGTGATCTTCCGCGAGAACACCGAGGACATCTACGCAGGCCTCGAAGTCGAAGAGGGCACGCCCGAGGCCAAGCGCCTTATCGAGATGCTCCACGACGAGCTTGGCTGGACGGTGCGGCCCGACTCGGGGATCGGCATCAAGCCCGTGTCGGTCACCGGCAGCAAACGCCTTGCGCGTGCAGCCCTCCAGTACGCGGTCGACCACGACCGCAAGTCGGTGACGCTCGTGCACAAAGGCAATATCCAGAAGTTCACCGAGGGAGCGTTCCGCAAATGGGGTTACGAAGTGGCGAAAGACGAGTTTGCCGACGTGGCGGTCAGCTGGGAGGAGTGCGGCGGCAAGCCTGACGGCAAGATCCTCGTGAAGGACAACATCGCCGACATCACCCTCCAGCAGGTGCTCACTCGTCCCGACGAGTTCGACGTGATAGCCACCACCAACCTGAACGGCGACTACCTGTCCGACGCGATCGCCGCGCAGGTGGGTGGCATCGGGATCGCACCCGGTGCCAACATCAATTACGTAACCGGGCACGGGATTTTCGAGGCCACTCACGGCACCGCCCCCAAGTACGCCGGGCAGGACAAGGTCAACCCCGGGTCCGTGCTCCTTTCGGGCGTGCTCATGCTCGAGCACCTCGGTTGGCAGGACGCCGCAGATGACATAGTGCGGGCGATGGGACAAACCATCGCCGACGGCGTCGTAACCTACGACTTTGCAAGGCAGATGGAAGGCGCCACAGAAGTAAAGACTTCCGAGTTTGCCAGCGCAATTATCGACCGCCTCTGAGACAGGTCCGAGGGCCCGCAAAATGACAAAGCAACCAATAAACATCGCAGTTACCGGCGCTGCCGGCCAGATCGCTTATGGGCTCCTGTTCCGGGTCGCGAGTGGCGCAATGCTAGGGCCCGACCAGCCGGTCGCCCTGCGGCTCCTCGAAATCCCTCAGGCCCTCGGCGTGCTCAGTGGCGTCGTGATGGAGCTCGAGGACTGTGCCTTCCCGCTGCTCACATCTGTCACCTCCAGCTCCGACGCCGAAGAGGCTTTTGGTGATGTGGATATCGCCCTGCTCATCGGCGCCCGTCCCCGCAGCAAGGGCATGGAACGGCGCGACCTGCTCGAAGCCAACGGCGCCATTTTCACCGTGCAGGGCAAAGCCCTCGCCGCCAGTGCCAAACGCGATGTCAGAGTCCTCGTCGTTGGCAACCCCGCCAACACTAACTGCCTCATCGCCGCCCACAACGCCGGCATAGGTCCTTCGCCCCTCTCTCCCCGGCAGTTCACCGCCATGACCCGCCTCGACCACAACCGGGCGGTCGGCCAGGTGGCAGCCAAGGCGGGCGCGCCGGCGGGCGAGGTCACCCGCGTTTCCATCTGGGGCAACCACTCGTCGACCCAGTACCCGGACATCTTCCACGCAAGGGTCAAGGGGCGGCCGGCGCTCGAAGCGGTCGGCGGGCAGGAATGGGTCGAGTCGGTCTTCATCCCGACCGTCCAGCAACGCGGCGCCGCCGTCATCGAAGCCCGAGGAGCGTCGAGCGTTGCGTCGGCTGCTCATGCCGCCCTCGAAGCGGTCAGGGACTGGGCCCTGGGGAGCCGTGAGGGCGACTGGACATCGATGGCAGTGTGGTCCGAGGGGGCCTACGACGCCCCCAAGGGCGTCTACTGCTCCTTCCCCGTGACGACGAAGGGGGGGGCCTACCAGGTCGTCGAGGGGCTCGACCTCAACGAGTTTTCGCAAAAGCGCTTCGCGCTGTCGACTGCCGAGCTGCTCGAGGAGCGAGAAGCCGTCGCGTCGCTTGGCCTGATCCCATGACCCCCTAACCGGCGAGGCAACGCCTCAGCAGGCGGGCCGACGACGCTTGCCGGCCGCCCGCTCGTCCTCGACCGGGACCGCGTCCGGCGACGGGCAGATGGGCGCCTCGGGGAGGCAGACCTTGGTGGGTCTAGTGAGCCAGAGCAGGCGGGCCGACGAGGCCCAAGCGGTGCAGGTAGGAAAGCTTGCGCTCTACGGCGGCCCGCCAGGCCGACAGGTCGGCGTCGAAGTTCGCTCGGTCCCCCTCCTCGTAGCAGTGCTCCAGCTCGTCGAACGCCGCGTCCTCGGCGTCGAGCAGGTTGCGGTACTTGGTGAGGAACTGGTCGTCGACGACATCGCAGAGCATTGCGCTTGACCTCCAAGTTGCCAGTAGCCCCGTTTGGCTATGAACTACCACTATCCCCCCTCCGGCGGCGGAACGCAACCATCGGAAAGCTTTTCTTCGTCGTTCCCTAGGTTCCGGGGTCGGGCTCGAGGCGGCACGATTGGAGCTGCAGCGTCGCGCTGAAGGTGTCGGCTCTCGAAGCCAGCTCCGACGCCTCCTGGCGGAGCTCGGCCGCGTTGACCAGCGCGGTAGGAGCCAGCCGGCGAGCCACGAGCCTGCCACCGGTGAGCCTCGTAGCGGGGCCGATTATCCCGGCATAGCGCTCCTGCTCCTCGGCGAACTCCTTGAGCGTGCCGACCCACTCCTGCAACGGCCCGCGGATGGCAACTGGAGCGACAAGGAGGGAGATCCGCTGGCTCAACTGGTCTACGCGCGACGCTGCCGCCTCGATGGTCGGGCCATCGTCGCCCCAGGCAAGAGTGCCGCGGTAGCGGGGCAGGAAGGCGGCGCACTGCTTGTTGGCCGCAGACGAAAAGCGTGCCGCTGCCAGCTCGTCGGCGACCTGGACCGTGCTCTTGGTCTCGTACGGGGAAATGAAGGCGACGCTCGAGACCACTACCCCGACCGCCACCACCAGTAGGCACATAACTGCCAGCAGGGGGCGCCTGCTCGGGCCATGCCTGTTTGGTGCCGCTGTGCGCTGGGGGTTGGCACGCAAAGCCGGCGGAGCGCTGCGGCCGCGGTGCCACCCTGCCGAAGCCTGGCGTGCGCGCCACGACAGCCACTCCCTCGAGCCTGCGCCGCTGGCGACGGGCTCGCGTAGCTCGTTTGTGCGGACGGGCCCCTCGACAGAGCGGTCGAGATCTTCGTACAGGGTTTCGAACGGCTCGGCCCTCGAGGCCCACAAGGGCTGCGGGCGCGCCCGCCCCGTCCAGGACCGGCCGTCCCAGTAGCGCAGTGAACCGGGATCTTCAGGGTTCCGGTACCAGCCGGGCCTCGAGGGCGCGTAGCGGGCCATTCACCATCAAACCTTCAGAAGGTCGTACGCGCCCGGACTTCGGGCGGTAGCAGGTCGGCGCCCAAGAGGGCACCGTGCCCGGGATAAAGCGCCCTAGTGTCACCCGAAATCCGGGCCATCCCTTTGGACAGCGCGTCGATAGGGGACAAGCGGCCCGAGGCGATACCCGAAAAGGTCTCGTAATCACTGTTCATTACGACCTGCGCCGTCTTGAACGCCGACCCCGGAGGCAAAACCCGCACCCTCTCCCCGTCCACCACTACCTGGTACCGTACCTCGCCCTGAGGTGCGCCGGCTACCAAAATCTCGACCACCACAGGCGGGCCACCCGCTCCTGGCTCATCGCGCTGCGCCAGCCCTTCGCCCTGTGCGGCGCGACGTGCACGCCCCCCGTTGCCGGCCCGGGTGCTCGGTCCGCGACCGCCATCTGTGCCCACCACGGAGCCCGCACCACCGCCGGTGCTTGCGCCCCTGTCAGCAGGCACCGCTCCAGGGCCCGCATGTCCGGTCGCCGCCTCGATCTCGTCGAACCACTCCGCCGAGAGGAACCTTGCCACCTCTCAGGTCTACCACCCGCCGCGCCGGCGGCGGCTCACCTGGACCGGGTCGCCCAGGACCGGTAGTGGTTGCGGACCGAACGACTTGAACCGTCCTCGCCCCATCGCAGCTCGAGCTCGATGCAAAGCGGCAAGCGCTCAGCCTCCGGGCCGGCGTCGCGCGACGGGGCGCCAGCTTGTGAGAAGGCAGCCTCGCCCGGCAGGAACAGCCGGAAGTTCTTCACAAAAGTACAACCAAGCGCGTCTGCGTCCCCCGCCACCCTCCATACCCGGCCACCCCCCGGCCAAGCGACGCGAGCCTCGAGGACAGCGTCTCGCAGCGCCTCGCGGGTGTCGTTAACCACGTGGACGTCGAATGAAAGCTCTGCCCCCGGGGCGTAGCTCGCAGCCGGCCAATCGGCGACTACGAGCACCGGGGCGCACGCTCCCGCCAAAGATGCAAGGGCCTGCTTTGGCCGCCGCTCGCTGTCGAGGAGCGAAGCGCTGACCGCCGGCTGGCTGTCGTTCAGGAAGTGGACGGCGAACCCTCCCGTAGGCCGGTGCCGGAGCTTACGGAGCGCTTCGACCTGGCAGCGCAACAGCTCGGCTTGGTATGCCTGCGTCGCCTCCCGCCAAGCCTGGTAACTCGAATAGCCGGCGGGAGGGACGCGCCTGTCAAAAACCCCCTTCTGCAAACAGAAATGGTGCACCAGGTCGTCCCATGGCAGTTGCGGCCAGTCGTGTTCGCCAACTGGCCCGTCGCCCTCGGGGACCGCCTGCGCGCCCAGCTCGCTGACGAACCTCGTTGTGGCGGGCCACAACTTGGCTGCACGGGCGAGGTCACGAGGCTCGCCGTGGTACCAGCCGAAGTAGAGGTGGCTGGCTGAGGCGCGCGCCAGGTGGGGCAGGACGCCCGAACTGGGCACCACCGGGCGCGAGCTGTCCGACCGCTCGAAGGCGCGGCGGGTGCTCTGGTCGAGCAACGAGCGGTAAGGATTTGGCAGTGCCTGGGCTGCGACACGCAAAACCGACCGTGCCGGCCGCCACCCCGTCCCCGTGGGGCCAAACGGGAAGGGTTCGTTGTGGCAGCACCAAACTACGACGGAAGGGTGGTGGCTGAGGAGGTCGACCGCCTTGCCGGCCTGGCGCACCGCTTGCCGGCGAGCCCCCCGGTAGCTCCCGTGGAGCGGCATGTCCTGCCACAGGAGGACGCCTAGCTCATCTGCCACCTCGTACAGTTCCGGCCGGCCTACGTGGGCGTGAACGCGCAGCAAATTGAGCCCGGCGTCCCGGGCGATGTGGACGTCCCGGGCCACCTCGCCGGCGGATGCGTAGGCGAGGTCGCGCCTCGTCGGCATGAGGTTGGCCCCTTTCAGGAAGAGGCTCTCGCCGTTGACGAAAAACCGAAGGTCGTGAGCCCTCACTTGGCGCAGGCCGGTGCGCAAGCGGCGGGAGTCGCTCTGCTCGCCCTCGTGCGCGACGGCCACGCGCACTTCGTAAAGAGCCTGCTCGCCCAGCCCGCTCGGCCACCACAGGCGAGGCTTAGGGACTTCGAGCCTCCAACGCACCGTGTTGCGCCCGATCGCCAGCGGCTGCTGGGTGTCCGCCCTCGCCACCGTCCCGCCTCCTTCTGCCGCCCCTTTGGCCGCCTCATCACCTCCCGGGCCAGCCCCGGCCGCCCGCACCTCCGTGGCGAGGTTGACTGTCAGACGTCCGGCGCTGTCGAGCACGGCCGACAGCTCGAGCACGGCGCGCTCGGGGGTGGCCTCGGTGCACGCCACTCGCAAGGACGAAACCCGGACCGGGCCAGTGGTAGCCAGCCTGACGGGAGCCCAGATACCGCCCGGGTTGTACGAAGGGTCGATACAGCTCTCGTCGCTCCAGACCCCCGTGAAGGCCCTCTTGCCGTGGGCCCGCGCAGGTCGCTCGCACGCGACCTCGACGGCGAGGACGTGCTCGGGCCGCGCTCTGAGCAGTGCCGTCGCGTCGAACGAGTGGGGGAAAAAGTAACCCTCGGTGTCGCCGAGGTAGGACCCGTCCAGCCAGACGTCGGACTGGTAGAACGCCCCCTCCATCACGACCCACGCCCGCTGGCCCTCTTCCAGCGCCGGCCCTTCGAACATCCTGCGGTAGAGGATGGGCCCGTCCGAGGCGGAGAAGTCCGCTTCGGCGCGCCAGTGCCCCGGTACGCGCACCTTCGCCCAGGCGCTGTCGTCGAAGTCGAGCGAGGGGAACCTCCGCCTCAGGTCGTCGTCGGCCTCGGCGGCGGCCCAGGTGCCGTCCAGTTCGCTGTCCAACCCGCTGCCCTCCTCTGCGCCCCGACGGCGCCAAGGTTACAAACCGGGCGGCGCCTCACGCCGCAACCTCCCCTCCGGTCGGTAGCTTTTGCCAATGCAGGGGCCTCAAACATCGCGTCCGGCAACTCTCGGGGAGCTACGCGCCTCAGGGTGGCAGTCCCGTCCCGTCAAAGCGGAGGTCCGGGCCAACGCGGCCCGCCGCATAGCCTCCGGGGAACCGGTCGTCGCAGGCCTGGTCGGTTACGAGCGCACGGTCCTGCCCGCCCTGGAAAACGCGCTGCTGGCCGAGCACGACATCATCTTCCTGGGAGAACGTGGCCAAGCCAAGACGCGCCTCATGCGTAGCCTGGCCGACCTCCTCGACGAGTGGCTCCCCATCGTTGCCGGCTCGGAGATCCTCGACGACCCGTTCCACCCCGTTTCTCGCTACGCACAGGACCTCATCGCCCAAAAGGGCGACGAGTGCCCGATCGAGTGGGCGGGCAGGGACGACCGCTTCGGGGAAAAGCTCGCCACGCCCGACACTTCGATTGCCGACCTGATCGGGGAGGTCGACCCGGTCAAGGTGGCCGAAGGGCGCTACCTTTCGGACGAGCTCACGCTCCACTACGGTCTCGTCCCGCGCACCAACCGGGGCATTTTTGCCATAAACGAGTTGCCCGACCTTGCCGAACGGATCCAGGTCGGTTTGCTCAACGTCCTGGAGGAACGCGACATCCAGGTACGCGGGTACAAGGTCCGCCTCCCCCTCGACGTCATGCTCGTCGCGTCCGCAAACCCCGAGGACTACACGAGCAGGGGCAGGATAATCACGCCTCTGAAGGACCGCTTCGGCGCCCAGATCCGCACTCACTACCCGCTCGACACCGCTACCGAAGTGCGGGTGGTGCTCCAGGAGGCGGCACCGGTCGACGTGAGCGGGGTGAGCGTCGATGTCCCGCTCTACATGGCCGAGGTCGTCGCCACCATTTCCCAGCTGGCGCGCCAGAGCCCCCAGGTCAACCAGCGTTCCGGGGTGTCGGTCCGCCTCGGGGTCGCCAACTATGAGACGCTGGTGGCGGCGGCGACGCGGCGCGCCCTGCGCCTGGGCGAGAGCGAAGCCGTGCCGCGCGTAAGCGACCTGGCCGCCCTGGCATCGTCGAGCGCAGGCAAGATCGAGTTGGACACCCTCGACGAGACCGGTGACGACGAGCTTGTCGCGCGGCTTTCGCGGCAAGCGGTGCTGGCGGTGTTCCGCTCGTCGGTCGACCCGGGCGACCTCGGCCCCGCAGTCTCCGAGCTTGACGACGGCTCGGCAGTCGAAGTCGGTGACGACCTGCCCGCTTCCGGCTACCTCGAAGTGTTGAGCAGCAGGCCCGGCCTGCGGGCGCCGGTCGCCAAGCTCGCCGGCTCCGAGCGCCCCGCCGCCCTCGCTGCTGCCGCCGAGCTGGTGCTCGAGGGGCTTCACCTGTCGAAGCGGCTCAACAAGCACTCCCACGCGGGTGGTGCCGTCTACAGGTCAAAGCGGCCGTCGTAGTGCCGCGTGCCCGCTACTCGCGCTGGGACGGTACCCAGCAGCTGGACGACCAGACCGGCGAGGATGTGCTGCGCAGCCTTATGGACGAGCTCGTCGAGCACGGCGACGCCGACCAGGCACTCCGCAGGCTTATGCAGCGTGGCTTCACCGATGGCTCCGGCCGGCAGGTAGCAGGGCTCAGGGAGCTCCTGGAGCGGGTGAGGCGGCGGCGGGCAGAGCTTTCCCGGTCCGCCTTCTCGCAGATGACTTCAGCCCTCTCCAACGCTTCACCGCAGGATCTCGCGCGGGCGAGGGAGATGCTCTCGGAGCTCAACCGCATGATCGAGCGCAACGAGGCCGGCCAGGACGTGCAGCAGGATTTCGAGCGGTTCATGGGGCGCTACGGCGACATGGTCCCCGGCAACCCGAAGAACCTCGAAGAGCTTGTCGACGCCATCAAGCAACAGCTCGCAGCGGCCCGCGCTCTGCTTGAGTCACTGAGCGCCGAGCAACGCGCCAAGCTGGCCGAACTGTCGGAGGCCTTGCTCCAGGGAGACGAGCTGTTCCGTTCCGAGCTCGAGCGGTTGGCAAGCAACCTTGGCCCCGGCACAAGTGCCGCCTGGCCCGGGCAGGACAGCGCCTTCGGCCTTTCGCTCGGCGTCGGGCCGGCGAGCGAAGTCGTCGGGCAATTGGGCGACCTCGGCCAGCTCGAGCAGATGCTCGCCGGTGCGCCAAGCCCGGGCGCCCTGGCCGAGGTGGACATCGACAGGGCACGAGAGCTCCTCGGCGCCGAGGACGCACGTTCTCTCGACGCTTTGGGGAAGTTGGCCCGCAAGTTGCGCGAGGCAGGCTTGGTCGAACAAAAGGAAGGCCGGATGCGCCTCACGCCGAGGGGCCTCCGCAGGATAGGAGACCAGGCGCTGGCGGACCTCTACACACGGCTGTCGCCTTACCGTTTCGGGCAGCACCCGGTCGGCCGGCCGGGCATCGGGCACGAACGGTCAGGCGAGACGAAACCTTACGAGTGGGGTGACCCGTTCCACCTGTCGATCGAGCGCACCGTGCGCAACGCGCTCGGCCGGAGGGGCCCGGGGACGCCTGTCGAGCTTTCCCCGGCCGATTTCGAAGTTGAGCGTTCGGAGGCTCTTGCGCGCTCGTCCACCGTGATAATGCTCGACCTGTCGCTCTCTATGCCCATGCGGGGAAATTTCGTGGCTGCCAAAAAAATGACCATGGCGCTCCACGCTTTGATAACCGGCCGTTTCCCTTCCGATTACCTGGGCATCGTGGGCTTTTCCCGCTACGCCCGGCCGATCGCAGTGCGGGAGCTGCCCGAGGTCTCGTGGGACTATGACTGGGGCACCAACATCCAGCACGGCCTCGAGCTTTCCCGCCAGCTCCTCGCCCCTCAACGCGGTACCAAACAAGTCATCATGGTGACCGACGGCGAGCCGACTGCATACTGGCCAAAGGGAGCGAGCGAACCGGTCTTCGGCTACCCCCCGACCCTGGAGACCATCCAGGCGACCCTTTCCGAAGTTGGGCGCTGCACGCGCGAGGGCATCCGCATCAACATTTTTGCCCTCGACGCCACCGGCTACTTGAGGCGCTTCGTCGAACAGCTGACACAGCTCAACCGCGGCAAGGCTTTCTTCACGACGCCGGACAGCCTCGGCGACTACGTGCTCTCCGACTTCCTCGAGTCACGCCACCTCTCGCGTCATAAGGGCCGCCGGCCCGCCTAACCCCGCCGGTGCACTGCCGCCCGGATTGCCGATCGGATTGCGCCAGCACACTTTTCCACAGCCTTTTCAACAAGTTCGCTCGCACGAATATGGCTTTGACGAGGACTTTCACCCTCTGCCTCGTCTTGGCGTGAGTTCTGGCGCCCGGCCCTTGCGGGCGTCTTTTCGTCGTGTTTGGCGGTTTTCTTTGCCCACCCCTTGCACTAGCTGCGAAAATGGGCAAAGATAACACTCGTGTAGTTACGCGCCGCGTAGTTACAGGCGCCGTAGTTACACAGGTGCCATACCGGGTATGTCACCCGGGTGGCCAAACAAAAGGCCCGCCTAAGAGCGAGGGGAGCCGCTTGGTGACTGACATCGTTCGCTTGCTGCATTTGCCGGCAGATGCGAAAAGCCTCCGTTTGGAGAGCGAAGTACCTACGTGGCAGCGTTCCGCCAACTGCCTCGGGGTGGACCCGGACCTGTTCTTCCCGGAACGGGGCGGGTCGACCCGAGAGGCAAAGGAGGTTTGCCGCGGCTGCGTCGTGCGGCAGGAGTGCCTCCAGTACGCGCTCGAGAACAGCGAGAAGTTCGGGATCTGGGGGGGTCTTTCGGAGCGGGAGCGCCGGCGTTTGCGCCGGCGCCGCAACGGAGCCCCCTACCGGGTCGGCCAGGCGTCCTAAGCGAGCGCGAGCAGGCTCCGTCTCTGGTCAACTTCCCCCGATGAGGCACGTCGTGCGCTGGCATAGCGGCGTGCCTCATCGTTAAAAATGGCCGGTCCTCAGGAGCCTCGATTCGATGGTGCAATTTGGCGCCAGGCCGAGTTGCGCCCAACGCTCTTGGGGCGTCGCTGTGAGCACGCTCTCGGGGATGAGGCCCACCAGTTCGGCGTGCTCGACAGCCGCCATCTCCGACACCTCGTCCCAAATGGCGGCGGGCCCGAGGGTAAGGGGGCTGAGCAGGTTGCATGACACTTGCACGCCGTCGCTCAGCGGGAACGCAAGCGCTCTCACCAGCGGCGAGCGCACGGCCCGCGCCACCTCGTTGGCGAGAGCCAAGTCGGCCTGCGCCAGCCACAGGTTGTAGGCGACCAAAAGGGGACGGCAGCCGACCGCCACGCTGCCGGCGGTGGGATGGGGCCGCCCTGGCCCCAGGTCGGGCATCAACGAGCGCCAGGCTCCCCTGCGCACCTCGGGCAGAGAGCGTTCCGGGCCGTAAAGGAAGACCGGGAGCCCCAGGTGGTCCGCGGCCCAGGTTGCAAAGTCGTCCCGAGCTTGGAGGGCGCGCTCGGGACAGGGCTGCGGCTGCGTGCCCGGGAGCGGGTCGCGCAGCGGCCAGCCTTCCAGCGCCACCCAAGGCACGACGTCGACGACGCCGAAGCGGGGGTGGGCGCCGGCGTGCCCGCGGAGGTCGAGGAGCTCGAGAGCCGCAGCTGCCAGCGCCCTCGCCGCCTCCCCGACGACGCCTCCCTCCCCGCCCAGGGTCAGTACGGAACGGTTGTGGCTGCTGTCGGAGTGGACGTCCAGTAAGGAGCGCCCGCATGCCGAGACAAGCCGGCCGAGGAGGGCGCTGTCGGCACCTTCGCTCACGTTGACGACGCACTCGAGCACGTTGTCGGAGATCTCTTGGCGGCCGCCCTGCGGCAGAGGTACCACGACCGGTACGATAGGGGCAGCCGGCCCAGATCACTCGGGAGGACGCGTGACTGCAAGCATTTTCGGATCTGATTCGTTGTACGTCTTGATCATCGCGATCGTCGTGCTCTTCGGCGGCAGCCAGCTGCCAAAGTTGGCGAAAAATGCGGGGGAGGCGATGAAGGAGTTCCGGAAGGCTCACAACGACGCCGAGGCGGCGACCGCGACCACCACCCAGACCTCGGTGCCTGCCGCGCCGCTTGCGGCGACCCCGCTGCCTCCGGCACTACCCACGACAGTCCCGGCCCAGGTGGTCGTGCCCCCCACCGCAGAAGAGCGTGTCACCCTGAGCCGCTCGGAGCTCGACGCGCTGTTGGCGGACCGTGAAAACCGGGCGCGGGCGGCACAGTCGCAGGAGGCGCAGAAGTAGCGCTCCAAAGAGCGCGGGACAAATCGTCCATAAACGCCTGGAGGCCCGCACCGGGCGGGCGGGCCGCCTAGTCCAGGCGGCCGTCCACCTCTACCTAAACCGCCTCTACTTCTGGAGTGGCAAGCGGGCGGGCATTGCCGGCGGCCGCGGGTCGGCAGGCGCGGCAACTTGTACCGGACGTCCGAGAGTGCGGCGGCTACGAGCGATGCGCCGCCTTTCCCGCTCGGATGCTCCGCCCCAAACCCCGTGCTCGATGTGGTTCTCGAGCGCGTACTCCAGGCAGGGGCCTTTTACGGGGCACTCGGCGCAGTAATGGCGGGCAACTTCAACCCCGACCCCGTCGCTCGGGAAGAAGATCTCCGGTGGCAAATCCCGGCACCGTCCCTGCACCATCCAGGAAGTTTCCAACTTGGCCTCCGTTAGCGCTATGGCACCCTGACTTCACACTAAACCTCATCCCCCCATATCGGGGGGACAACGCCTCGAATTGCCAGAACTCGGGAAACGCGCGCTTGGCTCTTCTAGTCCACACCCGTGCTGCCTGTCAAGGCAACACCCTCCACCTGACAAAGCGCTCGTCAGTTTGCCGCCTCCGCCTTACTCCCTTGACAATACCGCCGGCTTTGGGGGAACATGGTCACATGCTGGTTGAAATGTCGACGAGCCTCCTCCTTAGCCCTTAGGCGAGCATCCAGCCGGTGCTCGCCGAGACCTCCTGTGCCCTTTGGGCCAGGAGGTTTTTTCTTAGCCAGCCACAGAAAGGCCCAGCCCATGACCCGTCCGCCAGCCACAACATCCCCGATGCCTTTCGGCAAGTACCGGCCGACGCTCCCCCTCGTCCTCGAGGACCGGGTCTGGCCTTCACGCCAACTTGTTAGCGCTCCCATTTGGTGCAGCGTCGATCTCAGGGACGGCAACCAGGCGCTCATCGACCCAATGGACACACCACGCAAATTGGAGCTGTTCGAGACTTTGGTCGCCATCGGGATCAAGGAGATCGAGGTCGGGTTCCCGTCTGCGTCGGTACCGGACTTCGAGTTCGTGCGGCACATCATCGAGCACGACCTGATCCCCGGCGACGTCTCCGTACAAGTGCTCGTCCAATGCCGCGCAGAGCTGATCGAAAGGACTTTCGAAGCGATATCTGGCGCCCCCAGGGCGATCGTCCATTTCTACAACTCGACTTCGGAGCTGCAGCGCCGCGTCGTCTTCCGGCAGCCGAAAGAGGGCATTACCGCCATAGCGACCAAAGCTGCTCAGCTATGCCGCAACCTCGAACGGACGGTCGGAGCGACAGACGTGCGCTACGAGTACTCCCCCGAAAGCTTCACCGGTACCGAACCCGACTTCGCCCTCGAGATCTGCGAGGCGGTCGCAGGCGTCATCGAGCCCACTGCCGCCAAACCTCTCGTGCTCAACCTCCCTTCGACTGTCGAAAACTACACTCCGAACGTATTCGCCGATGTGATCGAGTGGTTTGGCCGCGAGCTGCGCGACCGCGAGTCGATCGTGCTTTCCGTCCACCCGCACAACGATCGCGGGACGGCCGTAGCGGCAGCCGAAATGGCCATGCTTGCCGGAGCGGACCGCCTCGAAGGCACCCTGTTCGGCAACGGTGAACGGACAGGCAACCTCGACCTCGTCACAGTGGCGCTCAACCTCATGTCGCAAGGGACGGACCCGGGCCTCGACTTCCACGACATCGAAGCGGTCCGGCGAGTGGCTGAGCACGCAACGCGTATGCCCGTCCACCCAAGGCACCCGTATGTCGGCGACCTCGTTTACACGGCCTTTTCCGGGTCTCATCAAGACGCCATAAAAAAGGGGATGGACGCGCTCCCTCCTCATTACCACCACTGGGAAGTCCCCTACCTCCCTATCGACCCCAAGGACACGGGCCGTACGTACGAGGCGATCATCCGCGTCAACAGCCAGTCGGGAAAAGGCGGCGTCGCTTATGTCATGGGTACCGAGCACGGCCTCGACTTGCCGCGCAAGCTGCAGGTCGAATTTTCCAAAGCGGTCCAAGCAGTTACGGAGGCCACGGGGACCGAGATCAAGCCGGGCGAAATGTGGGAGGTCTTCGAAAAGACCTACCTCGCGCACGACGGGGGACTGCGGCTAGTCGCTACCGAAGTTGCGAGCGAGCACAGCGGAGATGCCCACCTGACCCGTCTCACCGCTCAACTTTTGCTCGACGGTGAGCATACGAGCCTCGTCGGTACAGGCAACGGCCCGATAGACGCCCTCGTGAACGCGTTGGAGCAAGCCGGCATAAAGCTCGCGGTACTCGACTACCACCAGCACGCAATGACTTCCGGCAGCGGGGCATCGGCGGTCGCGTACGTCGAGGCCGAATCCGAGGGGCGCGTCGTTTGGGGCGTCGGGATGGACTCGAGCATCCTCGACGCATCGCTGCAAGCTGTGACGAGCGCCGCCAACCGTCTCAGGCAAGAGGTGGCATAGCCGTACAGCTGTGCAAACGTCTGCCTGACGCCCCGACGGTATGCGGGGTCAACCGCCGGCCACGTGCCGGCGCGCGCCTGCGGTGCTCTAAGCTCCAGCTATGTCGCTCCTGCAACCAGAGGCCGCCGGCCCGCCGCGGGGCCATGTACGGGTTGTCTACATGGGGCCCGTTGCGCCGCACTGGCGGGTGGACTCCGACTTCGGGGAGCGTAACCTCGTCGAGGAGCTGCGCCAGCGGATCCTGGCGAGGCTCCTCCTGCTGCCGCCGCACGACCCCCAGTTCCGGCGCAACCGGGAGCGCATCATCCGTGACGCCGAGCGCGAGAACGTGTTGCTGGAGTGGGACCTCGGTGTTCCCGAGGACGAAGAGGGCGACTTCTTCGGCGGCGCCGGTTAGCCGGTCTTACCGTAGAGCGCGAGGGCTGCCGCGGTAGCGTGAACACGTGCTAGGGGGTTCCGACACAGAGTTTTCTGCGCTCGGCGTCGCGCCCAACCCGCTGGAGGGGGCGCCGTCGGCTGGCGCGCAGCCTCGGGCAAGCGGCGAGGCGCGCCCTCAGCTTGACGGACGCTCCGCCGACCGGGGCCCCGAAGAGCCGCTGTACATCAACCGCGAGCTCTCGCTCCTCGAGTTCAACCGCAGGGTGCTGGCGCTCGCCAGCTCACCGGCGCAACCGTTGCTCGAGAGGGCAAAGTTCCTCGCCATATTTTCGAGCCAGCTGGACGAGTTTTTCCAGGTCCGGGTAGCCGGGCTGAAGGACCAGTTGGCGGCTGGGTTGTCGGGCACTGCGCCTGACGGGTTGCCTGTCTCGGACCAGTTGAAGGCGATCCGTGTCCAGCTCGAGGAAATGTTGGCCAAGCGTTCGCTGGTATACCGCGAAGAACTCGTCCCCCAGCTCGCCAGAGCCGGCATCCGCCTGGTCGGCTGGAGCTCGCTCCAGGCCGACGACAAGGCATTCGCCCTGGGCGTGTTCGAGTCCCAGATGTTCCCCGTCCTCACCCCTCTCGGAGTAGACCCGGGCCATCCTTTCCCTTATATTTCAAACCTTTCGTTCAACCTCGCCGTGATGGTACGCGACCCCCAGCGAGGCGAAAGGCGCTTCGCGCGGCTCAAGATCCCCCCATTTCTGCCCGGTTTCCTCGAGCTCCCGGACGGACGGCGCTTCGTCCCGGTCGACCAGGTCATCGCCGCCTTTCTCGGGGAGCTCTTCCCCGGTATGGAGATCGAAAGCTGCCATGCCTTCCGGGTGATCCGCAATGCCGACCTGACTCTTGCCGAAGAGGAGGCGGACGACCTCCTCGAAGCGGTCGAGATGGAGCTGCGCAGGCGCCGCTTCGGTCGCGCCGTGTGCCTCGAGGTCGAGACAGGCTTTGACCCAAACGTCCGTGAACTGCTTGCGCGCGAGCTCGACCTGCGAGCCGATGACGTTTACGACGTCGACGGCCCGCTCGATTACGGCGGCCTGTGGGGCATCCACGACCTCGACAGGCCCGAGCTGAAGGACGACCCCTTTACGCCGGTGACCCCGGCAAGGCTCGTGCCCCATGAGGACGAACCAGCCGACATTTTCGCCGTCGTCGCCAAGGATGACGTCTTCGTCCATCACCCCTACGAGAGCTTCACCATGTCGACCGAGGCATTTATTAGCGGGGCTGCCCGGGATCCGCACGTGCTGGCAATAAAGCAGACGCTCTACCGGACGTCGGGGGACAGCCCGGTAGTGACGGCTCTCATCACGGCCTCCGAAAGAGGTAAGCAAGTAGCTGCTCTTGTGGAGCTGAAGGCTCGCGGCGACGAGGCCGCCAACATCAACTGGGCCCGCGCTCTCGAGCAGGTGGGTGTGCACGTCGTTTACGGCCTGATCGGCCTCAAGACCCACGCCAAGACTGCCCTCGTGGTCAGGGAGGAAAAGGACGGCATCCACCGCTACTGCCATCTGGGGACGGGCAACTACAACTCCTCGACGGCGCGGATGTACGAAGACCTCGGGTTGCTCACGGCCTCCCCGACCCTGGGCGAGGATCTCACTGACCTGTTCAATTTTCTCACTGGGTACAGCCGGCAATCGGCTTACCGCCAGCTGATAGTTGCGCCGCTTGCCCTCCGGGCCAAGATCATCGAGCTGATCGAGCGGGAAAGTTCCTACGGCAGCGCCGGCCGCATCGTTTGGAAACTCAACAACCTCGTCGACAGCAAGGTGATCGACGCTCTCTACAACGCTTCCCGATCGGGCACTCAGATCGACCTCATCGTGCGGGCAATGTGCGCACTTCGCCCGGGGGTGCGCGGGCTGTCGGAAAATATAAAGGTCAGGTCGCTCGTCGGGCGTTACCTCGAGCACTCGCGGATTTTTTACTTCAGTGAAGGTCACGCCGGCGAACCCCGGCCGCCTGATGGTGTGCGCCCGTGGCCGGGCCTCCCAGAAGGCGGCGTCTACCTCATGGGCTCGGCGGACATGATGGAGCGCAACCTCGACAGGCGTGTCGAGGCGCTCGTGGACGTCACTTCGGAAGAGGTGCGCGCCCGGCTGAGAGAAATCCTCGAGGTAGTCCTCGCCGACGACGAGCTCGCCTGGGAACTGTCGGGCGACGGCTCATGGCGAAAGGTGCCCTTGACAAAGCATTTCAACGCGCAAAACCACTTCCAGGACCTCGCCTTGGCGCGCTCTCGCCGCCGCGGCGGCCCGGAAGGGTTCGCTGCGGTCCCGTGACGCCGAGCTCGCCGGCCACGCTCGACGATGTTGAGGCGCGGGAGGGCGGTGGGGCCCGGTGAGTGAGGCACGGGTGACAGGTACGCCCGCACGAGTTGCGCCCCAGGAGATCATGAGAGCTGCCGGGGGCCTCGTTTGGCGGCTCGTTCCAACAGGTGGTGAGGTAGTCCTCGTGCACCGGCCTGCCTACGACGACTGGGCGTTCCCCAAGGGGAAGGCAAAAGCAGGCGAGACCGACGAGGAGGCGGCCCTCCGGGAGGTCGAAGAGGAGACCGGGTTGCGATGCCGCCTCGGCGCCGAGCTGCCGACGACGACCTACCCCGTCGGCGGGCAGCTCAAGTCCGTCCGCTACTGGGCGATGACGGTCGGCCCTGCGCCCCGTGGCGTGGCGCCCCTCAGCCTGGGGCGCCCGGTCCCCGAGGACCGCGACGAAGTCGACGAGGCCATCTGGGCCCCTCTATCCGAAGCTCGCCAGCGCTTGACTTACCCGCGTGACGTCGTCGTGCTCGACGCCCTCGGGCAGCTCATCCCGATCGCCAGCCCGGCGCTCTAGCGGGCGGGCGCGAGCACGCCAGCTCGGTGCGACGCCCGGCCGGGCGGGCAGTCGGGGGCGGTCAGAAGTTGGCCGGCAGGAGCACCACGGCGTTCTCGAAAGCGAACCAGAGGGGCACCAGGCAGACGAGCGCCCCGGCGCACAGTACGACCACCTTGGTATAACCATGGCGTTGCGCAGCTCTCACCCGGGTGACGACCCAAAGCGCCAGCGCAAGCAACGCCCAGCCCGCCAGCTCAAACCATGTCCAGCCTCCCGCCGCCCCCAGAGCCCCCGCCAGCGACCCTGCTCCGCTCGCCTGGCTCCCTTGGCGCGAGCCTCCTTGGCCCGGGCCCGGTTGGCCAGCCGCCCCGGTGCCCCCGGCAGGGCCCACGGTCGGGTTGTCGCTCCCTCCCTGAGGCTGTGCAGTTTTGCCTCGACCGGCTACGGGCGTCTGGGCCCCAGGGTGCCCGGCCTCCCCTTTGCCCGCCGTGGCAGACCCTTTGTGCCCTTGGCCAGGAGCCACTTCCTTTTCGGGCTTCGTGAGCTCCTTGGCGGTTTCGCCCACCTTCCCGGGAAGGGCATTGCTTTTGCCGGGGCCGGGCAGTGCCACCGGCAGGCGGCCCGTCAATTTAGTCCCCCGTTGCAGCTCGGCAGCCAGAAAGGCCCTGGCGACAAGGCGCGAAGTCGCCTCGAAACGGGGGTTGCACGTGGTGAGCGTCAGCTCGGCCCCGTGCGAGGGATCGAGCACGGCCACATCGTCGGGCGAAACGACCGAGAGGTGCTCCACGGCGTAGACCCAAGTGGTCCCGGACGTATCTGTCAGGTAAACGAGGTCGCCGGGTGACAATTCGTTCAGACGGAAAAATGGGGCCCCATAAGTAGTGCGGTGGCCTGCGATGCCGACGTTGCCCCTCTCGCCGGGCAGAGGCGTCCCCGGGTAGTGCCCCGGCCCCTCCTGAAGGTCGGCCTCGTCGACGCCCTGGACAACGTACCGGTCGACACCTATCGCTGGTATGACCAGGTGGTCGAGCGCCCCCCCGGGGGGCGGCAGGGGCAGTGGGACCACGGAGGCACCGGTGGCGCCACCCGCGCCGGCAGGCCCGGCGGAGGCACCGTGCGAGGCCCCAGCGGCATGGGCGTGGACGGCGCCGGTGGTGCGCCGCGTTGCCGGGTGGGCGGCAGGTTTTGCGGCTCCTGGCTTGAGCACACCATGGGCTCCCGCCGTTGCCGCGGGTGCTGCCCGCGCCGCGGCGGCGGCAACAGCCTGCTCGAACTGGCGGGCCAACCTTGCCTGGCTGTGCTGCTCGGCAATGTTGGTACCAACCAGCTCGTAACCGACAAACAGGAGCACGACTGCGCCGAGGGTGATGAACGCCAGGCCGACCTCGAACAGCAAGCGCTGCCTGGCCTGTCCCCACAGGCGCGCCCCGGCGTGGGCGATGCGGCCTCCGCCCGGTCGTCCTGCAGCGGTGCCCGGGGACATAGCGGCCGCTGGCAGCAAGTCGTCCACGTCCCCAAGGTACGGCCCATCTCCGAGGGACACGGGGCAGTGAACGCCGCTCCTACGTCGCAGCGGCCTCGGTTGGGCTGCCCTTCGGTTGCCAGCTGCTCCATCTATCGCACATCCCTTTGCCCACCCACGTTCCGAAATATGCTCACGGTGGGACCGTGCACTCCGAGAGCGCAATTCCTCGGTTGGCTCGCCGTTCTGCAAGACTTAACGAAGTGCCGCTCCTGTTGGTACGCCACGCGCACGCTTACCAGCGTCGTGACTGGACAGGCGACGACAAGCTCCGGCCCCTTTCAGCAAATGGTGCCCGCCAGGCCGAGGGGTTGACGTCGGTCGCGCGAAAGTTCGCGCCGTTCATCAAGGTCTACTCGAGCCCGTATTTGAGGTGCCTCCAGACGGTGCAGCCACTCGTACAAGCGCTCGGCGTCGACCTGAAAGAGGCAGTCGAGCTCGAAGAGGGCCAGAGCTCGGCGGCGGTGCGGTTGGTCCGGTCGCTTGCAGGCAAAAACGTTGTCGCCTGTACCCATGGTGACGTGATCGCCGAGATCCTCGTTACTCTCGCCGACGAGGACCGCGTCGACCTCGGGCCCAACCCGCGGCAGGCAAAAGGCTCGGTGTGGGTGCTCGACGGTGCCAACGGCTCGTTCACCTCGGCGCAGTACTTCCCGCCGGTCCTTGTTGAGACCGTCTGAGGGCACTTGGACCAAAGGGTGCCCGTGCGGGACGATGAAAAGCAGGCCGCCGCCACCTTGGCACTACTGGCGCAGGCCGTCGACAAAGCCGGCCAAGGGCTGGTGATCTGCGATGGCAACGGCAAGGTTGTCCTACGCAATGCTCCGGCACGCGAACTGATGAACGCCCGAGAAGGCGACCTGCTGGCCGAAAAAGCCGTCGAAGCCGCCCTCGGGCGTGCTCTGGCGGGCGCTGACCACGAGGAGATCCTCGACCTTTATTCGCCGACGCGCCACACCCTCGAAATACGTGCGTTCCCCCTCGGCAGCGACGGCGCGGGCAAAAAACCGTCGGGCGCCGTGGCGCTCGTCGACGACGTCTCCGAGCTTCGCAGGCTCGAGGCCGTCCGGCGTGACTTCGTCGCGAACCTCAGCCACGAGCTCAAGACCCCCCTCGGCGCCCTCAGCCTCCTTGCCGAGACCCTGGACGGCGAGGAGGACCCCGACATCGTCACTCGCCTCACCTCGAGGGTCGGGGCAGAGGCGCGCCGTTTCTCCCGGCTCGTCGACGACCTGCTCGACCTCTCCAGGATCGAGGCCGGAGCGACTGGAGAACTGGCTCCCGTCTCCCTACTCGCAGTTTTGACAGAAACGGTGGAAGCCTTCAGGGACCAGGCGACGACGCTGCGGATCGGCCTCGAGCTCGCCCCCGTGGCGGAGGACATTTTCGTAATGGCCAACAGGCGGGACCTTTCCTCGGCCGTGGCAAACCTCGTCGACAACGCCATCAAGTACTCAGAACCCGAGGGCGCCGTCCGGGTGAGCGTCGAGCGCTCGGATGGCCGCGCCTGGATCTCGGTGCGGGACCAAGGTGTCGGCATCCCCCGGAGGGACCAAGAGCGGATCTTCGAGCGCTTCTACCGCGTCGACAGAGCACGCTCCCGTTGGACTGGTGGCACGGGGTTGGGCCTCGCTATCGTCAGGCACGTGGCCGCGTACCACGGCGGCGAAGTCAGCGTCGAGTCTGTGGAAGGAGAAGGGTCTACGTTCAGGATGAGCGTCCCCCTTGCCACAGAGGAGTCTTCCGGTGAGTGAGCAGGTCACGGCCCTCCTTGTCGAGGATGAGCCATCGTTCGTCGAAGCTCTTGTCGTCGGGCTGAAACGTGAGGGTTTCCGGGTCGAGGTTGCCTACGACGGCGCCGAGGCGCTCGACAAATTTGCCTCGGTGCGGCCCGACATCGTGCTCCTCGACGTCATGCTCCCGAGGGTGTCCGGCATCGATGTCTGCCGGACGATCAGGGCGGGCGGATCGCGGGTGCCGATCATCATGGTCACTGCCAAGACCGGCGAGATCGACACGGTCGTGGGGTTAGAGGTAGGCGCCGACGACTACGTCACCAAGCCTTACCGGCTCCGCGAACTGGTCGCCCGGATGCGGGCGGTGCTGAGGAGGACCCCGCCCGAGGAGGAGTCGGGAAAGGAGGGCGAAGAGCTGGAGATCGGGCAGCTCCGGCTCGACCCGGAGAGGCACGAAGTCTTTTTGCGGGACAAAGAAGTCAGCCTGCCCCTGAAGGAGTTCGAGCTCCTCGAGCTCCTGATGAACAACGCCGGCAGGGTGCTCCCCCGTGAGACCTTGATCGACCGGGTCTGGGGCCCCCACTACGTAGGGGACACGAAGACGCTGGATGTCCACATCAAGCGGCTGAGGGCGAGGATCGAGGACGACCCTGGCAAGCCACAACGGATCACGACCATCCGCGGCCTTGGGTACAAGCTAGAGGTAGCCCGTCCCGACGACCACTGACTGGGCCCCGAGCGCCGTCCCCGTGCGAGCCGTAACTCGGGGGAGCCGCCGTTCGCGCTCAGCGAAGCCGGAAGTGCAGGCTAAAGCCCTTGCGCTTGATAGGCAGGATGTCGTCGCCGTGAGCTTTCGGCTCGGGTGGCTGGTCTTCGTTGTGGGCGGCCTTGCCTTGTGCCTGGACGCCCTCCGGCACCGGTTTGGCTCCTTGACGTTGAGCTTGCCCGCCGCCCCCGGCTGTACCTGCCTGCGCTCCTCCGCCCGCCTTCGGGTTTGCCGCCTGGCCGACAGCCTGCTGGCCAGAAGCCGCTGCCGGCGAAGCCTGTTGCCTGCTCTGGCCGCCCGGAGCGGCTCCGGCGACGACTGCGCTCGCAGACCCAGGGCCCGCTGGCCGGCCAGGCCGCAGCGGTGCTCCCGCCAGGCTGCTCAAGGCTCTCGCCGCCGACGCGGCGGTAGGGGACAACCCGCGGGGGGCGGCTGGGGCTGCTTGGGCTGACGGGGCTGCGGGGGCTGCGGGGGCTGCGGTGGCGCTGCTCGCCGGTGGGGCCGCCACTGCCGGTTTACGTGCGGGGTAGGGCGCGGCGGCGTGCGCCGGCGCGTTGGGTGCCGCGGCGGCAGGGGCCGAGGGTGCTACCGCGACGGAATGCGGCTCGAGGAGTGAGGCCCAGGGAGGCTTCGGGCCGTTATGAGCGTCAGAGGGACCAGCGGGGTCAGGTTGGCGCGATTTACCCTCAACTACCTTGCGGTTGTCCACCTTTTCAACCCCCACGGGGGCCAAAGGTGGTAACGGGCCGCCGCCCTGCTGACGTTCTGGCATATAGGCAACGTCGGCTTTTGTCCGGCACCACTTGAGGAAACACGCCTGAATTGCGGCAAAACATGGCCCGTTCGGCACATCTTCGGCGAGCCTTACGACCCCCGCTCTGAGCGCCTGCGCCCGGGACCGAAGGCGACGGCATCGGCTGTAGTCTCACCAGGGGAACGATGGCCGGACAGGGCGCAGCGGAGCACTGGAGATGACCGCCGAACAGGCACTTGCGGTGGTACGCCGCTGGGCCCGGTACCCGTACTTGCTCGAAGGTGCCGCTACCCCGCCCGAGGTCGCCGGGGCGGGCCGGCCGACCGGCCCGGCGTGGCGCAGCCGCTCCCTGGACCTCCCCCCTTTCGGGCGGTTGGCGTTGATGCACACCTTGTCCTCGAGCGGCGATGCGATGGTCGCCGTTGCGCTCGCCGGATCGGTCTTCTTCAACGTCTCCCCTGGTACCGCTGCCAATCGCGTCGCCCTATCGCTGGCTCTCACGGTTGCGCCATTTGCTGTCGTAGGCCCGCTGCTCGGGCCGATGGTCGAACGCGCAAAGGCTGGCAGGCGAGCAATCGCCGCCGGGTCCGGCGTCGGGCGCGCCGCCTGCTGCTTTTTCATGGCGTTCTGGGTGCATTCCCTCCTCCTGTTCCCCGTCGCCTTTTTTACGCTCGTGTTTTCCAAGCTCTACCTGGTCACCAAAGCGGCTCTCGTCCCGGGCGTCGTCGAGAGGCCAGAGCAGCTCGTGACGGCCAATTCGAAGCTGTCGGTGGGCGGATCTCTCGCAGGCACCGTCGCGGGTGGGGCCGCTGTAGGCATCATGGACCTTCTCGGAGCGGCAGGCCTCCTTCGCTTCGACATCGTCGTCTACCTGGCGTGCGCGTGGGCGGCGTCGGCGTTGACGGTTGCCCGCCGGCCCAGCCCACCGCTGACCAGCCCACCGCTGACCAGCCCACCGCCGACCAGCCCGGGCCTGACCGTCCCGGCTCTGCCGGCCCCCAGCCTCAGCCGAACGGCCCAATTGCCGCCACCTGCCCCCCGTCCCGGCGGCCTCCCACCGGGAGGTTTGCAACTGGCGGCATTGGCCACCGCAGCTCTGAGGCTCTCGGTTGGCTTCGTGACCTTCCTGCTCGTGTTCACATTCCGGCGCCACGATGCCGCCCTCATCTGGTACGGGCTGGCGTTGGGTGCGAGCCAGGTCGGCAATGTGTCGGGCGCCCTGCTGGCACCGCTGCTGCGCAAGCACGCCGCGGAGGAACTGATGCTCACCGGCTCGTCGGTCGTGGCGGGTGCCACCGCCCTCGCCGCTGGGATCGTCCACTGGGGGACCCACTGGTTCGTGGCCGTCCTGATGGCCGCCGTCATCGGCCTGGTCGCCGGGTCCGGGAAGGTCGCTTTCGACTCGATGGTCCAGCGAGACGTGCCCGCAGGCCACCGGGCCAAGGCATTTGCCCGGTTCGAAAGCGGTTTTCAGCTCTCCTGGGCGATCGGCAGCCTTTTTGCGGTCCTGGTCCCGATGACGCTCTCCGAGGGTTTCATTGCGATCGGGGCCGTCGGGCTGTTGGGAGCCGCCGCATTTGCGGGCGGCAGTACGCGTGCGCGCCGGGGGACGTTGCCTGCCTGGTTCCCGGGTTCCGCCCCGAAGCCGGTCGCCCCGCCTGGCCGTTAGGGAGCGAAGAGGGGCACCAAAAGGCTTGCAAACCGGGGGTTAATCGACGAACTCGGTGCGAGCGAGCCAAAGGCCCGGGGCGTCGACCTCGGCAGGGGTGGGCATTGTCGCCGTCGAGGCCCAAAGCCGGCCGAGCGCCGCCTCACCGGCCCGCTCGACCACTCCGGCAATGAACGAGTGGCCCTTGTCCACGACCCCCTGGCCGACCTCGATGCCCAAAAGTTTCCCTAGGACCTTCTGCCCCGGCCCATCTTCCAACCGTCGCCGGCGGAACGCCTCGCTCACAAGCGCGTACGAGCCAACGAGGCGCTGGCCCACGCTTTCGACGAAGTAGTCGGCATAACCCGTAAGGGCGGCCAGGAAAGCCCGGAACGGGGCCATCAACCGGCGCTGATCGTCGCTTTGCATCTCGCCCAACAACGTTTCCGGATCTCCGAGAGACCTCTGGAACGACATCGGGTCGGTGGGGTCGAGCCCGCTCAAGCGTTCTTCGAGCAGGTCGGCCGGCATCTGGAACGCTGCGGCGTAGGCGGACAGGTGCCGCTTCACGAAATCGGCCACGTGTGGGCGGATCAGCACGGCGTGGTGGGTCACGTCCCGCAGCCCGACGTACATCCTCACGTCGTCCGGCGGCAACGCCCATTCGGCGGAAAAGGCGTCCACCACCGAAGGCACCGCCAGCAGCTGGTCGTCAGGCGGCGGCGGGAGCGGCATGTCGTACTGGCCCATGGCCCGGCTCGCGAGGTGACCGACCATGGTGCCTGCCTGGGCGCCGATCAGGAGCGGGCCGATCACCTGTGGCAGGTTCCCGAGAAGCTGGCCCATCGCGTCGTCCTGGCCCACCTCGGCGGTGCCCGGCCCGGTACCGAGCGAAGACGCCAGTTGGGTCAGGACCTCCTTCAGGGAGGCGAGCACCGCCGAGGCCCACTCCGCCTTGGTCACGCTCCTGGCTCCCAGCCATCCCCGACGGGAGGTAGCCAAGCCGGTGGCTTCGGCGACATGCATTTCGGCAACCCGCAACAACTCCTCGGTCCGGATGCGAGCAAGGGGTTCGGGGTTGGCCTCGGACTGGCCTCCAGAGGCAGTCCAGAGCGCGAGCTGGCGGGCCACCTCCCAATTGATCGGGCCTTGGGCCGTCAAAAGACGCGCCAGATCTCTCATCAGGTCGCCGAAAGGCCCTCCACCCGGGAGGTCCGGGCCGTCCATCAGGCAAGGTTACCCGTCGCGCTAACGTGGTCGGCTACAAGTAAAGGCGGGTTCTTTCCCGTCTACTTGGACCAGCCCTCGTGACAATGGCGCTCAAGGCACACATAACTCCCAGCGACAGTTGCGGCCCGCCATGAGCACCGTCCTTGTGACAGGTGCCGCAGGCGACCTCGGGAGGCGGGTGGTGGCGCTACTTTCGGCACTGCCGCGCATCGACCGGGTCGTCGCCGTCGACTTGGCGCGGATGGAAGCAACCAATCCCGTCGTTGAAACGCATGTGTTCGACCTGTCGTCGGACGGCTCACAGGACGAGCTCGCCGGCTTGGGGAAGCAGGCCGACTCGATGGTCCACCTGGCGTGGCAGCCCGAAGGGCGCGACAACCTCCGAGCGCTCAAAAACGTCCTGGACGCGGCGGACGCAGTCGAGCCGGCCCACTTCGTCCACCTGTCGAGCGCCACGGTGTACGGCGCCTGGGCGGACAACCCTGTCCCTATCACCGAGGAAGCCCAACCTCGCCCCAACGCCGAGCTCGCTTACGCGGTCGAAAAGCGTCGAGCCGAGGAGATGGTCGGGCGCTGGGCCGAGGACCATCCCCAGGTCGCGGTCGGCGTCTTGCGCCCGGCCTGCACGGTGGGTTCGGCAAGTCACCCCCTCTACCAGGCACTGGCGTACACCAAGCGCCGCCCCATGGGCGCCGACGGGAGGATGGTCCAGTACCTGCACGTCGACGACCTCGCCAAGGCGGTCGTCCACGTTCTCGAGGAAGGCCTCTCGGGGGTGTACAACGTGGCATCCGACGCGGGCATCCTCGAAGGGACTGCTGGACGGCTGATCGGCGGTCCTGCCAGCTTCCTCTTCCCTCGCTCCGGGACCATGCCGGGAAGCCCCCGCTGGCGGTCCCTCTATCGAGGCGCCCTTGACGGTGCCGGAGCGTACCTGGACCACTCATGGGTGGTCTCCGGCGACAAGCTGAGCCAAACCGGCTGGCGAGCCGAGTACAGCTCGGAGCAAGCGCTTGTAGTGGCAGACAAGCGGGGCCACTGGGACGACCTCCCGCAAGGCCGTCGTGTGGCACTCGTGCTGTCGGGGACTGCCGCAGTCCTCGGTGCTGTTGGCGCAGCCGGGGCGATCTGGTGGCGCCGGCGGGCCTGACAGGGACCGGGGCGCTGAGCGAGGGCGCTAACCGGGGTTTGCCGAGAGAGGCTGAGTCCCAAGAGTGATGGCCGCCGTACGCTGGTGGCCGTTGTGGAGCCATCCAATGGTCACCACCTGCCCGGGCTTCGCGTTCGCCAGCCACTCGATGAGCGCCCCGACCGAGGGGAGCGAGTGACCGTCGAGGCTGCTGATCACGTCGTTGTCCTGCAAGCCCGCTTTGGCGACAGGGCTCCCCACTGCGATCGTCTCAACCTGGACACCGCCGGAAAGGTTGAAGCTTTGAGCACCGGGCCCCGACAGGTCGGTTGCCTGCAGGACACCGAGCCAGGGGTACGGCCCGGCTTGCCCCTCTTTGATCATCGCTGTTACTTCGGCCATGACGGTGTCTATCGGCGTGACGTAAACGTAGGTCTGGCCGCCCGAGGCACTTTCGACGTAGTCGGCAATGCCCAAGACGTTGCCGTTGCTGTCGACGATGGCTCCGCCGAAGTCCGGGCTCCCTTGCGGGAGCGAGAAGTTGGCTACCAACATCGAGAAAATTGCGTCCGATGAGCCATTTACCGGAGGGATGAAGCTCAACGTGTCGTTTATGTAGCCGGTGGCGAAGTTC
This sequence comes from Acidimicrobiales bacterium, assembly GCA_035508795.1. Lineage (GTDB taxonomy): Bacteria > Actinomycetota > Acidimicrobiia > Acidimicrobiales > Palsa-688 > DATJMJ01. The sequence goes on from DATJMJ010000179.1 coordinate 30,932, forward strand.
GACGCATTGTCGGACGCCGCTTCGGGCAACGACCCGACCATCAAGACCTCCTCGCCGGTCTGGATGTTCGCGACACTGCCGAGGTTGGCGGCATTGACGTCCTTGGCCGGCAAGAGCACAGCCTTTATCAATGCGATCCCCGACCCCTGGTCGAACGAAACAAGCGAGCCCGTTGCGTTGTAATCCCAGTTGGTCGTCACCTGGATCTGCGTGTTGCTGCCCGTGTCGGCGAAGAGCCCCGCCTCGGTGACGATGTACGACTCGTTACCTACCGACGGAGGCACGACGACCCCCGAACCCGTCTCCACCCCGTTCGGGCCATTGACCGTTACCCCGACAATGGAAGGCTCGACGTTGCCAAGCGTCCCGATCAGGCCCGGCACATCACCCCCGCTATGCGGGTCGGTGGTCACCGTCGAAGTCACCGTCGACCGGATGACGTCCGGCGGGCTGCCGATCTCCCCTGTCGCAAGCAGCAGGCCGATGCTCAACAAGGCCCCTACCAGGCCGGAAATGACCCCGACGAACCAAAGACGAGCCTGTGTGTTGCGCGCCAACCGTCTCAAGTGCCCCTCCGGAGGTGAAGGGGCTACCGGCGGGTTGGAACGGACCTCCGAAGGGTGGCGCCAGAGGCGGTCGTCGGGATGGAGCCAAGGAGAGCTCTGTGGCTCTTCCTCGTCGCCTGCCCCTTGAGGTTCGTCGTCTTGTGCCATTTATAAACATCCAGGTTACAAGCGTAAAGCATGGACTTGAGGTCGCCCTCTGGGCTGGGGCTCTTTCGACTTGGCCTCTTCGCCAAGCGTAGGATTGGCCGGTGGTGCCGCCTCCCGCCCAGGGCGATTGGGTCGCGCTCGTCGACAGCCCTCTCCCGCTGGCGACGGTCGCGAGCTGGCCGATCCTGCCTGGTTGCGGAGCCGTAGTCATGTTCACAGGTACGGTTCGCGACTACGCAGAGGACCGCCCGGGCGTTGTTTCCGTCGACTACGAGGTATACGAAGAGGCGGCAACGGCCCAGCTGTGGGAGGTGGCGGCAGATCTCCGCAGGCGGTGGCCGGTGCTCGGGCGGATTGCTCTCCTGCACCGGACGGGCCTTCTCGTGCCCACCGACATCTCGGTCGTTGTAGCGGTTTCTGCCCCACACCGCCCCGAGGCTTTCGAAGCTGCCCGTTACGGGATAGATGCGGTCAAAAGCCGCGTGCCGATCTGGAAACGAGAAACCTGGGAGGGCGGCCAGGCCTGGGGGCTCGATACCCACCCGCTCGAGGGAGCGCCGCAGCTCGAGGGCGCCCGGCAAAACGGGGCAGTGCCGCAAAACGGGGGCGGGGCGCAACTCGGGGGTGCGCAGCGACCCGTTTTGAGCGAACATGGGCCTATGGGCCCATTAGGGGACTGACGGTGCACCTGATCGCACTCGAAGCGACTGCCAAAGTGTCGCACGCGCCCATCCAGTGGTGGACGCTGGCATGGATCGTTGGCGCAGCCGTCGCGGCCACCGTGATCATCGCCACGATCGTCGTGGTATCGCGGCGGCCAAAGTCGATGGAAGACGGCATGGAGGAGTTTTCCAGGTCCCTCCAGGCGGTGGCCCCAACGCACCGGTCAGGGTCGCGCACCCCGAGCGGCGAGATCCGGTCAATAATGGCCAAGCCGCACGACGAGCGTGCCGTGAGGAGAGGGAGCAACGAGGGTGTCTAGGGATCTCGCGATCGACCTGGGGACTGCCAACACCCTCGTCTACGCCAAGGGACGTGGCATCGTCCTCAACGAGCCGACGGTCATCGCGCTCGACAGCCGCACCAATACGGTCCTTAACATGGGCCGTGAAGCCTGGCAGATGATCGGCCGGACGCCGGGTTACATCGTGGCCGTGCGGCCGCTCCGCAAAGGTGCCATAACGGACTTCGACGTCACCCAGCGGATGATCGAACTGCTCCTCAAACGCGCCGGGATTTCACGCTTCGGTCGCCCACGGGTCCTCATCTGCGTGCCGTCCGCCATCACGGCAGTCGAGCGGCGGGCAGTCGAGGAGGCGGCGAGGGCGGCCGGCGCCAACAGTGTCAGCCTCATCGAACAACCGACGGCGGCGGCGATCGGTGCCGGCTTGCCGATACACCAGCCGCTCGGGAACATGGTCTGCGACATCGGCGGAGGCACGACGGAAACAGCGGTGATCTCTCTCGGAGGAGTCGTCGCGCTCGAGGCCATCCGGGTCGGTAGCTTCGACATAGACGCAACGATCCAGGCTTACGTCAGGCGCGAGTACGGGATCGCCATAGGTGAGCGGACCGCCGAGGAGATCAAGGTGGCGATCGGGTCCGCCTGGCCGATGGACGACGGGGTAAAGGCCGAGGTCCGTGGCCGCGACCTGATGAGCGGCCTCCCCAAAACGGTGATCCTCGCCCCTGAAGAAGTCCGCGAAGCGATCGAGGAACAAGTCGGGTCGATCGTCGACGCCGTCCTGCGCTGCCTCGGGTCGGCTCCGCCCGAGTTGTCCCAAGACCTGCTGAGCCAGGGCCTCCACCTTGTCGGCGGCGGCAGCATGCTGAAGGGCCTCGACCGGCGGCTGTCGGAGGAAACGGGCCTCCCCGTCAACCTCGTGGACGCGCCGCTCGAGTGCGTCGTCATGGGCGCGGGCAAGTGCATCGAAAACTTCGACGCCGTCCACGACCTCTTGATGACCTGACTCCGTTGCCGCCGGCCCAGCTGAGTACCAACGGCTCTTAGCCCGTACCAGGGGCGTGGCCTTTTCGAGACCTGTTGCCTACCAGGTCCTCCGCAACCTGGCGCACCTGCCAGTCCCTGTCTTCTAATGCCCTTGCCAGGGCCGCTTCGACCTCCGCCCCCTCGAACGGGGCGAGCGCTATGACCGCCCGGCGCCGTACCGCCGGCTTGTCTCCGAGACCCGACAGCACCGCCGCCAACCCGGCCGGCAGAGCCAGTGCCCCGAGCGCGGCGACTGCCGCCTCACGGCACAAAGGGTCCGGGTGCGACGTCGCGGTCAAAGCCAGCGGGCCGACCGAGGCAGGCCCGGCTCCGGGGACGGCCGAGGCGCCCCACCCCGCACCTTCGCCTAGCTCGCCGAGCGCGTAGCAAGCGGCTTCTACGACAGGAGGGGAGGAGTCCGAGAGGAGCCCGGCGATGTCTACCGGCAGCTCGCCCAGCTCGTCTGGACCGGGTCGCCTCTTTGCACCGTCTTCGCCGGGCCTGGCGATCGCTGCCGCGACCTCGCACGCCCGCCGCCGCACAGCGGGTGCCGGGTCGGAAAGCGCCCGGCGTAGTTCGTGGACCTGGAGCCTGCCCATCCTGGCGAGCGCCGCGAGCGCACTTGCACGTACTTCCGGCGTCCGGTCGCCGAGGCCTGCCCTGGCGGTCCGCTGATCGCCTCTGTGGCCGGCAACGCTCACTGCTCTCCGCCGCGCAATTACCGGGGCTTCGGCTGCCGGCGTCTTACCTACCGGCGGCCCGCCTGCCGCCTCACCCGCCGGAGCCAAAGGAATGCGACAAGGCGTGGACCGCCAGTCCTATACCGACGGCTAGACCAGCCGCCAGCGCTGCGCCGATGGCTACGCTTGCTAGAGCGAGCAGTACGGCAGAGCGAGCCCGGACGAGCGGCGCAACCCTGACCGCTAGGCGAGGTCCAGCAAAGACTTCGCGCATCCTCGGCTGGCGGATCCCGGGACTCATGGGGCTCCCCCGGGGACGAGACTGCCTGCCAACCGCGCCGACGTGCGAACCTGAGGACTGCACATGGATGGACAGGACATTGAGCCGACTGTACCGGCCGGCCAGGAAAGAGCTGCAGGATGACCCCAGGTCCTCCCGCCCACGCGCAGCGCGCCTTCCCTGCTCGCCGGCTGCCCATCGGCCCACGGATCGTCCTGTTGCTGCTGCTCATCGGGCTCATTGCCGGTGGGGCGACGGCACTTGCGACCCACTACGCCGACGGCTACTTCCTTTTCGCGCCCGGCACGGCCCCGGTCATCACCGACAGCGCGTCATGCAAGCCCTCACAGGGCCTCCTTTCGCTCCCCGACGGCAAGCCTTGCGTCAGGTTGCTCCTCCCCAAGGACAAGGCGCACACCATCGACGGCCAGCTCCTGATGGTCGACGTCGAGGTCAGCCAAGCGGGCCCTGTCGACTGGGCCGAGTACGAGCTCGGCCTGCTCGGCAGCGAGCGCCAGCTCATCCCCGTCGCTGACTACGCCGGGATTACCCCGACGTCGGAGCTCGGCTGCCAGGACACCCAACTGATGCAGTCCGCCAACCAGCAGGCCGCTCTGGCGGCCCTCCTGGCGCTTCACTACCACGTGGCGGAGAAGGCCCTCGGAGCGGAAGTGACCACTGTGGTCGGCGGCACTCCCGCCTGGGACGCCGGGATCAAGTGCAACGACCTCATCACGGCTGTCGACGGCAAAAAGGTGACCAACGCCACCCAGTTCACCGACGTTGTGCGGCCCTTGCCCGCAGGCGCAATGGTCCGGCTAACGGACCACCCCGGAGGGGGGACGGCGGTGAAGACCGTAAAGGTCCGCCTGCAGACAACACCACCAAAAATGGTGAAGCTCGGCTTCCCGCAGCAGGCGTACCTCGGCGTCGAGGTAACCGACGGCCTCCAGCCCATCTTGCCGTTCAACGTGTCGGTGGACGCCGGGGACATCGGGGGCCCTTCCGCGGGCCTCGCCTTCACGCTCGCCATCCTCGATGCACTTTCCAGCGGGCGGCTGACCGGGGGCCACACAGTCGCTGCCACCGGCACGATAACGGCCGATGGGCAAGTAGGTGACGTCGGCGGCGTGCAGGAAAAGACCGTCGCGGTCGAGCGCGCCGGCGCGCAGGTGTTTTTTGTGCCCCAGGTCGAGTACACAGTTGCCAAGAAGGTTGCGGGCCGTTCGCTCCGCATAGTGCCCGTTACTACGCTCAACCAGGTCCTCCAGGTCCTCCAACAGGACTACGGAGGTGGTTTCTCCGAAGCGCAGGGCACGCAGGCCTAGGCTGTTCGATGTGGCAACAGACCGCATAAATCCACGCCGTAACGAGGCGCCGGACATGTCGGCCGAGATGATCGCAGGGCGGCGTTTCGCTCAGAGCTGGCGGGGTTACGACACCGAAGAGGTAAAGCAGTTCTTGTCGCAAGTGGCGGGCCAGGTCCGAACTTTGCGCGAAAGGTGCGAACAGGCCGAGCACGCCAGACGCGAGGCCGAACAGCGCGCTTCTCACCCCGAGCTGGACGAGGCGGTGCTGATGTCGGCCGTCGGCGAGGAAACGGCGAGCATCCTGCGCAGCGCCCACGGTGCCGCTGCCGAAATAACGAGCAAGGCGGACGCGAAGGCCCAGGCCATTGTCAGCGCGGCCGAGGCAAAGGCCGCCCAGCTCGAGTCGGAAGCCGAATCCTTGCTCGCAGCGCGTAGCGCCGAGGCGGACGAGGTCGCGAACGAGCTACGCGAACAGGCGCTCGCAGAAGCGGACCAGGTCCGCGAACTCGCTCAGCAGCAGGCAAAAGCGGTCACCGACGACGCCACGAGTAACGCTGAGCACGTCGTCCAGGAGGCCCAGGCACTGCGCGAGAGGATCCTCACGGACTTGGCGCGCAGGCGGAAGCTCGGGAGCGTCCAGGTCGAGCAGCTGAGGGCCGGCAGGGACCGCTTGCTCGACGCCTACATGACCGTTCGCCGGACTCTCGACGAAGTTACCGACGAGCTCCAACGTGCCGACGCCGAGGCCCGAGCCGCGGCAGACGCAGTGGGCAGGCAGCATGGGCTCGACGCCGAAGACCTGGTCGACCTGAGGGCCGATGACGCTTCGACACCTCAACCGGCTGCCCCTGTAGCGGCTCAAAAGACTGCTGCCGGAAAGAAGGCCTCCGCTACCGCCAGGGCGAGTGAAGCCCCGGCGGCGGCAGCCTCGCCCGAGCCCGGTGACAGCCCGACCCCGGCGGGCGCGCCAGGCAATGTCGGAGCTCCCGCCGCCGCAGCCGCACCCGCGCCGGCGACCGCGCCGGTTCCCGCTACGGCGCCCGCGCCCGGCACTGCACCAGCGCCAGCCGCAACCCCACCAGCCGCAACCCCACCAGCCGCAACCCCACCGGCCGCAGCCGCAGCCGCAGCCCTGGTGACGGGAGCGCAGCTGCAGGTGCCGGGCCACCAGGTGACCGCGCCGGCCAGGTTGCAGCCCATGGAGCACGATGGCCTCGGCCTTGGCGCGGGAGCATCGGCCGTAGTCGCTCAACCGGACGCCATCGAGAGCGTAAGGGTCCTACGTCCGGAGCCAGCTGCCAAGAGCGGGCCCGTGGCGCCCGAGGACAAGATCCCAGCGCCAACGAACGGTGAACCGCCTCAGGCCGAGAGCCCGGTGCCGCCTTTGGGCCAGACTTCGCCCAACGGGCATCCTGACGCCAGCTCCACAGCCTCGCGAGACGTGCAGGGCCTGTTCGCACGGATCCGCGCCGGCCGGGCCGAAGCAACGACCAACGCCCGCACAGCCCTTTACGGGCCGCCCGAAGGCACAGAGGAGGCGCAGGGGGCGCCAACCGGCGGACCGTCTGAGCCGGAGCCTCCCGAGCGCGCACGTGCGGAGCGCTCACGAGCGGAAAGTGGACCGGCGGCCCGGGCACCGGACGAGCGAGCGCTTGGCGAACTTGTACCCGCAGGCGTCGTGGTGGCGGAGGGACGGGCCTCAGCAGGGGTGGGGAGCGAGGGGGATTTCGTTGCCAAGCGCGACCAGGTGACCGCTCGCCTCGAGAATTCGCTCGCTCGAAAGTTGAAGCGCTCTCTCCAGGATGAGCAAAACTCCCTCCTCGACCGCCTACGCAACCTGAAAGGCCCGCTGACCCCGGCCAACGTATTGCCGAGTGCCGAGGAACAACCCGATCGCTTTGTCGAAGCGGGCCGTTCGGTACTCGAAGATGCGGCGCGGGCGGGCAGTCAGCTCGTGAGGGATCTCTATGGACCACCGGGTGAAGCCGCTCCCCTCGATGCCGACGTGATCGAGGACCTCGCTGAGGAACTGGGCAGAGTCATTACCCAACCTCTGCGGCAGCGCCTAGAGACTGCGTTGCAATCGCCGAGCGAAGACGCGGCCGAGGTGGCGGATTCCCTGGCGCCCGCCTACCGGGAATGGAAGACGCAAAGGATCGAAGCCATCGCCCGCGATCAAGTCGCAGCCGCCTTCTCCCGAGGGACATTTGTCGCGTACGCTCCCGGCACCCTCTTGCGATGGGTCGCCAACGGCTCGGAGGGACCTTGCCCGGACTGCGAGGACAACGCGCTGGCGGGCGAACAGCAAAAGGGTGAGGTGTGGCCCACTGGGCAGCTCTACCCGCCGGCACACCCCGGGTGCCGCTGCAGCCTCCAACCCGAAGGCATTGCCGGCGCAGTGACCCCGGCGACGAGCGAACCGGCTACTGCAGGCCCTCCCGGCTAACCGCCCACGATCGCCCGGGGCACGAAGATAGGCTCCGGGTTGCCAATGCGAGCATCACCGGACCTCCCGCGCCGCTTTTCCCTCTCCAGCCGAAGGGCCCGCTGGGCATTGGTCATCGCCGTCGTCGTGGTCCTGATCGTTATCGCCTCGGCGCAACACGTCGCGTCTTTCTACACGGACTACTTGTGGTTCCGCTCGGTTGGCTTCAGTTCGGTCTGGGCCAAGACCATAACTATCGAAATAGGTCTCGGCGCTTGCTTCACGGTCGTGTTGTTCGGTCTGCTGTGGGGCAACCTCATCCTTGCCGACCGCCTCGCGCCGGGGTCGACGGGGTTGGCACCGAACGACGAGCTCGTGGCTCGCTGGCAACAAATTGCCGCGCCGCACATGCCTTTGATCCGCCTCGGCGTCTCCATATTGTTCGCCTTGATCGGGGGCCTCAGCGCTCACAGCCAGTGGGACAACTGGATCCTGTTCTCCAACGCCCAGCCCTTTACGAGCGTGTCTGCGCCATGGGACGGGTTGGACCCGCTCAACCACATGAACGACGGGTTTTACGTCTTCCGGCTGCCGTTCCTCGATTGGGTAGTCGGATGGGCATTTTCGGCCCTCATCGTGACGCTGCTGTTGTGCCTCGTATCCCATTACCTGAACGGCGGCATCCGGCCCCATTCCCCCATGCAGAGGGTCAGCCGCCAAGTCAAAGCCCACCTGTCCGTCCTGCTCGCCGCACTGGCTCTTGTGGAAGGGGTGAGCTACTACCTCCAGCGCCTCTCGCTCGTGCTCTCGACGAAGTACAAGATCCTGGACGGCGCGACGTACACCGACGTCCATGCCACACGTCCGGCCCTCCTGCTGCTCATCGCGATTTCGGTGATAGCGGCGGTTTTGTTCCTCTACAACGTCCGCCAGCAGGGTTGGCTGTTGCCGGCCGTGGCGGTGGCACTGTGGGGACTGGTCTGGTTGCTCGTGGCCAACGTCTACCCGGCACTTATAGAGGCGCTCGTAGTCACGCCGGCCCAAAACGTCAAAGAGCTCCCGTACCTGACGGACAACATCACCGCAACGACATCCGCATACGACCTGTCCAACGTCCAAACCATCCCGTTCCAGGGCCAGGCAACTGTCACGGCGTCCCAGCTCACCGGGAAGTCTCCCAGCTCCCAGGCCAATGAGCAGAGCATTGCCAACATCCCGGTGCTGCAACCGGACCTGGCAGACGTGAACTCGGTTTTCACCAAGCAGGAGGGCTACTGGAGCTACTACAGCATGAGCGGCCCGAGCACAGATCGCTACGACTTGCCGCGAGGGCCAAACGGCAAGCTCGAAGAGACCCAGGTCCTCGTGTCCGCCCGCGAGCTCAACTCCGCCGGCGTGTCGAGCAGCTGGGTCAACCAACACCTGCAGTTCACGCACGGCTATGGCGCCGTCGTCGCCCCTGCCAACCAATCGGGGATCGACCCGACAGATGGCTACCCGGCGTTCACGCTCTCGGGCCTGCCTCCCACGGGCGAACCATCCGTGAGCGCCCAGCCGCGCATTTATTTCGACACCAACAGCTCTTCGGACGGCGGGTACGTGATCGCCGACTCGGACCAACCCGAGGTTGACTACGAGGACCCGCAAACCCGCAACGAGATCACAAACCACTACACCGGCACGGGTGGCGTGGCCGTGGGCGGGTTGCTACGCAAGCTCGCCTTCTCCGTGAGTTTCGGCAATTACAACATCCTCATCTCGTCCCAGGTCAATTCCACTTCGAAAATCCTTTATTACCGCAACGTCGTCCAACGCGTCGAAAAGGCCGCGCCCTTCCTTTCGTTTGACAGCGACCCCTACCCTGTGCTCCTCAATGGGAGGTTGTACTGGGTCGTTGACGGTTACACGACGACGGCCAACTTCCCGTACTCCGAGCAGGCAAACACGTCGCGGCTCACGCCGAGCGCCGACCCGGCCCAGTTGGTCAACCAAACCTTCAACTATGTTCGGAACTCTGTCAAGGCGGTCGTCGATGCTTACAACGGGACAATCTGGTTCTTTGTACAGGACCCGGACGACCCGATCATCCAAACCTATGAGCGAGCGTTCCCCAAGCTGTTCCAGCCGATGGACAAAGCGGACAGCTACGTCCCCGGCATAACTGACCATTGGCGGTACCCCGAGGACATCTTCACGGTCCAAACCAATATGTGGATGACGTACCACCAGCAGACGGCGTCCGTTTTCTACAACAACTCGCAAGCCTGGGAGATCGCCGAAAACCGGGCGTCGGGCCAAGTTGGCGCCGCCGCCACGACTGTGCCCGGCGCGCCGGCTGTCACTCTGCCCTTGCCTACGGCAGCCCCGTCGAGCACGAGCGCCGTAATGCCCTCCTATGAGGTAGTAGCGCTGCCACCCCAGACCCGCCAGAGCTTCGTGCTGCTCCAGCCGTTCCAGCCGTACTCGGTCGGGGGCGACAAACAAAACCTCACAGCCTTTATGACTGCTTCGTCCGACCCGAGCGACTACGGGGCCCTAACGGCTTACACGATCCCCGCCGGCCAGACCGTCGACGGCCCGTACCAGGTGGATACGGCCGCCCTCACGAACGCCGGGGTCTCCGAGGTGGTCACCCTGCTCGACGAAGCCGGCTCGCGTGCAGTTCTCGGAAGTGTCGTGATGACGCCGATCGGCCAGTCGCTCCTTTTCACTGTGCCTCTTTACGTCGAGCAGACAAACAACGCCGTCCCGCGTCTCGACGACGTCATCATCGTTTACAACGGGAACGTGTACCAGTCCGGCACTTCGAACCCCACGCTCTACAACGCCTTGTGCCAGGTGACCAACCCGGGCGGATCTCGTCCGTTCGCAAGCTACTGCCCACAAGGCGCCCCGTCGTCTACCTCCACCCCGCCGAGCGGCCGCACTGTTACGACGCCACCAACGACTGTCCCTGCCGCGACCACGACCGTCCCCTCGAGCGCCACGACCACGGCTCCCTCGAGGACGACGGTTGCAACGCCGACATCCACCACCACTACGACGCCCGCCGCGCCCACCCAGCCGACGCCCAACGAGACGGTCGGCCAGTACCTGGCGACAGCGGAACAAGATTTTGCCCTTGCCGACGCCGCGCTCAGGGCGGGTGACTTGGCGTCCTACCAAAACGACATCCGGGCCGGCGAGGCAGCGGTGGCGCTTGCCTACAAGGAGTCGCAACCGACCACTACGACCACCGCGAGGGCAACGGCGAAGCCCGGTGCCAAAACCTCCAAGACAGCCGCGAACAGGGCCAAGAAGGTCCCGTCGAAAGCGAGTGTGCCGGCGACTACTTAGGAGGCGGGCGACTGCCTAGGTCGGCTCCGGCCAGTCCGTGCTCTGGTCAATCCCATCCGGGCCGCCGGTAGCCCGCGATGTAGTCGGGGACAGCGACATCGGGGCAATCCTCGTCCGGGACCGGGTCTTGAGGGGCCCACTTGAGAGGTAGCTGCCCGGCCCAGATCCTCGAAATTGCTACGTCCTCGGCGTCGTCGCTCGGCCCGCCCGTACGGACCTTCGCCGACGCTTCGGCTATTTCCACCTTGACGACGGCCGTCGCCCGCAGCTCCGCCTCGGTAGGGGCCCTAGCGTCCCGGCTGCGCCCGGGGACGATGTGCTCGACCAACTTCTCCAGCGCCCGCCGTTTTTCGTCCGATGAAGTGACCACCGACACCGGGCCGAACACAACGACGGAGCGGTAGTTGATGGAGTGGTGGAAGGTGGAGCGAGCGAGCACCAGGCCGTCCAGGAGCGTCACTGTGACGCTGACCATCCCCGCCCCGACGGCTCGCTCGAGGGTGGCGTTGGCCGGTGCGCCGTGCAGGTAGATCGCGTCGTCGACGCGCGCATAAGCGGTCGGCAGCGCGACGGGCTCACCGTTCAAAAGGGTGGCGACGTGGCAAATGAAGGCCTCGTCGAGCACCGAATAAACGAGTTCGCGGTCGTAGCTTGCTCGCTCCGCCAACCGCCTTACCTTGGTCAGCTTGCCGGGCCCAAGGACCGCTGGTTGACCGGGGGCTGTCATTGGGTAGACCGTACTCAACTGAACCCTCTGATCGAGCGTGTTTTTCCCCCCTGAACAGCGGTGCTTGCCGCAGCCCGGCCCTGGCGCCCTAAGATGTGGCCGAGAGCTGCCACTTCTCGCCAGGCTGGCGTCTCGTGCTGCATTTGACCTGGTCGGCGGGCGGCGTGTGTTAGCGCACTCGCCCAGTTAGGACGTGAGTGCCCGGGATGGCCTTGACGGCGCATAACTCAGGCTCAGGCTCACTCCGCCGCACCGCGAGCTTGGGGCTGCTCGGGGGGCTCGGCGCCCTCACTTCCGTCCTGTTCTCCTTCCTGGCACCTGAGGTCGCACTTGCGGCCAGTGGGACGACTTCTTCGTCTACCCTGCCGCCCACCACGCTTGGCCCGGCCGCTACCACGTCTACTACGGCCACCGGCAGCTCGACCAGCTCGACGACGAGTACCACGGGCGGCTCGACCACACTTTCGGGCGGCTCGAGCACCACAACGACATCGTCAACGACAACCTCGTCGACGACCTTGCCCTCAACCAGCTCTCCAACGGTACCGCCGGTGCCGCTCCCGCTGCCGAGCGAGCCAACCTCGAGCTCGACCACCACGTCGTCGACTACCTCGACCCTGCCCGCCAGCTCTTCGTCGAGCAGCTCAGATGCCACTTCGCAGGTCACTACGACCGCGATCCCCGGCTCGGCCAGCTCGACAACCGCCCCGACCGGCTCATCCGGCGGGACTGTTACCACCACTACCGCTCCACCAGCCACGGGTGCAACCACCGCTTCGGGGACATCTCCAACCACAGACGGCGCGACCGCGAACTCCTCGACGACACTCCCGGCGACCTCGAGCACCTCCCCCACCAGCGGTCAGGTGGCAAAGGCCAAGACCTCGACCACCACCGGTACGGGCACATCCGGCACGGGCACTGGTGCAGGTGGCGCAGGGACGGGCACGACTGGCACAGGGACCGGAAGGACAGCCACAGGCGGCACACGTACGGGGGGCGCCGGCGGCACGGGCACCGGCACCGGCACCGGAGCTGGCGGCACGGGCACGGGCACGGGCACCGGCACCGGCGGCACAGGCACGGGCACCGCCGGCACGGGCAGCGGTGAGGGCCAGGGTGCCAGCACCTCGAGCACGGCACCGACTGGAAGAGGGAGTGCGTCCACGATCGCCGCCGGGACCCCAAACGTTTCGGGCAGCAGCCTCTCCCCGGCGGCGACGACAACCTCCGCCCCCCCGGCAACCACCGCGACCAGCCTGCAAACCGTCGCGGCCCCGCCGGCTCCGGCGGCGATGGTGGCAACGCCCGCAGTGTCCGCTCCTCCGAGGGTGTGGGCCGGGCGGGAAGTGCGTCTTTCGGGTGCCGGTTTCGCCGCTAACAGCAAGGTCGACATCGTCCTCGACGCCCCGAAGCGCGTTGTCGTCGGGTACGCCGTCGCTCAGCCGGACGGGACCTTCAAGGCGGCGGTCCTCGTCCCCGAGCAAGCCACGGCTGGAGCCCACAAGCTCCAGGTCGTGGGTACGGGCTCGTCCGGCCAGCCGATGTCGATGTCCACCCGTGTCGTCGTCGTCCAGGACGCGTCAGTCACAATCCCTGCACCCTCGGGCCTCGCCCGGCCTGTGCTGCTCACGGTGGCCGCCGTCCTGCCGCTCATGACATGGCTGGTGCTCGAGATGCTGGGTTGGCGCAAACGTCACGGAGACCGGCGCTCAGTAGGCGGCTAAACCGGTAAACCCTTATCGCTGCAGCGCCATCGCTAGCTCTCTATTGGCCCGCCGAGCCAGTCCACCCTGATCCCCGAGCTGTTCAGCCACGCCACACCGGCGTCGATCGCCTCGCTCGTACCCGACAGCTCGCAAACGATCCAGCCTGTGTGGTCCTCGACGTTTGCCCTCCTGATGTTGGCGATGACGTTGTAATCGAGCGCCAGCCGCGCTATCACAGGTTCGCGGACCAAGCTTTCGGGGAAAGTCAAGCGGGCCCTTACGGATTTCTCGCTCACGACCGCTCCTCCAGGAGTTGAGCGCCGATCTCGGCGGGCCGGTCGGATCCGCCGGCCCCGACGGCCAGCGCGGCATTGAGGTTGCCCGAGCGTAGCCCTTCCAGGTCGAGCGTCACGTAACGGTAACCGGCAGAACGGACTACTTCGACCATCCGGGCCCGCACGCTAACCGCACGCTCGAGGTCTCCCACGGGGAGCTCAACCCGGGCGAGGTCGCCGTAATGCCTGACACGCAAACCACTTCTGAAACCGAGGGCGCGCAGTCCCGCCTCAGCCTTGGCCACCATTTGCAGTACCCCGAGGTTCACAGGTGTGCCGTAGGGGACCCGCGACGCCAGGCACGCCGCGGCCGGCTTATCCCATGTCCGCAACCCGAGGGCCCGCGAGACTTCTCGCACATCTTGCTTGGTAAACCCGGCATCGACAAGAGGGAACAGAGCGCCCGCATCCCGTGCCGCCTTCTGGCCGGGGCGGTAGTCGGAGAGGTCGTCGATATTGACCCCGAGCAAGATCTTCGCCTCGGCGATCTCTCTACCGTGTATGCCTTTTACGGCTTGCCCGCTTTGCGTGCCTCGGCTGCCCGACGACGCGCTGGCGCCGTCGCCGCTCGCTAGAGGCGCAAGGCACTGCATCAGTTCGTCTTTGCAATGCCAGCACCGGTCGGCCCCGTTCGCCACGTAGCCCGGCCGGCTCGCCTCGTGGGTTTCGACCTCACGGTAATTCAAGCCCCATTCACAGGCAAGCGCCCTGCAATCCTCCAACTCGGCGGGCGCCAAGGATGCGGAAACGGCCGTAACCGCCATTGCGCGTTGTGTGCCGAGGACGTCGTTGGCGACCCACGCCAAGAGCGCCGAATCCGCGCCTCCGCTGAAGGCCACGACCACGCGGGACAAGTCTTGAAGTTGGCCCCGCAGCCGACGGAAATGACCGTCGAGGCGCTCGCCGAGCCCCGTAGCTACCGTGCCCGGCGCAGTGGCCGGCAAGTGGCCCATCAAGAAAGCCCGCAAAGACTGAGGACTTCTTCGATAGGTGCCACGGTCCCGGTATAAAACGGGCCGAATTCGGCATACCTGGCGGACGCCTCATCAAAGCGCATCGCGTGGACGCACTCCTTCAGGTCATCGAGCGCCGTGGCAAAAAGCGTCACTCCCCATTCGAAATCGTCAAGCCCCGTCGAGCCGGTGACAAGCTGCAGTACCCGTCCTGAAAAACGTCTCCCAACCGCCCCGTGCCCGTGCATCAGAGCGAGACGGTTGTCATACTCGAGGCGGTACCAATTGTCCTCGCCGTTGCGGCGCTTGGACATCGGGTAGAAGCAGATTGCCCGCTTGCCCTCGGGCGGCAGCACAGGGTGAAGCCTCGCATCCAAGAGCTTCGCGGGCATCCCGCGTGCGTACTCGGAAACCTCGGTGAGGGAAAGGTACGAGCTCGCCAATTCGAGACATGTGGGGCCCGACGGTCGCACCAGGGCGCTTTGCGCCTTCCGCAGCGCGATGACATCCGGGTTGAGCAGCATGAAACCAAGGTCAGCCTTGTGCCCGAGTACGGCGAACGAGATGACCTGGGTACCCGCCTCCTCAGTGGATTTGACCGCTGCAGTGACCGCTCCTGCGTCCGAGGCTTGTGTGAGCTTGCAGAACAGGTGGAGGACGCTCCAGCCCTCCGCGGGCTCTAGCGGGGCGAGGGGGTCGAGCGGGTCGAGTGGCTGGATCGGCTCGGTGCTCATGACGGACATGCTACGGCCGGCCGGCGCCGAGGTGCATCTGCGTGGAAGCCGTCCCCGGTAAACACCCCCGTTCCCGGCGCGCACGTTTGTCGTGGGAGCGAAAGTCGCATCCCCGCTCTTGCAAAAAAGAGGAGGCGCCAACAACGGGCGCCTCCTCCTCCTTACCTTTTACATCTACATCCTCTACAGACAGGGTGCTCCCGCCGCTGAGCGGCAGGAGAGGCGACTTGGCTTAGAAGTCGTCCATCCCGCCGCCACCCGGACCAGCGACAGGCTGCTTCTCTTCGGGCTTGTCAACGATGACGGCTTCGGTCGTCAGGAAAAGGCCCACGATCGACGCCGCATTTTGGAGCGCCGAACGAGTCACCTTCACGGCATCGATCACGCCGGCCTTGAAGAGATCCTCGTAGTGGCCAGTCTGAGCGTTGAGGCCCTCGTTGAGCGGGAGGTTGCGGACTCGCTCGACCACAACCCCGCCCTCGAGCCCGGCATTGACGGCGATCTGCTTGAGCGGTTCCTCGACGGAGCGGGCAACGATGCGCGCACCGATGGCCTCGTCGCCTTCGAGCTTCTCGCTCCTATCGAGGATGGCCACCTGGGCGCGCAACAGGGCCACGCCGCCACCGGGGACCACTCCCTCTTCGACGGCAGCCTTGGTCGTGGAGACCGCGTCCTCGATCCGGTGCTTCTTTTCCTTCAGCTCGACTTCGGTGGCCGCACCAACCTTGATCACGGCGACGCCGCCGGCCAGCTTGGCCAGGCGCTCCTGGAGCTTCTCCCGGTCGTAGTCCGAGTCGGTGTTCTCGATCTCGGTCTTGATCTGGGCTATGCGGCCCTTGATGTCGGCTTCGGTCCCGGCGCCTTCGACGACCGTGGTCTCGTCCTTGGTGACGACGACCTTGCGCGCCCGGCCAAGAAGGTCGAGCGTGGCATTCTCCAGCTTGAGGCCAACCTCTTCGGATATGACCTGGCCTCCGGTCAGGATGGCCATGTCCTGGAGCATCGCCTTGCGGCGCTCACCGAACCCGGGCGCCTTCACGGCGACCGAGCGGAAGGTCCCGCGGATCTTGTTGACGATGAGCGTGGCCAGTGCCTCGCCCTCGACGTCTTCGGCGATCACGACCAGCGGGCGGCTCGCCTGCATGACCTTTTCGAGCAACGGGAGGAGGTCACGGACCGCCGAGATCTTCGACCCGAAGAGCAGGATGTAGGGGTCCTCGAGGACGGCCTCCATGCGCTCAGCGTCGGTGACGAAGTGGGCCGAAACATAACCCTTGTCGAAGCGCATGCCCTCAACCAGTTCGAGGTCCATCCCGAAGGTCTGCGATTCCTCGACGGTAACGACGCCATCCTTGCCGACCTTGTCGATGGCCTCGGAAATGAGCTCGCCGATCTCGGGGTCAGCTGCCGAGATACCCGCAACCTGGGCGATCTGGCCCTTGGTCTCGGTCTCGCGCGCCAGCTCCTTCAGGTTGGTAATGGCTGTCTCCACGGCCGCGTCGATGCCCCGGCGCAGCGACATGGGGTTGGCACCGGCGGCGACGTTGCGAAGGCCCTCCCGCACCATGGCCCAGGCAAGCACCGTCGCGGTCGTGGTCCCGTCGCCGGCGACATCGTCGGTCTTCTTGGCAACTTCCTTCACCAGCTCCGCCCCGACCTTCTCGTAGGGGTCCTCGAGCTCGATCTCCTTGGCGATCGAAACGCCGTCGTTGGTGATGGTGGGTGCTCCCCACTTCTTCTCAAGCACGACGTTGCGGCCCTTGGGGCCCAGCGTGACGCGTACTGCGTCAGCAAGCTGGTTCATCCCCTTCTCCAGGGCCCGGCGGGCCTGTTCGTCAAAAGCAATCAGCTTGGGCATCGGTCTCCTGCTCCCTCCGTTGGGTTGGGCCGGCGTTCTCCGGTCCCATCCTCGTTAGCACTCACACTCGTCGAGTGCTAACAGTACAGCGTAACGGAGCACTCGCGCGCAAGCTGCGGGAAGCACAACCCGAACTACCTCCTGAGCTGCAACAAGCCCCGCCCGCCTCCCCGCCTGGGGCGGACTGCGTCAGCCCCCCGCTACCGCCGGCACGACCGACACGACGGTACCGGGAGGCACGGCCGTGTTGAGGCCGTCGAGGAACCTGATGTCCTCTTCGCCCATAAAGACGTTGACAAAACGGCGGAGGTTGCCGCTTTCGTCGAACAAGCGTTCCGAAAAGCCTGGGTGCGCCGCGTCGAGGGCTTTCAGCGCCTCCCCGACCGTCGCTCCCTCCACTTCTACCTCTCCGACCCCCCCTGAAAGTGGGCGCAACTGGGTCGGCACCCGCACCTTGACACTCATAGCAGACGACCTCCCGACGTACGAACGTAGCCCGCAACCCCGAAGTGGTCCGCTCGCTCAACGGTGCCCACGAGGCTCACGGGGTGCGCGTGGCCTACACGAACGACATGACCTACCCGGCTGACATCGCGCTCTGAAGCGCGGCCCACTTCGCTCACTGCCAGTCCGCCACGTTTACGGCAGATTGAAATGCCTCGAGGTTGGGGGCGATCGTGGCCGTCGGCCTGCACTCGCCAGCGACCGCGTCCAAGGTTTTGAGCCCGTTGCCGGTTATGTAGGCCACCACTCTCTCGTTGGGCTTGACCACGCCTTCGGCGGCGAGTTTGGCGAGCACGCCGACGGTGACCCCACCTGCGGTCTCGGCAAAGATGCCCTCAGTCCTCGCGAGCAGCCGGATGGCCTCGACGATCTCCGCATCGCTTACCGCTCCGACGGCGCCACCCGAGCGGCGCACCTCTTCCAACGCGTACCCGCCGTCCGCCGGGTTCCCGATCGCGAGCGACTTGGCAATCCCGCTCGGCTTGACAGGCCGCACGAAGTCGGCACCGGACGCAAACGCCGCGGCGACCGGGGCGCAGCCGAGAGCCTGGGCGCCCGAGACCCGCACGTGAGGTTGCTCCGATAGGAGCCCCACCTTGTGAAGCTCGCGGAACCCTTTTGCGATCTTGGTCAATTGGCTCCCGGACGCGATCGGCACGACAACATGGTCGGGTGCCTGCCAGCCGAGCTGTTCTGCGACCTCGAAGGCAAGGGTCTTGGAACCCTCTGCGTAATAGCTGCGCACGTTGACATTGACGAAGGCCCATGTCGGGTACTCGCTGGCGAGCTCGGCACAAAGCCGGTTGACGTCGTCGTAAGTGCCATCCAGGGCGACAAGGCACCCGCCGAACACGGCAGTCGTGACAATCTTCTGGTGCTCCAAGTTGGACGGGATGCACACGACCGAACGCATACCCGCGTGGGCCGAGTGCGCCGCGACGGAGTTCGCCAGGTTACCTGTCGACGCACAGGCGGCGACCTTGAACCCGAGCTCACGAGCCCTCGTTAGCGCCACCGACACGACCCTGTCCTTGAACGAACCGGTGGGGTTGACGGTGTCGTTTTTTAACCAGAGCTCTGCGAGACCGAGCTCCGAGGCAAGGCGGTCCGCCCGGATGAGCGGCGTGAAACCTGCCCCGAGGTCGACGGCACCCTGGGCGCTCGCCGGCAAGAGGTCGGCGTAACGCCAGATCGTCTTCGGGCCGGCCGCGATCTTTTCCCTGGAGATCGCTGCAGATATGGCCTCGTAGTCGTAGACGACCTCTAGAGGCCCGAAGCACCACTCACATACATGGAGCGCCTCGGCCGGGTATGAGCGGGCACACTCACGACAACGCAACCCGTCTACGAACGTCAACGCTCCTCCTCATCGTCTCGGGCATTGGCACCATGTGCCCGGCCTTACTTTTGGACCGGTACAACTGGTTGCCGCGGCGTCAACGGGCCCGTCCCTCGGCCGCTCTGGATGATGGCTGCCATGTTAGGCAGTCGAGAGCGCTTTTGCCAGCCGGTTTACCCAGCTGAGCCCCCTGAGCTAGGGTCGGCCGAGGTTTCTGAGCTAGGGTCGGCCAAGGTTTCGGGGCGGCTCACACGCCCAACCCACCCGGCGCCCGCAGTCCGACGCGTCTCGCGCCACGCCCGGGGCCCCAGGGCGCTGCGGCGCGTCGATCACCAGGGGGCCGAGACCGCGGCCGGTCACGTCTTCCTCGCCTAGCAGGTAGTCGATACCAGCAGATCCGTCATCGCACCCAGATTGAGCCAAGGCCTCGCGCCATGCCGGTTCGTCGCTCAAAAGGTAACGCTGCGCCATCCCTACGGGCCGGCCGTCCAAGGTGACGACGAACACTTCAGTCGTGTCGTCCCTTCGATGCACGGTAGGTACCTGTCCCTCACGGAGCCGATGTCGTGGGGATCGCGCCACCACTCCTTGACATGGGGCCGCGACAACCACTCGGACAAAAGGACCAGGTCATCGTTACGAAGCGGTCGAAAACCCATGCCCACCCACGGCAAGTTAGCGCCAGGGCGCGGCGGCGGTCCGTGCGTTACAGCGACGGCTGCGGCGCCGGGCCGCCGGCTTGGGGCTCGCGAACGAGCACCAGCGACCGCGTGCCCGGGAACTGAGGGCTCCTGCGCAGGACCTTGCGTCGCGGCCTGCGCACTCGGGAGGAGCGCCGTTGGACCTCACTGCGGAGTTGCTGGTCGCGAAGCTGCGCCAGCCGTTCGATGAACCAAGGGTTGGTCATGCACGGACACTGCCCGGGCTCGAGGACAGTTACGGTCCTCGTTGGCGAACATAATTATCGGCGGTGGCAGAAACCGCCGGGCGGCTGCTCGAACTGCTCTCCCTCCTGCAACGACGTGTCAGCTGGAGCGGCACGGACCTTGCACGACGCCTCGGCGTCGACGTCCGCACTGTCCGCCGGGACATCGACCGGATCCGGTCCCTCGGTTACGTGGTCGAGAGCACCCCAGGGTCGAGCGGGGGATATCGCCTGAGCAGCGGGGCGGAGATGCCCCCGCTCCTGCTCGACGAGGAAGAAGCAATGGCCGTCGCCGTGCTCCTCGGCGTCTCGGCCAGCATGGCGCTCCCGGGCATCGAGCGGGCCACGTTGGCGACGCTCGCACGAGTCGACCGCCTCCTCCCGCCCAAGCTGCAACGCCAGGTAAAAGCGCTTCGTGCAGCCACCGTGCCCCTCGCGCGCCCGCCCGACCCCGTGCCCGTTGGCGAGCTCGCCCCGCTGGCTCAGGCTTGCGACGGCCATGAGCATGTCACCTTCGATTACAGCTCGCGCGACGGTGTGCGGAGCACCAGGCGTGTCGAGCCGTACCGGTTGGTGGCAACGACCCGGCTGTGGTACCTCGTCGGCTTCGACCTGGACAGGCAGGACTGGCGCACCTTCAGGGTCGACCGGGTGAGAAGAGTGCGCCTCACGGGCCACACTTTCCTCCCGAGGCCCCTCGACGATGCCGGCCGGCTCGTGTCGGCGGCGATCAGTTCCACCCCTTACAAACTCCAGGCTGAGGTGAGGATAGAGGCTCTCCCCACCGACGTCGCCCGCCGGGTCGGGCCAAATGTCGCCGTCGTCGAGCCAAGCCCCGACGGCTACGGCACATTGCTCAGGATCGGCGCAGACAACATCGCTTGGCTGGCCGGCTACCTGGTGGGCTTGGCGTTCCCATTCGAAGTCCTGCGACCGGCCGAAATTCGCCTGCAGGTCAAACAGCTGGCCGAGCGGGTCGCCCGGGCGCACACTTGAGCTCACCGGGCCGCCGGCCGGGCCCCCAGCCCCCTCCCCCGAGCCCCGCTAGGAGGCCGACACCCTCGACAGGCCTTCGAGGAGAGCCAATGCCCCCGGGGGCCCGTCGACGAGGATGTCGACTGCACCGGCGAGGCCCGCCGGTTGCTCGGGGCTCGAGACCCCAACAGACACTGTGTGCTTGCCGCGAGCCCTCATCCGGCGAAGGGCTGCGAAAGCGGGCAGGTCCCCGGTGTCGTCCCCGAGGTAGCAGACGGCTTCGAGGTCCTCGGAGAGCTGCGCTACGACGGTGCCTTTGTCGATGGGCACCGGGGGCAGCAGTTCGACGGAGAGCCGTCCCGCTTGGGCGACAAGGCCGGTGGATCCCGCCCGTGCCGAAGCCCACTCCAGGGCCCAGGGGAAGACTTCGGGGTGGCGCCGGGCGTGGAGGACGACGGACAAGCCCTTGCGCTCGATGTCGAGACCGGGCGGCGCGTGCGCCTCTGCGTCGTCGGCGGCACGGGCGACCGTGCCCTGCCACGCCAGCGCCCGCTCGTCGACGACGAGGCCCTGGGAGCGGGGGCCGAGACGCTCCATCCCATAAAGCCCGACCAGGAGGAACCTCCCGTCCGGGGCGAAGGCGGGTTCCAGATGACCTAACGGCCTGCCGGAGATCACAGCCACCAGCGCCAATTGCCCAGAGAGGGCGACGAGCGCTTCGCGAGCGCCCGGGAGCGGCTTGGCTGTCGAAGGGTCGTCGACGATGGCGGCGAGGGTCCCGTCGTAGTCACAGATGACTCCCGCCTCGCCCGGGCGATGCGCCCAGGGCGACCAATCCACCTGCTTGGAGGGCGGGCGCACGCCTCCTGGGTCAGGTTTCGTACCCGACGGGCACCTTCCCGGAAATATCCTCGCCGACGAGCACTATGACGTCGGCAGCGGCGATGTCAGCCGTAGTCAGGGCTGAATCGTCCGCAGGGATAGGCGCCAGCACCCTGGAGGGGAGCAAACCCAGCCGCGCGGCGATGGAGGCTGCAACCGCCTCGTACTGGGGGTGAGTGTAAAAAACTTCGGAGACGGTGTTGTCGTCCGTAGCTGCGTCAGCGGGGGCCCGCAGGTCGTAACCCACCGGAGCGAGCTGGTTTTTGTAGAAGAGGGCGGCATGCTCGGTGGTCCAGCCATTGAGGACCAGGACAAGCACCGACGACGGAGGCAGTGTGGTTGTGGTGGTCGCGGGCAACGTCGTCGAGGTCGTCCCGGCCGTAGTGCTCGTAGTGGCGGCCACCTTGGCGGGGGTCGTCGTCGTGTTGTGGTGCGTCGAGCTTGCGGCCGTCGTTGGTGAACTGCTCATTCGGGCGAGCACGGCAACCGCGACCACTACCGCCAGGACGAGCACGACGCCCCCTCGGATAAGGCGGCTGGCACCGGGCACCCCCCGCCCCGTCCCGCCGGGGTTGTTGCCCCTCGGTGTGCGCCCGCCCGGCGGTGGTGTCGGCTGTACGGGCGAACCGGCGCTCAACGCGGGCGCCGGTCGGTTACTGGCTGTACCCCCATCGTCGCCCAACGCCTCCGCTCACGGGCCCGGCGCAGGCGCCGGACGACGAGCGGGTCATAGGCCTCGGCCTCGATGTTGTTGAGGAGGGTTGCGAGGAGCTGGTTGTACCTGGACAACGACAGGCGCAGGCGCGACCGGACTACGTCGGTCTTGCTGCGGCCCTCGAGCCACCACGTGCGCTCGGTATCGAGCAGCTCGCGGTCGCGTTCGCAAAGTGCCACGGGCCTACCCTGCCACCGTACGGCCCCTCGATACAAGGAACTTCCACACTTGTAGTTTTCTCCCGGTCTTCCGACGCCCCAGCCCAGTGCCCAAAACGGGGGCCGGTGCTTTTGCGGGGAGCTGGCACCGGGGCAGGGTAACCTCTGTCTAGCACCACTGCGGAGCGTGCCGTCCTGCCTGGGTAGCTCAACGGTAGAGCACCTGCCTTGTAATCAGGCGATAGGAGTTCGACTCTCCTCCCGGGCTCCAACAGGCGCTTGACCGGGGGCCGAACTTGACTGATTGGCTCGGCGCCAGGGCCTGGCGGCCCGGCACCGGCGCATAACCGGGCGCGCCCCCTAGGGCAACGGCGGACCCCCGGGGGGCCGCATTTAATCACGGCTTTCCGTTATTGAAACCTTGACCCTAGAGGCCCAAGCTCGCGGGCGGTGCCCCTGGTAGGCACCCTGTACGCACGAGGGCTCATGGGACTGATGGCAAGGGAGCGCCTGCACCGGGCAGCACTTGGCGACGGGGCCTTTAGGACGGGCCACGGCGCCCATGCGCTGAGGGGCCCGCACCGGGGCAGGCGGGCAGTGCTGGCCACGACGGCGGCGTTAGCCGCTGTCTTGTCCGGTGCCGCCCCCGCCCTCGCCAAGGCCCCCACCACCACCCAGGTGCTCGTGACCCTTACCGCCAGCGGCCAGTTGAGCTCGGCTTACACCTGGGCGGTCCAAGAAAGCGCCAGCCCCACCACCCAGATGGTCCGGGTGGCTACGAGCGCCCAGGTCACCTGGCAGCTCGCCGTCACCAAGAGCGCCTCTACGACAGAGACGGCACAGCTTTCTGGCAGCGCCTGCGCCTACGACGTGGGACTCGCCCCCACCCAGGGCCTCGCCATCACCGACCAGCTCACGAAATTGGGCTCAAAAACGGTGCTCTACTCCGGGGCGCTGAGCGTGGCAGCCGAGCCCGTGATAGCCGCCCTCGGCCACTACTGCTACCCCTACGTGGCCCCTGTACCCCCCGGCTCCATCACCCCTGGAGCTGTTTACGAGCTGAGCGCCCACGTCAGCATCACCAACCGGACGGGCTCTCCTGGAACGCCGTCGGGGCCGAGCACTGCCGCCCTGGCACTGTTGCCCAGGACCCCCACCACCGCCTATGGCTCCCTCAGCGTCTCTGACTCCAACGGCCAGCACTTCAGCTTCTCTTCGAGCGGCACCCAGAGCTATTTGCTCTCCTATGCCTGCCCGGCGAGCCCTGTGACCCTCTCTGAGACTGACACCGCTACCGCCCAGGGCACGGGGCAGAGCTCAACAGCCACGGCCACCGTGCACTGCGGGGGGCCCACCACCCTCACGACAATGCTGTCTTCAGCGACCACCACGACCACCAAGACAGTGAGCGACCAAGCCACCATCACGGGTGCCCAGGCCGGGGCGGGGGGGACCATTTCTTACGCCGTCTACAGCGACAATGCCTGCAGCACCCTCTACGCCGACGCCACCCCGGCCACCAACACCGTCAGCAACGGTGTGGCCCCTAGCTCAGCGTCGGTCAGTTTCTCCAGCCCCGGCACCTACTACTTCGTGGCCACCTACTCGGGCGACCCCTCTACCAACACCTTGGGGTCGCAGAGCTCTTGTAGTGCCGAGCCGGTGACCGTGACCTCTGCCTGTGCCGCCGACGGCACCATCGGCTGCCCCTGGCAGGTAGGGGACCTGACGACGTACGACCAGCAGGGGTGGGTCGGCACCGATCCGGCGCAACTCCTAACCGATGACTTCTTCACCGTTTACCTGACCGGCCTCATCGTCGGGGACAACACCAATGGAGGGCTTTACATCGCTTTCGACAGCCCTCAAGCTCTTCTCGCTTACCTGCCTGCCCCAGGAGCTGCCGGTCAACTCAACGCCAGCGCGCTCGACCCAACATCGACGAGCGCGGGTAGCTTTGGCGGCGACGTGC
>DATJMJ010000180.1:0-3738 GCA_035508795.1 Acidimicrobiales bacterium
CACGTTAGCCTGTACCCGGGTGCGGCGGACTTCCTGCACCGTTGCCGTGACCTTGGCGCGAGGGTTTGGATCGTGAGCCACAAGACCGAGTTCAACCAGTACGGCCACAAGAAAGTCAACCTGCGTGCCGCTGCGCTGGAGTGGATGGAGGACAGGGGGTTCTTCGACAGTAACGGGTTTGGTTTCTCGCGCGACGAGGTGTACTTCGAGCAAACGCGCGATGACAAATTGGCCAGGTTGGCATCGTTGCGCTGTACTCATGTCGTCGACGACCTGGTCGAGGTACTGACAGACCCCGGGTTCCCAACTGGCCCGCGTAGGATCCTTTTCGACCCGACCGACGGATCAGGTGGGGGCCCCCTTTTCGAGTGCTGCTCGTCTTGGGAGCAGATAGGGCGCGAGATCTTCGGTGCGCCCGCGCCGGAGGCTCACGACCACTATGCCGACGCGGCGAGGGCAGCGAGTTGACCGTGCAAACGACGACGGCCGCAAAGGCCGAGGATGGTGGGAGAATGCCCCTTGATGAGCGCTCGGTGCACCTTCGCCGCCTGGCTGTCCGAGCGCTGGCCGGAGGCAAGAGGGGCCATGTTGGCTCGACCATGTCGCTTGTCGAGATCCTGCGGGTGCTATACGACGACGTAATGGACTATAGGCCGAGCGAGCCGCACTGGCCGGCGCGGGACCGCCTGATCCTCAGCAAGGGCCACGGTTGCGTAGCCTTGTACGCGGTCCTCGCTGACAAAGGTTTCTTCCCCGTGGAGGTGCTCGACACGTTTTGCCGGCGGGACTCGATACTCGGTGGTCACCCCGAAGCAGGCAAGGTCCCGGGGGTCGAGGCATCCACAGGAGCGCTCGGGCACGGTCTTTCTTACGGCGTCGGGATGGCGCTTGCCGCGCGGATGCAGAAGCGGCCGAGCCGCATTTTTGTCGTACAAGGAGACGGTGAAACGGACGAGGGGTCAGTCTGGGAGGCGGCATTGTGCGCCGGGAAACATCGTCTCGCCAACCTTACCGTCCTAATCGACTACAACAAGATCCAATCGGCAGGGCCGACGGACGAAATCCAACCACTCGAGCCGCTTGCGAGAAAATGGGAAGCCTTCAATTTCGCTGCAGTCGAGGTCGACGGGCATGATGTCGACGCATTGCGCGCCTTGCTACGGGCATTGCCGCGCGACCCTGACCGTCCGACAGCGGTTATCTGCCACACGATCAAGGGCAAGGGGATCGGTATCGCCGAGAACAACGCCGAATGGCACCACAAGGCTCGGCTCACTACAGAGATGATCGACGAGATCCTGGCGGGGCTCGGTTAATCATGCGCGCGACCTGCACCCGCATGGTCTACGAACTGGCGCGCACCGACGACAGAGTGGTTTTCGTCGGCTCGGACCTGTCGCCCGGGTTTCTGCGCGAAATGCGCGAAGAGATGCCTGAACGCTGGTACATGGAAGGCGTCAGCGAGGCCAACGTCATCGGCATGGCCGCGGGGCTGGCGATGGACGGCTTCATGCCATACGTCAATACGATCGCGACCTTTATCACCCGCCGTTGTTACGAACAGGTCGCCATCGACTTGTGCTTGCACGACCTGCCCGTAAGGCTGATCGGCAACGGGGGTGGGCTTGTTTACGCGCCGCTTGGGCCAACTCATCTCGCTATCGAAGACATCGTCATCATGCGGGCGCTCCCGAATATGGCGGTGGTTGCCGTTTGTGACGCCGACGAGATGGTGCGCCTCATGAGGGCAACCTTGAGTTGGCCCCACCCGATATACATACGATTGGCCAAGGGTGGAGACCCGATTATCAGCAACTCCGACGCTGGCTTTGCGATCGGGAAGGCCATCCCGATGGTCCGTTCCAACGGTCGCAGCGACGTGGTGCTCGTTTCTACGGGGGTCATGACGACGACATGCCTCGAGGCCGCCCGCGAACTCAGTTCTCGGGGGCTCTCGTGCTCAGTTGTCCATGCTCACACAGTGAAGCCCCTCGACGCCGAGACAGTACTCGACGTTTGCGCCGGCGCTCGGGGGGTGGTCACGGTCGAAGAAGGCGTGGCTTCTGGGGGTTTGGGGAGCGCGGTGCTCGAGGTATTGGCCGACGAACTTGGAGCCGGCATCCCTCCTGTCAAACGCTTGGGCCTTCCGGACCGCTTTCCGGAGAAGTACGGATCCCAACAAGAGCTCCTGGATTACTACGGTCTAGCGGCCAGCGACGTCGTGGCGGCCGGCGTCGGGCTCTTGGCGCTGAGCGAGCCATGAAGGAGCAACCGCTCTACCTTGTTATCGGTGCCGACTCCGAGGTTGGTGGAGCCGTCGTGCGGCAGCTGGAGTCCCGGGGCAGACGAGTGGTCGCCACCACCCGACGGGCCGATCGGTTGGGGCCGGGACTTGCCCACCTGGAGTTGGAAGACGTTGAGTCATGGCGCCCTCCTCAGGGCACAACAGCAGCCTGCCTATGTGCTGGTCGCGTCCGGCTCGCCGATTGTGCCGAGGACCCAATAGGTACGAGAGCCATCAACGTCGAGTCCACGACTAAGCTCCTCGACCTTTTGGGGCAGCTGGGGATCTATACGCTGTTCCTCTCGAGCAACCAAGTGTTCAATGGGAGCGTGCCGCGCGTCCCGAGCGACAGCTCGTTTAGCCCAGTTAGCGAGTACGGGCGTCAGAAGGTGGCCGTTGAGGAGCATTTGCTGAGGGCGATGCAGGCTGGCCAACGCGCCGGGATCTTGAGGCTCTCACGCGTGCTGGGGCCCGGAACATCAACGACGAGCAAGTGGGCCAGGGGTCTGCTAGCTGGTGAGCGAGTCTTTGCCTTCTCCGACATGGTGCTGGCGCCTGTCCCGCTCGATATCGTGGCGCTCGCAGTCTCCGCGCTCCTCGACGAGCGCGCGAGCGGCGTGTTCCAGCTGAGTGGGCCGGCGGATGTTTCGTACGCCGATTTCGCTCGGTGCATGGCACTCGCGTTAGGAGCTGAGGCCGGCCTTGTCGAGGAGAACAGCGCTGCGAATGCAGACCTGCCGGCCGGGTCGGCCCCGCTCCATACGACCATGGACAGTCAGGAGCTCGAGCGTCGTTACCGCCTTGCCGTCCCAGACGCCCACTCGACAGCACGGTTAATAGCCGCCCAAGAGGCGGCTGTGCCGCGCCGGTTTCCAGTGCCGCTCGATCGCTCGGCGCGTTGACCCTCCAGGACGCGAGCCGCTCCGAGCCGTCGCAAGCGGCCCGAGACGCCGAGGAGACGATCAAGGCGGCAGCTCGCGACGTACTGGGTCAAGAGCCAATTGGCCTCGAGAGGTTGAGCGGGGGGATGAACAACGTCTTGTACAGCTTTTGGCATGCCGGTACCCGCCTTGTAGGCAAGCTGTATTTCCGGCACCCATCAGACCCACGCGATCGGCTGTCGACCGAGTTCACGGTGCTCCGCCTCCTGTGGCAACGGGGAATTCGTTGCATCCCTGAACCGGTTGCCGCCAGCCAAGAGCACGGTGTCGGCTTTTACGGGTTCGTTGACGGCAGCAGGTGTTCTCCTGGCGACGTCCAGCGCCAGGACGTCGAGGACTACCTCCTGTTTACCCGCCACATGTGGGACCTTTCCGCTTCAGTTGCCGTCGGAGCCGTGCCGAAGGCTTCGGATGCCGCCTTCAGTCTGACGGACCGCTTGAAGTCCGTAGCTGCACGCATGGAATGGGTCAAAAACGCAGTGGGGCCCGGGTACGTGGAAGCGCGGCGGTTTT
>DATJMJ010000181.1:0-5612 GCA_035508795.1 Acidimicrobiales bacterium
GGTGGTCGGAGCCGGCGTCGATCCGGCGACCTCGCACTTTTCAGGCGCGCGCTCTACCAACTGAGCTATCCGACCGCGGACCTGACGGGATTTGAACCCGCGGCCTCCGGCTTGACAGGCCGGCGTGCACTCCAGGCTGCACCACAGGTCCCAGTTTCTTGGTGTACCGCCTTGTCCTATGGAGCCTGACGGCGCGAGACAGTATAGAGGGTGCTGGCGCGGTGAGTGCGAGCTAGTGTCCCGCGTCGGCAGAAGAGGAGCAGGCAAAGCATGACACGGCCAACGGGGAGCGCGCGCGTTGGCATTTTGGTGTTCTTGTCCATCGGCTTGATCGGGACGGTCGCACCCGCTATCGCCTGGGGGCCGCTCTCCCGAGCCACCCGGCGGCCAATACCGGCACCGGCGCCGCTCCGGGCCCTCGGCGCGCTCGGCGCGCATGCCCCCGCCGGCCGGCTGGTCCGCCTTCAAGGCGCGGCCCCGCCATCGCCGTCCCTTTTTGGGGCCGCTGTGCTCGGGCCGGCACCCGCAGGGTCGGCCCAACAGGTCCAGATCTTCTTCAGGCCGAGGGACGCGGCCGGCCTGGACGCTCTGGCGGCGGCGGTCTCTACGCCGGGCGACCCCGCCTACCACCACTTCTTGACGGTCCCCCAGTTCGCCTCCCGCTTCGGTGCCGGCGCAGCGGAGGTGAGCAGTGTCGACGCCTACCTGGCCGGGGAAGGGCTGAAGGTCGGCCCCCTCGCCCGTGACGGCCTTGCACAAACTGTCGAGGGAGCCGCGGGCAAGTTCGAGGCGGCCTTCGGCACCACGTTCGAGCGGGTGCGCACCGCGTCGGGGACCGAGGTCACCGGCACTCTTTCCGCCCCTTCCCTCCCGGGCGCTCTCGCTCCTGACGTCGCCTACGTCGACGGCCTCGGGCCGTGGGTGCAGGAGACGACCAACCTTGTCCGCTTCCCGGCGACCGGGGAAGCCGCTGCAGACGTGCCGGCTAGTGCCACGAACGTTCCTGCGACTGCGACCACGACGACGACCACGACCGCCACGACGACCACGACCTCGACAACCGGCTCAACTTCGACGACGGGCACCACGTCGACGTCGACGTCGACATCGACATCGACGAGCACGACCGGTGTGGGCGCTACCAGCACGACGACCACGACGAGCCCCACCAGCACCACGAGCACGACCACCCCTCCGGCCGCTACGTGCGAAGGCCTCGACGATGGCGGCCTTACACCTCAGTTGCTCGAGGAGGCGTACCAGCTGAAGGGTTTTTACCAACTGGGTGACAAGGGGCAGGGCGAAACCATCGGCCTCATCGAGTACTCGCTCGCCGACAGGGCCGCCATCAACACCTTCGACGCCTGCATAGGGGCGCCCCTCACCGTCTACTACGACCCGACGGCCCAGCCGCCCACGCAACCTCAATCGGAGGCAGCCGCCGACGTCGAGGTCGTGGCGGCAATAGCGCCCAAAGCGACCGTCCAGCTTTACGAGTCGAACCAATCGGGGACGGGTCTCGGCCCATGGCAGCTCGCTGTTTCAGGCAGCGCGCCCGGTGGGCTGCCGGACGTCATCTCCTCGTCTTGGACCTCGTGCGAACCGCTCACCGGTCTCGGCGTCAGCTATTACGAGACTGAGGAGGTCCTTTTCGAGGAGGCGGCGGCACAGGGCCAAACCGTGCTCGTCGCTACGGGTGACGACGGCTCCGAAGGCTGCTACAGCCAGTCGTCAAGTTCGCAACTGGCAGTCGACGACCCTGCCTCAGCCCCCTATGTGACCGCGGTAGGCGGGACCGCCAGCGACACGCCGACGGGACCGCAATACGTCTGGAACAGCCATGGTGCGCTTACGGCTGCGTGCCTCGACACCGGGTGCGCCGGCAACGGCGCCAGCGGAGGAGGTGCCAGCCAGATCTGGCCGCGGCCGAAGTACCAGCCGGCCAACCTGCCGGTCTCCCCGGCATGTGCCTTTGGGGCACAGGGGTGCAGGGAGATCCCCGACGTCTCGGCTCTCGCCGGCGACCCCTACTCGCAGTACTGCACGATCTGTGGGAACGGAGGAGGCTGGCTCGGCTTCGGCGGTACGAGCCTTTCGGCACCCTCGTGGGGCGCCGTAGTACTGCTGTCGGAAAGCCTCTGCCCGACCAAGATCGGCTTCTTGGGCCCGCTTCTCTACAGCAACCCGAAATCCGTTTCAAGTCCCGTGGTTTCCGGCGACAATGACCTCCTCGGCTCGAACGGCGGGCTGTACGCTGCGTCGGCTACGGGCGGGTACTCGATGGCCACCGGCGTGGGCTACCTCGGCGGCGTCAACCTGGCTTCGGGCGCTCTTTGCGGGGCACGCAGCGCTGCTTTGGCCAGCGGCCCCCCTTACGTCGCCCCGGCCAGCAGTACGTCCAAGACGGGCGCGTCATCGGGCCTCAGCTCGTCGTTCCCGAGGTCTCCGACGGGCACGCCGGCAAGGGCCTGCACCGCGCCGGTGGACAAGGCGCTGAAGGGCACGC
Source organism: Acidimicrobiales bacterium (assembly GCA_035508795.1). Lineage (GTDB taxonomy): Bacteria > Actinomycetota > Acidimicrobiia > Acidimicrobiales > Palsa-688 > DATJMJ01. The sequence continues at coordinate 2,507 of DATJMJ010000181.1, forward strand.
CCGTAGCGCTGGCCGCATCCGAATGGTTGGGCTGCGCCGGCTACTGGGCCCTCAGCCAGACCGGTGCCGTCACAGCGTTCGGGTCCGCCATCAATTTCGGCTCGGCGCCGAAGCTCCTCTCGGCCACGGCGGTGGCCATCACCCCTACCCCGGATTACCAGGGCTACTGGTTGCTCGCATCGAACGGACAGGTCTTCGCAATGGGCGACGCAGGTTCTTTCGGCAGCCCTTATCATTTGCACCCTTCTTCCCCGATGGTGGGGATGGCCGCGACGCCCGATGGCAATGGCTACTGGATAGTCGCCGCCAATGGGGTGATATACACCTACGGCGACGCGAAGTTCTACGGCTCGATGGCAGGGCGCCATCTGAACGCCCCCATCGCCGGCATTACGGCTGTCCCCGATGGGAAGGGGTACTGGCTTGTGGCATCGGACGGCGGCGTCTTCGGGTTTGGGGCCGCTTTCTACTACGGCTCGGTAACCGCCCTGGCGTCCAAGATCCCCGACCAGGGGCCGATCATCGGGATAACGACAGGCCCAAAGGCCAACGGGTACAGGCTTGCGTCCTCGAACGGCGACGTCTTTTCGTTCGGCGCCTCCTTCCTCGGCAGCGAAGGGAGCAAACCGCCGCCGGCACCCCTGACGGCGATCGCGAGAAGCGTTGACGGGGAGGGCTATTACGTGATGGACAGCGACGGCCAGGTCTATGCCTTTGGGGATGCGCCTTACTTGGGCAACGCGACCAGTTGACAGCTCCGGCCGGCCGAGTGGAGCTGCTGCAGCGAGCTGGCTCCTCCGGAGGCAAAATTTCCCCGTGCCTGTCCCTGTTCTCTCGCTCGAGCGGCCACTCTGGTCGCGCTCGCACACTTTGGTCGCGCTCCGTCACTGTTTTCAATGACGAAGCGCGCCCGCCCTTCTCGATCGCAACCAGAGTGAGGCAAAATGAAAGCTTTGCGGCAAGTTCGGGAGGAAACGACGTAGTCGGGCGCCCAACCGGGCCATCGGCCCATCGGCACGACGCCCTCCAAAAAGGCCCACGACCCGCGGGGCCGCTAAACCAACAGCACTATGGAAACGGTCGTGCCCACAATTATGATCGCCGCGCGCAACACGGGCTGCGGGAGCCGCCTCCCAACCCGGCCACCTATCTGGCCGCCGACGATCGCGCCAAGCGCAAGTAAGCCGGCGGCGCCCCACGAAACCCGGCCGCTGAAAATGAAGATCACCCCGGCCACAAGATTTGCCAGCAGCGCCAAGACGTTTTTGACGGCGTTGAGCCGCTGCAGGCTGTCCTCGATAAAGATGGCCAGCACCGAGATGAGCACGACGCCCTGCGCCGCGCCGAAGTAGCCACCGTAGACGCCGGTCAGGAAAACCGCCGTAAGGAGCACCGCCGTCTGCCTGCGGTCGCCGGTCAGGACGCTCGCGGCGGTCGCTCTCTCCTTGTAGGGACTGGCTTTTTCCGGAGGACCTTCTCCCCTGCCGGCACCGGCACCAGCTCTCAGTCGCTGACCTGCCTCCGGCGAGGCCGGCACGTCCGGCGGCGCGCCCAGCGTGCCCAGCGTGCCGGGGTCACCCGATATGCCCGGGTCACCCGATATGCCCGGGTCACCCGGTGCGCCCTGTGGGCCTGACGCTCCCGGAAACGTTGACGGTTGGGTGTTGCCGCCCCCGCGGCCGAGGCGGCGGCTGATGCCCGGTTGGAGTGCCACCAGGAGGCAGGCCACGAGGATGAGGAACGGGATGACCCTGCGGAAAGCCGAGCCCGGGAAGACAAACAAGAGCACCGACCCGAGGACCGAGCCCATCACCGAAAAGGCGCCCAGCCGGGCACACCGCAGCAACTGCTGCCGGCTCGAGAGCTCCTTGCGGTACGCCTGGACACCCGAGACCGAACCCGGCACAAGCCCGACGGTGTTGGAGACGTTCGCGACAAGGGCCGGGTAGCCGAGCGCGAGCAACGTCGGGAAGGTGATCAGCGTCCCGGACCCGACAATGGTGTTGATCGTCCCCGCGGCGAGCCCTGCTCCCGCGATTGCCAATGCGGAGAGCGGGCCCATTATCCCGGCTTACAGGGCACCGGAGCCGCAGCACAAGCTCGCGCGGGCGCCGGGCTCACCAACCTGCCCCGGGCGCTCGGCCCGCACCAGCGGGTGCAAGCGCTTTTCAGTTACCCGCCCGAGGCGCGATCCCGTCCATGACAAAATCGACCGCCCGGTTTGCGAAACGATCGTCGAGAGGCAAGTGCCCGTGAAGGAGCCGGTGGTACCCGGCACCGAAGACGAGGTCCAGCACCAGCTCGGCATCGGTCGAAGGCGGCACTTCACCGCGCTGCACCGCCGCATCGAGGATCGCCCGGTGATGCGCCCGGAGAGGGTTGAAGACCCGTTCTCTCCAGGCGACAGCCAGCTTCGGGTCACGTTGCGCCTCGGCGATCAGGCCGGCCAGCATCGGACCGGCCCGCGTCTCGTTGACGGCTCGCACCCACGAGCGGAGCGACGCCTGAAGGTCTCCTCGCAACGTCCCGGTATCCGGGAGGGGTAACTGGCTCTGGAACTCGGTGACAAACGCATCGAGAGCGAGCGCACCCCTCGAAGGCCAGCGCCTGTAGACAGTGGCCTTTCCGACACCCGCCCGGGCTGCGACCTCCTCCATCGACATCCCGGCGAGGCCACGCTCGGCCAACAGAGCCGTGGCGACCTCGAGGATGCGCGACCCCGCCTCAGCGCTCCTCGGCCTCCCGGCGCCCCGATGGGCTCCCCCCTCCCCGCCGACCGCGGGACCAGCCTCGGGACCGGCCTCGGGACTAACCCCGGGCCGAGCCTCGCGACCCTCGGGACCGGTCTCGGGTGGGACCTCGCCCGCCACGCCCGAAGCCGGTGGTGGGCCGTTCGGAATACTCACTGGTCCTCCTGGGTTGGCAACGTTAGGAAAACGAGACGTATCGTATTGGAGATGGTGCAATGAAGATAGTCAAGCTCGACGCGGTGGAGGCGCCTCCCGGCGGGGCTGCACCGGCCCACCGGGCCAGTGTGCTCCCGGGGGCCGTCCTGGCGGCGGGCCCCCGGCCGGTGCCAGCTCCCGAGCTGGCCCAGGGCCCCGAG
>DATJMJ010000182.1:0-5211 GCA_035508795.1 Acidimicrobiales bacterium
CCGGCTCGCAGCCGGCGGGGCAGCGGGCGAGGCGGCCGAGCTCGCCGGCCATGCTTTCCGCCTCACGCCCGCGGGGTCCACGAAGAGAGCTGAGCGGCTCGTCGAATTGGCCGAGCGGCTCGTGGTGGCAGGCGAACACGAGCGAGCGGGTTCGTTGCTCCGGCCCGAGCTGGCACAGCTCACGCCCGGCCCGGTCCGGGCTAGGGCACACATGGTCTTGGCTGAGAGCGACTTCGCCGTGGTGCCTGTCGAGGCCTCGGGCGCCCACCTGGAGCGTGCATTAGCCGACAGCTTCGGCGACGCTGAACTACACACGCGCGCCACAGCGCGTTGGGCCCGTCACCTCGCTGTCGCCCGGGTCGAACGCGTCGACGAGGCGGAGAGCTCGGCCTGGGCGGCGCTCGGCGCTGCACAGGCAGCCGGCCCAACCGCCGAGCGCGAAGTGTTGTTCGCTGTCGCGACGATCCGGGTCATGCGAGGGCTGGCGATCGACCAGCAGTGCGAGCGCTTCGCCGCGATCTCGACGGATGCCTTCCCCCTCCAGCGAAGTGTCGAACGGCTTGTGGCCGACCGCCTGGCCAGGCGGGGCCAGGTAGAACGGGCGCGCTCCGAGCTGGTCCGCTTGCTGGACCTCGCTGAGGAGCGAGGGGAGGGCCGATCTTCTGCCTGGCTCGTCCACCAGCTGTGCGAGCTCGAGCTACGAGCGGGCGAGTGGGTCAAAGCCGAGCACTGGCTCGAGGACTGGGCCGCGTCGGCAGAACGCTCTGCCCTCGACCAGGCCGCCCTAGATCGCTGTCGTGCGCTGCTCGCCGCCGGTCGGGGCGACGCTGCCGAGGGCGAGCGCTGGGCGGGCCAGGCCATCGACGCCTGCCGTGCGAACGGGCTGCGTTGGGACGAGCTCGAGGCGCTAAGGGCGCGCGGCCTGGCCGCGATGGCGGCGCACGACCACGAGCGAGCCGTGGTGAGCCTGAGTGAGGTCTGGGAACACTGCGAGAAGGAGGGAGTCGAAGAGCCCGGCTTGTTCCCGGTCGCCCCCGACCTGGTGGAGGCGCTCGTCGGCCTTGGCCGGCGTGACGAGGCGGGAGCCGTGACTCGACGAGTGAGGAGATTGGCGCGCGAGCAGCAACACCCCTGGGGCCTGGCAACCGCGAGGTTCTGCGAAGCGCTCCTCGCCTTGTCTGCAGGCCCGGACGCGGCTGCGCTTGCCGGGCTCAAGGACGCCGCCCGCACCTATCGATCCCTCGGCCTGGGCTTCGACTCGGCGAGGGCCCTCCTCGCAGCGGGCCGGGCCGCGCGTAGTTACAGGAGCTGGCAGATCGCACGCGAGGCGCTGGGGCAAGCTGCAGCCTTGTTCGACCTGATCGGCTCGGATGGTTGGGCAGCCCAGTCGCGTGCCGAGCTCACCCACGTGAGTGGGCGCCGGCCGAACGACACGGGGGGCTTGAGTTCCGCCGAACACCAGGTTGTTGCCCTGGCGGCTCGAGGGCAGCCGAACAAGCAGATCGCCGCCCAGCTCCACCTGAGCGTCTACACAGTCGAGAGCCACCTTGCCCACGCCTACCGCAAGCTTGGCGTCTCCTCACGTTCGCAGCTCGCAGCACTGGCGGCGACAACGTCGTAAGCACCCATAGCCGGCTTCTGGCCTGAGGGTGCCGAAGCGGCGACCAGTCGCATCAAGAGCCCGCAACTTGCAACCGCAAAGGCAAAAACGAGGAAGGTGAGAAGCGCCGGGACCGGAGGGTGCCACGCATCAGCCGTCCCGGCAAAGGCGTCGAGAGGTCCGGTGATCCCCACCGTGTTGCGCCGAAGGGCACCGTAGAAGTCCAGAACTTGGCAAAACACAAGCGCGATGACGACCAGCGTGGAAAGGCGCAGGGAGGCCGCCCGGTTGGCAAAACGCTCGCCCGTTGCCGCACTCGCGACCAGTGGGGCCCCAACGGCCAGGCCCATGAAATCGCGTCCCTGGCCAACTATGCCCTCGGAGCGAGCTTCGGCCAAGATCAGGATTAGCGGCAGGACGACCCAAGTTGCCAACGTGCCGGCCGTTACCAAGGCATCTCGCCGGCTTGCAACGCAAGTCGCGATGAGCACGATTGCGCCCAGGGCGCCCAGCCACGTCACGATGACGGCGAACGGAGATGGCGTGTCGAGCCACCCGAACTGGCCGACGGACGAAGTGACGAGGCGGTCAACGCGCTCCAACGCAAGCATCAAAAGTTGCGGAGTAGCCGTGCCTTTGGCAACAGGGGCGCCGGGTTCTGTGAGGAACGGGTTCGCGTAGAGGTCCCACGCGAGGGCGGCGAGACCGGCTACGACGCACCCGCCGAACCAGTTCTGCACGATGCGTGCCCGCGCGAGAACTCGCACCCTTCGTCCGAGAAAAGCGACGAGTGCGGCCGCGATGCAGGCAACCCAAAGGGGGGAGAGCCCTCGGACGAGCAACAGCACCATGAGAGAAAGGCCAAGAGTCCCGACCACAACGGGAGCAGGCGCACCGTCGTCGGCTCCTGAGACAAGTGCCATGCCTGCCACCCAGGCAGTGATCGCGCTCGCGATCTCGAGGCCGCTCGGGTTGATGACCCCGGCGAGGTAAAGGGTCATGGGCGTCACGGCCAGGGCCATCCCGGCACCGATGAGCGGCGTGCCGCGGCAACGGCGGGCACAGACAACACCGAGAGCAAGCATCGCTGCCGAAAGCGATGCGCTCACGAGCCGGGCGAGGTAAATCCCCCCCGGCGAAACCATCGCCAAGGTGGGGAGCCCAACCAGCGCGTAGTAGAGCGGCGGGTAGCGTCCGACGTAGGTGTAGACATTGACGTCCGCCCGGGAACCGGCCAAGGAGCCCTGACAACTGGCCGGCACAGATGGCTTCGACTGGAAACACTGCACGTCGTTGGCAAGTCGGGCAAACACCTCGGGTGCTTCGACCGCGAGGTACGCCTTGTTGGAAGCGGTGACGTGCGGGAGCGCGTGGCCCAGGAGCTCCCCTCGCACTAGCGACGCTGCTCGGATAAGGTGTGCGGGCTCGTCGGGCGCCGAGCCGACGGGGCTCGCCCAGCTCCACGAGGCTGCTGCTAGCCAGATGACGAAAAAGGACGCGGCCCACGTTCGCAGCAGCGGCCGTGCGGCACGAGGTCGCCCGTTCGGCACGGGCGTTGCCAAGCTCAGTGAGCCTTCGACACCTTCGTCGAGCGCCTCTGCGTCACCCGTGTAGTCGCTGAGACGCCTCATGACGCCCCGTCGTAGGCCATCCCGAAGAAACGGGCGTCGCCGAAGCTGAACACGGTCCCGTCCCCGCCTATCAACCAGTAACCCCGCCCATCGGGCGTGGAAGCAATCCCTGTCACCGGAGCGTCGGGTGTGATGTGGTCATCGGGCAGGGACCCGTAAAAGATGGCGTCTCCGGATGGGAACACGCTGCCTTCTGCGCCCGCCTCCCAGGCTCCGTTCCCCGAAGGCGTCACTGCGGTCCCCACGAGCGATGCGGTGAGAGCGAGAGACGAGCTTCCTCCGAGCGGCTGGCCACCCGGGAACGCGTAGGCTCCACTTCCCGTTGCAGTGCTCACTACGTAGCCGCCTGCTGGGCGCGCGGCGATCCCGTCGTACGTGGAGGGTACCTCGGCGGGTGCACCGCTGGTGCCGGCGTCGCCGACCGGGTAAACCTGCCCACCCGCACCGAGGAGCCACAGGCCGCCGCCATCAGGTGCCGCTGCTAGCCCTGTTATAGGTGGGCGCCCGTCCACCTTCGCCAGCCCTGGTGCGTACGAGCCCGCGTCGCCGAAGCTATAGATGCGCCCTTCTTCGTCCGCCAGCCAGTACCCGTTGCCATCAGCCGTCCTCGCCATGCCGACTATCGGAGCGGCCGGTCGGACGTCCGCAGCAGTCAACGAGCCGAAAGCACGAGCATCCCCAAAGGCTTCCACATCACCCGTGTTTGCTACCAACCAGTAACCCGCCCCGTCCGGGGTAGGCGTTATCCCGACGTAGGTCGGGACCTTTTGTGGGCTGATGGGCGCGGTGACGCGGAAAGCAGCCCTCTGGTAGCCCTTGCCGTCGCAGAGCTCGCCGGCGAACTGGTACTCGCCCGTTGCCACCGCTGCACCGCGCTCGCCAACGGCGGAGCTTCCCAGGTAACCGGGGACCGCGAAGGTCGTAGACCACAAACCGTCGCTTGCCATGGGCACGGTCATTTCACTGAAGGGCTTCGCCTTTGTGCCTCCGGTCTGCTCGAAGTCGAGAGCCGTCGACCCGCTGGCCGGCGAACAGCCTGCGCCGGCGTCACCGCTCACCGTCACAAGCGTGCCCGGAGGTCCGGACGTGACCGAAAGCCCGAGCGGCATGGGCCGCCCCTCATTGTGTACGGCGCCCACGAGCGCCCCACCTGCGAGGACGGCCACTAGCAGCGCCCCAGCCGTGAGCGCCCGGTCCCGCTTACGCACCCGGCACCGTGCCGACTCGCCCGGACGCGATGTCCCCGACAGGTGGTAAGTCCCTCCAGACAAAGTCCGGGTACGAGCCCGTGCCTCTTTGCGGGGCCTGGCCGAGCAACCATTCGAGCCAGGCAACAGCTTGGGCTTGTTGCGGGTCCCCCCAAGACGGCACGGCTGGTGACTGCGGGGCGACGACCAGCTCCCGGATGTCGAGATCGCTTATCTCCTGTGCGGCCTCCGCCCGGGTCGCCGGGGTCTCGAGCGGCATTGCCAACGAAGGGTCCGAGAGAGCAAGGAGGGCACCGGTACGAGTCACGTCTCCAGCGTTCGTCCCAGTCAACCCCGTTGCGGTCGGCATCACGAAGCAGAACCCGGACTCCGCTTGCCAGCGCAGGTCGAGCTCATTGACTGCCGGGACGACCAGGGCGACTGGGGGCCGCCCCGGCGGGTGCTGCTGAGCCGGCGCAGGGCAGGAAAACCCGGACGTGAACTCGCTCAAGATCGGGCTCGTTGCGGCCGGGAAATGCACCGACGGGAATACCGTGGCGAGCCCGGCCCCGAGCAGCGCGAGCGCGCCGGCTTTGCGTCCTGCCCTGAGCCGCTTCAGCTCGTCGGTCCCGAGGGCCACGAGCAAGCCCTCACCCAACGTCGTGACCGAGGCAAAGCGGCTCGGGAGGAGGTTGTGAAGCACCGGTAGTTTTGCCACCAAGCTGTAGGGCAACTCGAGCTTCGTCACATGGCCGAGCACATGCAACGTCGGGCCCATCGAAAGCACGGCGCC
>DATJMJ010000183.1:0-8302 GCA_035508795.1 Acidimicrobiales bacterium
TCAGCGGGATCAATGCCCTCATAGCGGCCCACCCGGGCACCGTCTTCGTCGTCGACGCGAGGTCACCCGGCGCGCTGTACGAGCGGGCGGTCCTGAAGTTGAACGCGCAGGAGGCGGCCCGGCGCCTTGGGGCCCATGGCAAGACCGGGGCCCGGACCGGGGCCGGGACAGGTGCGGCGGCCCCCTTAGCCGATGACGTCTCAGAAGAAGATGTCGTGGAGCTCGCGGCGAGAACGGCTCGCAATACGACCAAACCGGTTTTCATAACGCGTGGCGAGCGCGGCATTGTGGCGGCGGGCACCGAGGGCGTTTACGTCGTCCCGGGCGTCGAAGTCACGGGAGAAATAGACACTGTCGGCGCAGGGGACACTGTTGTGGCATCGGTGGCCGCAGTCCTTGCCTGCGGCGGCGAGATCGCGGCGGCTGCGTCGCTTGCCAATCTCGCGGCTTCGGTTACCGTGCGCCAACTCCGCGTGACCGGTACGGCTAGCGCGGCCGAGCTGACAGCAACCCTCCCTTCGGTCAACTTCGTCTATGCGCCTGAGCTCGCCGAAATCCCCGAACGGGCCAGGTATTTCCCGGGTACCGACATCGAGCTTGTGCTGGCGCAACCCGCGGTTCCCCGGGATCTGCCGCCCGAGCAAGTCGTTTTCGATTTCGACGGGACGCTGTCGACCCTGCGCGAAGGTTGGGGACAGGTCATGGAGGACGTGATGGCTCGCGCCGTGCTCGGTGGTGCCGCCGGGGGCGCCGGGGCGGCCGAGCATGGCAAGGTTTGGGCGGCTGCCCGCCAGCTCATCGACCGCACGACGGGGATGGCGACGATCGCACAGATGCAACAGCTGGCTGACCTCGTCCGCTACTTCGGTTACGTCCCGGAGGAGGAAATCCTCGACGGTCACGGCTACCTGGCGATCTACAGTTCTCAGCTCGCGGGCATGGTGGCGGGCCGGCTCGCCAAGGTCGCTGCCGGGCAGCTCGACCAGTCGGACTTCCAGATGAAAAACGCCACCGTCCTCCTCGAGGCCCTGCGCAGCAGGGGAGCCCGGCTCTACATAGCCAGCGGGTCGGACGTCAACCACGTAAAAACGGAGGCGGAGGCGCTCGGCCTCGCCGGTTATTTCGACGGGCGCATCTATGGTTCAGGGCGCGACCCGGGTTACGACGCGAAGGCGGCCGTCCTGGAGGAGATCCTTGCCGGTGGCCGCGTTGACCCGCGGGCTGTCGTGGTCATCGGCGACGGCCCGGCCGAGATGCGCGAGGCTCGCAAACGCGGGGTGGTGGCGGTAGGGTTGTGCAGCGACGAGCGGCGAAGGTTTGGCGTGAACCTCGCCAAGCGCCGGCGTCTCATAAGAGGTGGGGCGACGATGATCGTCCCCGACTTCACCGACGTCGCTTCTCTATTGAAAGTACTCGGGTTTTAGGTTTCGCGGGAGGGACGATGAGCTCTCTGAGAGGGCAGCTGCTTACCGTAGAGGAGATGCGCCGTGAGAGGGAGAAGATGGAGCAGGCCGGCAAGAGGCTGGTGTTCACCAACGGGAGCTTCGACATCCTTCACACCGGGCACGTCACCTATCTCGAGTTTGCCCGCGAGCAGGGCGACGCCCTGGTCGTCGGGCTCAACAGCGACGCGTCGGTGCGGCGCTACAAAGGCCCTCTGCGGCCGATAAATAGCCAAGAAGACCGAGCCCAGGTGCTGCTCAGTTTACGGTCCGTCGATTACGTCGTCGTGTTCGACGACGATGAGCCGCGCCCGATCATCTCGGTGATCCTGCCGCGAGTACTCGTCAAGGGTAAGGACTGGGCCCACTATGTGAGCGGGCGCGATGTGGTCGAGGCTCACGGCGGCAAAGTGGTGCTCGCCGACCTTGTCGAGGGCCGCTCGACCACCGGCACGATCGAACGGGTCCTCGCCGCCTACGGTCCTCCACAGGTCACCACATGAAGCCGGCGGTCGTTGTCACGGGTGCTGCCGGGTTCATAGGGCGCAACGTGGTAGCCGAGCTCAACCGGCGGGGCGTCGACGACATTGTGCTCGTGGACGACCTCGGCGCGGACGACAAGTGGCGCAACCTTGTTGGCCTGCGCTACGAGGACATCGTCGCCCCCGACGACCTGTGGGGTTGGCTGTCGTCGCGACCTTCTGGTGCGGTGCGGGGGGTCGTCCACCTCGGGGCGTGCAGTTCGACCACCGAGCGGGACGCTGAATACCTCATGCGCAACAACTACCGTTACACGAGGCGGCTTTGCGAATGGGCGCTCGGGGAAGGTGCCCGGTTTGTCTACGCTTCGAGCGCGGCGACCTACGGCGACGGGTCGCGAGGTTTCAGCGACGAGGACGCTGTCACTCAAAGTCTCCAACCGCTCAATATGTACGGCTACTCGAAGCAAGTTTTCGACCTGTGGGCCCTTCGCAGCGGGCTGCTCGCCAAGATCGCCGGGCTCAAGTACTTCAACGTTTTCGGCCCCTACGAAGACCACAAAGGGGACATGCGCTCCGTTGTCAACAAGGCGTACGACGAGATTTCACGGACGGGCAGGATGTCGTTGTTCAAGTCGTACAGGGACGGGGTCGCGGACGGGGGGCAGCAGCGCGATTTCGTCTATGTCGGCGACGCAGTGGACGTGACGCTCCACTTCCTGGGGGAGGGGTCTGCTTCGGGGTTGTTCAACTGTGGTACCGGCATGGCGCGTACCTGGCTCGACCTGGCGCATGCCTTGTTTGCCAGCCTCGGGCGCGAGCCGGACATCGAGTTCGTCGAGATGCCTGCCGGTCTCAGGGATAGGTACCAGTACTTCACCCAGGCCGACACCGCCAAACTTCGCCGGGCCGGTTACGGCGCCAAGTTCACTTCGCTCGAAGAGGGCGTCGACAAGTACGTCCGCGGTTACCTCGCGCAGCGGCCTTGGTAGGTGGGCGGGGTGCGGTTTTCCTTGTACTGCTGGCCGCTGCCGCTCAGGTCGTCCGGCGGCGGGCTGCGAGCGCACTGCATGCCGGCCCGATCAGGACCGCCACCAGCGGTAGGGGGCACCACCAGTGGTCCGTGAAGGCGGACAGTCCGTGGGTGCTTTCCCTCCCTGCCCAGAACACGCCCAGCACAAAAAGCACAAGGCCGAGCGCAAAAGTCACGCGCCTCACAAGCCTATGTTAGCGCTCAGCCCGTGGCTCTTGGACGGCCGGCCGGGCACGTGACAGCCAAACCGAGGCTGAGCTTGGCAACGCTCGGCAGCGTGCCCGAGCGTTACCGCCCGCGAGCCGATCCCCGGGCGCTCCCGGTGAGGATGGTGCACCTGGGCCCCGGTGCCTTCCATCGAGCGCACCAGGCCGTCTACACCGAGGACGCTGTCGCGGCATCGGGCGATGAGTGGGGGATCTGCGGTATTACCCAGCGGAGCGCGGACGTCGTTGGCCAGCTCGGCCCCCAGGACGGCCTTTACAGCCTCTCCGAGCGGGATGCCTCCGAGTCGCGCCTGCGAGTGATCGGGACGTTGCGCGAAGTGCTGTGGGCCAAGGAGGAGCGCGAGCGGGCGTTGTCCCGCTTGAGCGACCCCGCCACCGCCCTCATAACCCTCACGGTCACCGAGAAGGGCTACCGCAGGGACCCGGCGACCGGCCGCCTCCTGACGTCCGCGCCTGACGTGGTGGCCGACCTGGCCGGCCGTCCGCCCGAGACGGTCGTAGGCCAGTTGGCGGAGGGCTTCGCCAGGAGGGCGCAGCGTGGTTCGGGCCCGGTCACTGTCCTTTGCTGCGACAACCTGCCGAGTAACGGTGCCGCATTGCGGGCGGTCGTGCTGGAGTTTTGCGAACGCCGCCCGGACGCTCGCCATCTCGTCGACTGGGTCGCAGAAAACGTGACCTTCCCGAGTTGCGTTGTCGACAGGATCGTGCCTGCGACGGCACCCGAGGACCGTGACCGCGCAAGCGGGGAGCTCGGCGTCGAAGACCAAGGGGCCGTCGTTGCCGAACCGTTCCGCCAGTGGGTCATCGAGGACCTTTTCGCGGCGGCGCGGCCGGCCTGGGAAAAGGCGGGTGCCGTTTTCACCACGGACGTTGCGCCTTATGAAAAAGCGAAACTACGGATGCTCAACGGTGCCCATTCGACCATCGCCTACCTCGGCGCCCTCGCCGGAGAGGAGCTTGTCTCTGCCGCCGTCAACGGTGCCATTGGCGAGGCAGCACGGCGCCTTATGGCTGACGACGTAGTCCCGACCCTCACAGTGCCTGATGGGTTCGACGTCGGCCTCTATGAACGGCAGCTGATGGGACGCTTCGCAAACCCGGCGCTGCGTCACCGGACCTTGCAGATCGCAATGGACGGCAGCCAGAAGCTCCCCCAACGGCTCCTCGGTACGATCGCCGAACGGCGTGCGCAGGGTGCCTTGCCCCAATGGGCTTGCCTGGGCGTAGCGGCGTGGATGCGTTGCATGAGCGCTCGGCGTTCCGACCGAGGCCAGCGTTTGGAAATTGAGGACCCCGTAAACGACCGGGTTACCGAAGCCCTTGAAGGACGTGAGGACGCCGCGAGCGTTGTCCCTGTCCTGCTTGGGTTCGGCGAGATCTTCCCGGCCGGGGTGCGTGACGATAAGGTCGTCCGGGACATGCTCGTGCAGCTCGTCGGGCAATTGGCGGGCCAGGGGGCGCGGCGGACGGCCCAGGACCTTGTCAACGGGGCGGGGCTAGCGTGACCGAGGTCGCCTTATGGAAATAGACGAGTACATTTCGCAGCTGACGGTGGTGGGTGGCCGCATGGCAAGCGCGGCGGCGCTCGCAGGCACCGGCGCCTTCGTGCCCTCTTGCCCCGAGTGGCAGGTGGCGGACCTCCTCCGCCATACCGGTGGTGTGCATCGCTGGGCGACGTCATATGTCCTTACGGGCCGCCCGGGGGCAACGAGCGACGAAGAGGATGCGGAGTACTTCGCCGAGATCCCCGCCGCCGAGTTGGTCGAGTGGTTCGAAGAAGGCCACGGGCAGCTCGTGAATGCTCTTTCCGAGGCGCCGTCCGGGTTATCCTGCTGGACGTTCCTCCCGGCACCAAGCCCGCTCGCTTTTTGGGCACGCCGCCAGGCTCACGAGACGGCCATCCATTGTGCCGACGCCGAGCTTGCGGCCGGGTTGCGTCCCTCGCTCCCGGCGGGTTTTGCAGCAGACGGCATCGACGAGCTCCTGAACGGGTTTTTCTCCCGTCCCAAGGGCCGGTTGAAGGCAGACCCCCCGGTGTCGCTTGCCGTCTCGGCTACCGATACGGGCGAGGGTTGGACCATCGTCATCGACGTCGACCGGCGTCGGGTAACGAGCGGCGTCGCACCGGCGGCTTGCACGATCTCCGGTTCTGCGAGTGCCCTTTACCTCCTTTTGTGGAACCGGGCGCCGTCCGGCCCGGTCAATGTGGATGGTGACAGGTCAGTGTTGCAACTGTGGAGGGACAAGGCTCGCGTCACTTGGTCCTGAGGCTGCCGGCGTCGGGCGGGCCGCGTGGGCCTGGTGACGCCAAATGCGCTGGTACAGCCGCTTTTGGCGCGACAATATCCACATTATGAAGCGGCGTGGCGTCCGGAGGACGGTGGCGCGCGGGTGGTGGGGTTACCGCCCCGAGAAGTCGCGCGCCCGGGCGCCGGCCAAGTTGTTGGTTGCTTTCGCCGTGCTCTCGTGCTTGCTAGCCCCCGGTCAGGCGACCGCCCAAGGCGCCATCACGGTACCGAGCACAACCAACTCGTACTACGAACGGACTGCCAACGCCAGGGCGCTCTACCTGCAGGGTGAGCAGGCCGGTAAAAACGGCGCCCAGGGGATCGTGATCCTCGATTTCGGGAGGCCCGGCTACGACGGAGCTGACTTTGGGACGATGGCCTACAACGGGGCGTTCGTGCCCTTTTCGTCGATCGCGACGGCGGTAGAGAGCTATATCAGCGCCTATTACCGCTGGGCGCCCGCCGGCACCTCTCTCGACGTTGCCATCGGGACCAATAACAGTTGCGGGACAGGGCAACCTTGTGGTGCCATCGCGAACTGTGGGTGCCCGGACGAGCCGCTGAGCTTTTTTACCTGGGGCGCCCAACTCGGCGACGAGGTCGAAGAGGTCGGTGCATGGGCCAGCTCCCTGCGGGAGGTCAACCGGTATACGGACGACGTGCGCGTGGTCGCAGCCGATGATGCGGAGCCGGCCTACGACCCGGCCTACATCAATACCTACGACGTGCTCGCCGGCTACGCTTCGGCCGTCGACGGGAAGTGGCCGGCCATGGTCGATTACGGGTCTGCGGACGGCTTCTTTTGGACCGAGTCACAGCTGCTCCAGGTGGCTTACGGCTTCCCGCCCGACGTGCCGATGCCACAGATCTACTACCCGTTCCAGGCCGAGCAATGGGGGGCGCTCCTCAGCTTTGCCAAGACTCAGCGACGGGAGCTGATCGACATTTTCGGTGTGCTCACTACAGGAGCAGGCACAAACCCGCCTTCGACAGCCTACGTCGACATGCTGGGCGCCGCAGAGGGCGTGACGGACCAGGACCGGATCCCTTGGCTTTCGACGATCAACCGTTGACAGTCAGTTGCGGGAAAAATGCTTCCCCAGCGTGTCGATCTGGCCCTGGTAATTTGACCCGATGCCCTGCCCGTAGAGCTTGGCCGGCGGGCAGATCATGCGCTCGAAGGTAAGCCGGCAGACCTGTTGGCCGTGCTCGATCATGAACGGCACGTCGTGCGCCCGCACTTCCAGTGCGGCCCGGGAGCCCCGTAACGTGCCGGCGGCGTCGTAGCCGAAACCCGGGTCGAAAAAGCCCGCGTAGTGCGTCCGGAGCTCGCCGCTCGTCGGGTCGTAGGCCGTCATTTCACAAGCCAGATCAGGTGGTACCCGGACCGCCTCGCGCGACAGGAGAAGGTAAAAACGCTCGGGGGCGAGCACGACGCGGCCTTCTTCCTCGGCTGTGACGGTCTCCCAGTAGTCATCGGCCCTGTGCGAGCGGAGCCTGGCCATGTCGAGCGCCATGGTGTGCTCGCGCGCCCTGTAACCCACGTTGCCCCTCTTGAGGTCCAGGCTCAGGAACAGGCCGTCGCCGGTGTGCAGCTCCGCTTCGGTCGCCGGCTCGTCGTCGACAAAAAGGAGCGGTTGGCTACGGTGCCTCGCGCGGATGTCTTCGTCGGAAAACCCGGACCGGCCGACGATAAGGCGAAGCTGGTTGAGGGCGAGGCCCTGCCGGGCGCGCACGGCGAAGGAAAGCGGGACGATTTCGACGTAGAGGTTGCCGTGGTAGCCGTCCGCCACTTCGTCGAAGCGATAGCTGTAATCGGTGACGACGCGGGTGAAGACGTCCAAACGGCCGGTGGAACTTTTGGGGTTTGCCTTAGCCCGGACGAAAGGTGGCAGCGAAAGGGACTCCGCCAGGGGCACCAGGTATGGCCGCCCGGTTTCGAGCACAGCGCCTTCGCGGCGCAGGTCGAGCTCGTCGACGATCAAGTCCTTGACCTTCTCCTCGACTTGCTTGTCGCCAGGCAAGAAGCTGCAACGGATACGGTAAGCACGTTCACCGAGGCGCAAGTCGAGGCTCGCCGGCTGGACGTTGGCGGGAGGCACTCGCAGCTCGCCGGCATCGACCCATCCGGCCTGGACAGCCTCTTCGAGCATCTGGCTGGGTATGACCCCGGTTGTGCCGGCGGAGAGCTCCGCAAGGCGTTGTGCTGCCGGCATTGCCGAGCCATGGTAGTTCGGTGGGCGCTGCTCCAAACGGGGAGGAGGTACCTCCGGCGGCACGAGAGGGCCGCGGCTGGGCGAGGTAGGGTCGCTGTGATGACTGGCAAGCGCGGGAGCAAACAGGGACGGCGGCGTAACCTTCGGTTCCTCAGCCGCGGCTTGTTCGCCCTGGTTATCGCCGCCCTCATCGCCCTCGTTGTCCGGCTGAGGGGGAGCGGAGGGTCGCCACCTCGCAGCGGGGGCTGGCGCGAATTGTTCACCGGCGACCTGGGCCCCGGCGATGGTGGCCAGGACGGCTAACGGCTAACGGGCAGCGCGGGCCGGCTGGGCCCGCTACGTCCGCCACTCGGGACGCAGGCGCCCCGGAGGGGGGGCCTTCAGAGCGGGCGCTGGATGCTCATGGCTTGCGCCGGTGCTTCCAGCTGTACGGGTCGACCCAACCCACCTCGGCCAGCGCCTTGTTGACAAGAGTCAGGGCGGCTGTCGCAGCGTAATCGTCCGAGCGGTGGTAGATGCGGGCGACAAGCTCTTCGCGCGCTTCATGGAGGGCAGCGCGGTCCCCGCCCGACGCGAGTTCTTGGACGGCCTCGCCGGAAGTGCTTGTGCCGGCCTCT
>DATJMJ010000184.1:0-28460 GCA_035508795.1 Acidimicrobiales bacterium
GTCCCTCCCCGAACACCTGGAAGGCGACGCGGGCACCGCTGGCCTCGGTGTACTGGACCTCGGGTGTCGCCACGGCTCGAGTTTAAGCGCGGGCCTCGGGCCGCCGTCGAGCTCCGCCAACTAGACCTCCCCGCTGCGGGCTCCGCCGAGGTAGCGTACGCAAATTTACGCCGGAGGCACGTCGGTTTTTGCAAAGTCGTCCCCGACGTAGAGCAAGGGCTCGCCTGCCAGGGTGGCCACGGCATAGGACATGCAGTCGCCAAAGTTCAGGTTCGCGGGGTGCCGGCCTCGGCCGAAGCGCCAGTACGCTACCAGCGCCTGACGCCAGTGGTTTTCCCCAAAAGGGACCTCGTCCATATCGAGTTCCCTAACGAAACCCGACAGCAGCTCCGTTGCGTCTTTGCCGAGGCGCGCGGATAGCACGATGCCAGTTTCGGTGAGAGTCGGGGCCCCGATGGCTCGCGAACCCGTAGCCGCAAGCTTGGAAACCAAGACCTCGTAGTCCGGCTCTTTGAATACCACAGCTACGAGTGCAGAACTGTCGACGATCACACGCCCGTCCTGGTGTAGCCCAGGATCTCGTCTTCCTCGAGCGAAGTGATGCGCCTCCCCAACTCGCGCTCGGGCACCTCTGCCCACACCTGGGTCTCGAGGAACCAGCGCAGCCTGGTCGCGCGGTCCCCCATCCCCACACGGCTCGAGAGCCGCTCCCGCCGTTCGAGCAGCGCTCGCCGCACCGCCTCGGTCTTCGTCTCCCCGGCAAGCCGCGCCACTTCCGAAGCAAGGCGGTCGACTTCAGCGTTCTTCAGGTTGAGTGCCATAGGTGTAGAATACTGTATGAACTCTACCATGGTAGAATACCTGAAAGCTTTTGGCGCACTCGCGGCGGGCAAAAATTTCCTGGGAAATTTTGGCCGCGATGTCGATCCGGGCCGGCCCCGCTCGACGCTCTACCAGAGTGAGGCGAAGGGCGCCCACTTGGACGAAGAAATGGAGCAAAACTATGCGGTTCCTGGGCTACACCCTGGCCAACGAAGCTGATCTCCCCACCGAGCCACCCTCACCCGAGCTCTTCGACAAGATGGGCCAGTTCGTCGAGGAGGCGACCAAGGCCGGGGTCATCGTCGCCACGGGCGGGATCGCTCCCACATCGGAGGGGGCGAGGATCAGCCTCAAAAATGGCGAGTACCGGGTCGTGGACGGCCCTTTCACCGAGGCCAAAGAGCTGGTGGGCGGCTGGGCGCTCATGGAGTGCCGCGACCTTTCCGAAGCCGTGGAGTGGTCCAAGCGCTTTCTCGGCGTCCTGGGCGAGGGCGAAGTGCGTATCCGCCCCGTCACGGGCTGAGGCGGGAGCAGGGCCGAGGACCAGTCGAGCGAGCGGTGCGGTGGTTGAATCGGTGGCGTGGCGGCTACCGGTTCGACTGCCGGCATCGAGGCGGTCTACCGAGTCGAGTTCCCGCGGGTGGTCGCCGTGCTCGCAGCGTTCACCGGCGACATAGCACTGGCGGAGGACCTGGCTCAGGAGGCGCTCGCCGACGCGCTCCGTCAATGGCCGCGTGAAGGGGCCCCGCGTAACCCCGGTGCTTGGCTCACCGCAGTTGGCAAACGGAAGGCGATCGATGCGTTCCGCCGCCGACGCACACTGCAGGCCAAGTACGACCAGATCGGCAGCGACCTGCTGTCTGGACCGGGTCGCGCTCTCGTTGCGGCCGGCGAGGACGAAAACGAGGCACACGGCCCATCGGACAAGGAGATCGATGACGACCGTCTCCGGCTGATCTTCGTCGCCTGCCACCCCGTCCTGGCGCTCCCGGCCCGGGTGGCTCTCACCCTGCGCCTCGTAGGCGGGCTGACGGTGCCCGAGATAGCCCGGGCCTACCTCCTCCCTGAAGCCACCGTCGCGCAGCGGATCGTACGGGCCAAAAAAGCGATCGCCCGAGCCGGCGTCGCGTTCGAAGTCCCCGTGGGCGAAGACCGCATGGTGCGCCTGGGGGCGGTGCTCGAAGTCATATACCTGATATTCAACGAGGGCTATTCGGCCACCGCAGGCGCCAACTGGGTGCGGCCGGAGCTCTGTGCCGAGGCGCTCCGGGTCGGCCGCGTGCTCGCCGCCCTCACCCCGGACGAACCCGAGGTCCACGGGCTCGTTGCCCTCATGGAGCTCCAGTCGTCGCGCCTGCGTGCCCGCACGAGTGCTTCAGGCGCACCTGTGCTCCTGTTGGACCAGGACCGCCGCACATGGGACCGCCTCCACATAGGGCGGGGCGAGGCGGCACTGAAGCGAGCCGACGCGCTAGCCACAGCGCGCGGCCCCTACGCCCTCCAAGCCGCCATCGCCGCGTGCCACACGCGTGCATTTAGGCCCGAAGAGACCGACTGGGCCGAGCTCGTCGCCCTCTACAGCGCCCTTGCGACAATTACTCCTTCGCCAATAATCGAATTGAACCGCGCCGTCGCGGTCTCGTGGGCCTCAGGGGCAGAGGCGGCCTTGGCGTTGGTGGACGTCCTTGTCGCTTCCGGGGCGCTCGAGCGTTACCACCTCCTTTACAGCGTACGAGGAGACCTGCTCGACAAGCTGGGCCGCCACGGCGAGGCGGCGTCGGAGTTCGAGCGAGCAGCCGGCTTGGCCTCAAACAGCCAGGAACAAGCGCTCCTGTCCAAGCGCGCCTTAGCCAGCCGGTGCTCGAGCGATGGCGCCCGATGACGGGACCGTGGGGACCTCTGCGGGCCCCGCGTCAGGCGTAACGCAACTCGCGGGCCACTTCGACGGCCTTGCTCAACTGGGCTGCCGCGAGCTCCTCTCTCTGGCCGGCTCCTTCGGCCGGGTGAGATAGGGCTACCGAAGCGGTGTTCCCCAACTGTTCCCTGATGGCCAGGTGCCAGAGCCTCAGTCCGAGAGGACCCTCACCAGGGCCCCGGTCGAGGCATTAATCTCGGTAACCGAGCCGGCGCCAGAGTTAGCCACGAAGAGCTTGTCGCCGTCCAGGGCCATGGCGGCCGGGAACCTGAACCCGTACGGCGAGCCTGAAAAGGCCTTCACCAGTGCCCCGGTCGAGGCGTCGACCTCTGTCAGCAAGCTGCCGTACTTGTTCGCTACAAAAAGCTTGCCCCCATCCAGGACGATCGCCACCGGGAAGTTGAACTCGTATGCCGGGCCCGAGATGACCCTCACCAGCTGCCCTGTGGCGGCGATCAGTTCGGTGACCGCGTCCGGCGGGCCGAGATCGGCGACAAAGAGCTTGCCCCCGCTGAGCGCCAGGGCGTCAGGGCTGTTGAACGCGTACCCCTGGCCCGACATAACCCTTACGAGTGCCCCTGTCCCTGCGTCGAGCACGGTGACCGAGCTCTGGCCGAGGACCGTGTTCGCCACAAAGAGCTTTCCTGCGCCGACCGCCAGGGCGTCCGGGGTATCGAGGTCGTACCTCGGGCCCGATATGACCCTCACGAGCGCGCCGTTCGAGACGTTGACCTCGGTAACCGATTTGTTCCCGGAATTAGCCACGAAAAGCCTGTCGCCATCGAGCGCGAGGGCGTCGGGGCCGTTGAACTTGTAAGACGGGCCGCCGATGACCCGCACCACCGCCCCGGTCGCAGCCTTGAGCTCGGTGACCGAGCCTGGCCTGCCATAGTTGGCCACGAAGAGCTTGCCCCCAATTGTGGCCATCGCGGCCGGGTACCTGAACCTGTCCGCCGGGCGCGAGATCACCCTCACGAGTGCGCCAGTTGATGCCTCGAGCTCGGTGACCGAATTGCCCGCATAGTTGGCCACGAAGAGCTTGCCCGAGCTGAGCGCCAGAGCCGACGGGCTGTTGAACTGGTACCCGCGCCCTGAGTTGACCCTCACCAGTGCTCCGGTCGGGGTGGCGCCGGTACCGAGGACGAGCACAATTACGGCCGCGATCATCGTGGTCCCAGCTCGGACAAGGAGCGTTACTGCCCCTCGGTGGGCCCCTGCCAGCTTTGAAGTCATTGGCGCCTCCTCCGCGCTCGACGTTGTTGACCCTGCTGCACGGTCAAATAGGGTCGAGAAGTTCTACCCGATCGCCTGCGTCGGGCCGTAAGGGCGGCCACCGTCCTCTAGCTTGGCTGTTCCGTGTGCACCGAAACGTCCCAGGACATCGCCGAAGATCAGGCAGCCCCTGAGCCAAGCGCGGGACATGATGCGGGCGCGGGGGGCGCGGGGGGCGCGGGGGGCGCGGCAGGCGCGGCGGGCGGGCTCGAGGGTGTCCTCCACCGGCGCGACCCGATGGCCGCGGCGGCAGCGCTCGGCGCCCTGAGCGCGGCTGCGTTCGCCTATGTGACAACGGAGAGCCTCCCGGTGGGCCTCCTCCAGCCGATCTCTCATTCGCTCCACTCGTCACTGGTGGCAACGGGCCGGCTCGTCACCGTGTATGCCGCGATCAACGTCGCGCTCTCCGCCCCCCTGGCTCACTTGGCCAAGGGGCTGCCGAGGAAAGCAACGATGTGCGCCTTGATGGCGGCCCTCGTGCTCACGTCGTTCGTCGTCATTGTCGTCCCGGGCTACGCCTGGCTGATGGCGGTCCGGGTGGTGACCGCGCTCGCACAAGCTCTCTTCTGGTCGCTCGTCATCCCGACGGCGGCCAGCTTGTTCCCGACAGGCATGACGGGCCGAGCTGTTGCCTGGATCCTCGGCGGCGGGTCCATGGCGGTCGTCCTCGGTGTCCCGGCCGGCACGTGGCTCGGGCAGCTGGCCGGCTGGCGCGCGGCGTTCGTAGGAGTCGGGGTGCTCGCCGCCGTCGTGTCGGTGCCGATCGCGCGGTTCCTGCCCAGCTATCACCCGGCCGACACCCACGCCGGGACAGGTTCGGCGCCCGACCGGCGACGCTACCGGCTCGCCCTGGCGACTACCGCCCTGGCTGTTGGCGGGTTCTTCTGCGTGTACACATACGTCAGCCCGTTCCTCACCAAAGTGAGCGGGCTTGCCCTGCACGACGTGCCCCCGGTGCTGCTCGTCACCGGGTCGGCGACGGTGGTGGGGGTTTTCGCAGGCTCGGTCTTGTCCCGCCGGCGTCCGGGGATCGCCACCCTTGCCCCGGTAGCCGTCTTGGTGCCGGCTCTTATCGGCCTTTACCTTGCCGGCCGGGCGCTCCCTGCAGCCATCGCTTTCGCCGCCATCGCCTGTTTCGTACTCGGTGCTTACGACGTCACCAACCAAAACCACGTGCTCGAGGTCGCGCCCGCCAGCACGGACATCTCCTCTGCCTGGACCTCGGCCTCGTTCAATATCGGCATCGCGGGAGGTTCCCTAGCCGGCGGACTGGTCCTGGACCAGTACGGGCCCCGGTCAACAGCCCTCCTCGGAGGGCTCGTCGCGGTAACGGCGGTAGTGGTGGCGGCGACGTCGGTCGGGGCGGCCCGGCGGTCGCGCGTTGCCGGGCGCGCGTGACAAATGTCACCGGGAAGTGGTGAGGCGCCGCACTACCGGTCCGGGCACCGCTCGCCCAGCATGGAGGTATGACTTCAACTGGCACAACACCTGCCCAGCCGGCGAGCCCGGGGGCAGAAGGCAACGGGCACCCGGCGGCACAGGCGATCGGGCTCGAGAAGACCTACGGGACCGGCGCCACGGCGGTGCGGGCTTTGGACAGCGTTTCCATCGCCTTCGAGCGGGGGTGCTTCAGCGCCGTGATGGGCCCGTCCGGCTCGGGCAAGTCGACCCTCATGCACTGCATGGCAGGGCTCGACAAGCCGACGGGAGGCAGGTCGCTGATAGGCGACAAGGACATCGCCTCTCTCGACGATTCGGCTCTCACGGAGTTGCGCAGGGACCACGTCGGGTTCATCTTCCAGTCCTTCAACCTCGTCCCGACGCTCAGCGCCAGGGAAAACATCACCCTCCCCGCCGACCTCGGCGGGCGCAAGCTCGACAAGGAGTGGTTCGGCTACATCGTCGGCCAGCTCGGGATAACCGACCGGCTCGGCCACCGGCCGAAGGAGCTCTCCGGGGGACAGTGCCAGCGCGTGGCATGTGCGAGGGCGCTCGTCAACAAGCCCCAGCTGATCTTCGCCGACGAACCGACCGGCAACCTCGACTCCGCTGCCTCCGCCGAGCTGCTCGGGATCCTGCGGGCCTCGGTGGACGAGCTCGGCCAGTCGATCGTGATGGTGACCCACGACCCGAGCGCGGCTGCCTATTCAGACCGCGTCGTTTTCCTCGCCGATGGCAAAGTCGTCGACGAACTGGAGCGCCCGACTGCCGACGCGGTCCTCGACCGGGTGCGGGCGCTGGGCGCGAGGAAAAACTGAGATGGGCCACGTCACCTTGCGGGGGATGGCGGCGCACAAGTTGCGCCTCGTGCTCACTTCGCTTGCGATAGTCCTCGGTGTCGCCTTCATATCGGGCACCTTCGTCCTCACCGACACGCTCCACAACACCTTCAACAACCTCGTCGGCAGCATCTACACCAAAATCGACTACCAGGTCCGCGGCGTCGCCCAGTTCCCCTCCCAGAGCGCCTCCAGCGCAGTCCGCAACCCCGTGCCCGAGAGCCTGGTCGCCACCCTGAAAAGGGTGCCGGGGGTGGAGGCGGCCGACGGGTCCGTGAGCGAGTTTTATGCCCAGTTCCTCTCGCCGAGCGGACAGCCGATATCGACCGCGAGCGAGCCCACGATCGGCGAAAACTGGATCGCCGACCCGCGGATCTCGGACCTCCGCCTGGTCCAGGGGAGCGCACCGGCCAGCAACGGCCAAGTCGTTATGGATGCCGGGACCGCCCAGAAATACCACTTCCGCGTCGGCCAGAGCGTGCGGGTGCTCTTCGAGGGAGGCACGGTCGCCCCGTTCACCATTTCCGGAATTGCCGAGTACGGCACGGCCAACAACCTCGCCGGCATCACCTTTGCCGCCTTCACGCTGCCGGTCGCCCAGGAGGCCGCCGGCGAACCCGGCAAGTTCGACCACATCGACGTCGAGGCCGATCCGGGGGCCAACAAGGCGACCGTGCAGGCGGCCATCGCCCACGTCCTCCCCCCGGGGATAGAGGTCGTCACAGGCAAAACTGTCGCCAACGAGACAACGAACTCGATAAACGACGCGCTGTCTTCTTTTTCGACCTTCCTGTTGATCTTCGCCCTGATAGCGCTCTTCGTGGGCGCCTTCACCATCTTCAACACTTTCTCGATAACCGTGGGCCAGCGCACGAGGGAGCTTGCCCTCCTTAGGGCGATCGGGGCGAGCCGGCGGCAGGTCTTCCGCTCCGTGATCGCCGAGGCGGCGCTCACGGGAGCGATCTCCTCGCTAATTGGTACGGGGCTCGGGGTCCTGGCGGCGATCGGCCTCGAGGCGCTCATGAGCGGGCTCGGCTATACCCTGCCGTCGGGGCCGCTCGTTTTCGAAGCCCGCACGGTGATAGTCGCGCTCGCGGTCGGTATCGGCGTCACCGTCGTATCGGCCGTGAGCCCGGCACGGCGAGCCGTCCGCGTCGCCCCCGTGGCGGCGATCACCGAACGTGAGGAACCGGAGAAAGTCTCGCACCGGCGCTGGTTCGGGCTGTTTTTTGCCAGCCGCATCGGCGGGATAGCGCTCATTGCCGCAGGGCTCGCTCTCGGGAGCGCGCTCCTTGTCGGGGTCGGGGCCGCCGCCTTTTTCGTCGGCCTTGCCATGCTGCTGCCGAGCATCGCCCGGCCGCTTTCGAGCGTGATCGGCCGCCCCCTCGCCGGTATCCTTGGAGAGCCGGGCAAGCTCGGGCGTGCCAATTCGATGCGCAACCCGGCCCGCACCGCCCAAACGGCATCGGCGCTCATGGTGGGCGTGGCCCTGGTGTCGGCAATGGCGGTTTTCGGGTCTTCCATATCCACTACTGCGACGGCGAGCGTGGACCAAGCCGTGCGGGCAGACCTCATCGTCACCGGGAAAAGCAACGGCAACGGCACGTTCAGCCGCGCGCTCGCTGCCCAACTGTCCCATCTCCCCGGCGTGACGGCCTCGCTCACGTATTATTCAGGCCAGTTCGAGGTTGACCACTCGCTCGAGCAGCTGGGCGGGGTTTCAACCCAGGGCCTTTCCGAGACCGTCGACGTCCGCATGGTGGCCGGGAGCATCAGTGCCCTCGCTGCCGGCGAACTGCTCGTCGACAAGTCGACGGCCAAATCCGACCACCTCTCGGTCGGCTCGAGCCTGCCGGTCAAGTTTGCCTTGACCGGGACAGAGCGGGTGCGTGTCGGGGGGATATTCCGGTCCAATGCCGTGATCGGGAAATACCTTGCCGGTGAAGCATTTTTCGTCTCCCACTTCAGCGACCCGGTGCCGGGAGGGGTGCTCTTGAAGACAGACGGCAGCGCTGCGGCGACGTCCAAGGTCCAGGCCGAGGTGGGGCGCGTGCTCGCCGCCTACCCGACGGTGGAGGTCCAGACCCGGGCGCAGTACGAAAAGGCCCAGGTTTCCTCAGTGAACCAGCTCCTCACGCTCGTCTACGCCCTGCTCGCACTGGCCGTGCTGATCGCCTTGATCGGCGTCGTGAACACCCTCATGCTGTCGGTCTTCGAACGCACACGTGAGATCGGCTTGCTGCGGGCGGTCGGCATGAAGCGGCGCCAGGTGCGCACCATGGTCCGTTCCGAGTCCGTCATCCTGGCGGTTTTCGGTGCTGTCGTCGGGATCGTCGTCGGGACCGCTATGGGCGTGGCGCTCGTCGCGTCGCTCGGCCTCAGCAACATCGGCGTGCCGACCGGAGAGCTCGTCGTCTTCCTCGTCCTTTCGGCTCTGCTGGGAGTCGTCGCGGCCACCTGGCCGGCGCGCCGAGCCGCCCGGCTGGACGTGCTGGCTGCGATCGCGAGCGAGTAGGGCGATGTCGGCTAGCGGCTTCGCCGGTAGGATCCATGGGCGATGATGAGCTTCTTTGCGAGCACCATGGAGCCCCGCGACGGGCGGCCGGGCACCGGTGCCGGCGAAGCGGTGCAGCGAGTGGTCCGCTTGCGGCGCATCATCATCGCCCTCGGGCTCCTCGCAGGGCTGTACTACGTCGGCCACGACGTCACGATCTATTCCGGCGGGGCCGGTGAAACGTACGGCCTGGTGGCGCTCGCCCCCTTCGGCGCCGCCTACCTCGTCTGCTTCCTCCGCTTCGACCGTCCAAAACCCATATGGTTCTGGAGCGCTTACGGCTTGATGCTCGCCTTCTTCGTGGCGGAGTTGCCTTTCGCCCACGCCGAGGCGTTCGTCATGTGCCAGTACATCGCCATGGTCACGGCGTTCCGCCTGAGGGAGCACTGCATCCCGGCGGTGGCGGCAATGACCCTTGCAGCAGTGCTCGTCCCGCCGGCCGTGCCGTCTTGGGGAGAGGGGTTCTCCACCGGGGTAGACAATGCGACCGCCGTGATGATCCCCCTCCTCGCCCTCATCGTGATAGGGGCTCTCCACTGGCAGCGGGCCAACGTCGCCCTTTCCGTGGCCAACGCCGAGATCGCCCGCCTGGCGGCGGAAAACGAGCGAGCCCGCATCGCCCGAGATCTCCATGACCTGCTCGGGCATTCGCTGACGACGATCACCGTGAAGGCGGGCCTGGCACGCCGCCTCGCCGGCGTCGACATCGCCAGGGCGGCCTCTGAGATAGCGGCCGTGGAGGAGCTCGCCCGCCGGTCGCTCTCTGACGTCCGAGCCGCCGTGTCCTCCTACCGTGACGTCACTCTGGCCGGCGAGATCGCCGCCGGCAGGGAGATGCTCCGGGCCGCAGGCATCACGGCCGATCTCCCGGGTGCTGTGGACGAGGTGCCGGCAACCCACAGCGAGCTTCTCGGGTGGGCCGTACGCGAGGGGCTCACCAACGTGGTCCGCCACGCCCGCGCCAACTGGTGCGCTGTCAGGCTCTTGCCGTCGGGCATCGAGGTGGTGGACGACGGCGGTGGCCACCCCTTCGCCGGGGCGCGCCTAGCCGGCGGCGTTGGGGTACCGCCGGGGCTATCGGGGGGCGGCAACGGGCTTGCCGGCCTACGAGAACGGGTTGGAGCCGCCGGCGGCACCCTCGAGGCGGGGCCTCTATCGCCGAACGGCTGGAGCCTCCGGGTGTCCCTGCCGCCCGAGGCGCCCGAGCAGAGCCTGACGCCCGCGCTCTCGGCCGCCAAACGGGCGGCACCTGCTGGCGCCGGGCGGCTTGGTGTCAACATCGGGCCCGCTTAGCGGCGCCGCATGGTCCGCCTCCTCCTCGCCGACGACCAGGAGCTGGTGCGCAGCGCTCTCGCTGCCCTCCTCTCATTGGAAGAAGACTTTGAAGTGGTCGCATCGGTCGGGCGCGGCGACGAAGTAGTTGCAGCGGCCAAGGAGCACCACCCCGACGTCGCGCTCCTCGACATCGAGATGCCCGGGATCGACGGCCTTGCTGCCGCTGCGGTCCTCTCTCAGGAGGTCCCCGAGTGCCGTTCGCTCATGCTCACGACTTTCGGGCGGCCCGGCTACCTCAGGCGGGCGATGGAGGCGGGCGCCCTCGGCTTCGTCGTGAAGGACGCCCCGGCGGAAAAACTGGCGTGCGCGATAAGGCGTGTGGCCGCCGGCGAGCGCGTCGTCGACCCCGAACTGGCCGCCGAGACGCTGGCCCAGGGCACCTCGCCCCTCACGTCGAGAGAGCGTGACGTCCTGGTCGCCGCCCGGCCCGGGCCAACCGTGGCCGAGATTGCCGCCAAGCTGTTCCTTTCCGAAGGGACCGTCCGAAACTACCTCTCCTCCGCCATCGCCAAGACGGGGGCACGCAACCGCGCCGAGGCCGTCCGGACTGCCAACGAGCGCGGCTGGCTCTAGCCAGCCCTCGGCCCTCGGGGGCCAGCTCAAATGCCCGGAGCCAGTGCGGGGCGGTGCCATGATCCATGGGTGGTTGAATTCCCAGATGCCGTCGCTCTCGCCGCCCGGGCGGGGTTTGTCCTCGGGGCCAATACCAATGGAAGGACGGGCGCGATAAGACCCGCTGCTGCGCTCTACCCGCACCAGTGGAGCTGGGACACCGCTTTCATCGCGATCGGCTTGGCGGGCGTCGACCCGGCGCGGGCCTGCAAGGAGCTCGACTTGCTTTTCGCCGGCCAATGGGGCAACGGGATGGTCCCCCATATCGTTTTCTCGCCCGACGCGGAAGGGTATTTCCCGGGCCCGGACAGGTGGGCCTGTGCAGAGCTCACCCCGCTCGCGCCGCGGGAACCGCTCACGAGCGGCATCTGCCAGCCGCCGGTGCACGCGATCGCCGCTGTCAAGATCCTCGACGAGGCGGGCCGGGGTGGTCCGGAGGCAGTTGCAGAGCCACGCGAGTGGCTGGCAGGTTTTTACCCGAAACTCGTGGCCTGGCACCGGTTCCTGGCCCGGGAGCGGACGGATCCGGCAACCGGCCTCGTGTGGATCCTGCACGGTTGGGAAAGCGGCATGGACAATTCCCCCCGCTGGGACAGGCCTTATAGCGCGGTCCGGGTCCCCGGCACGCTGCCTCCCTACGTGCGGCGCGACCTCGCTCACGTTGCCGACGCGGCCCAACGGCCGAGCCGGGAGGAGTACGACCGCTACCTCTGGCTCGTCGAGGAGGAGAAACAGGCCCATTACGACCAGGCGGCATTGGCCGTGTCGTCCAGCTTCCGTGTCGGGGACGTATTTTTCAGCGCGATCTTCGCGGCCGCCAACGAAAGCCTGGCCCAATTGGCCGACCTTTTGGGCGCGCCGGAAGCTGCTGAACTTCGCAGCTATGCGGACGTCGCCCGTGCGGCGGTGCTCGCCCAGGCCGACCCCGAGACCGGCCTTGCCGCCGACCTCGACCTGCGGACCGGGCAGAGGCTTTCGACAAAGACTGAGACCGAGACAGGGACCGTTGCGGGGTTTGCCCCGCTCATCGCGGGCGGGGCCCCGAGGCCGTTGCACGACCAGCTATTAGCGGCCCTCTTTAGCCCCTGCTGGGCGGGCGATCCCAGGATGCGCTGGGCGCTACCGCCGAGCACCTCCACCTGTTCGAGCGGGTTCCGGCCGCGGACCTACTGGCGCGGGCCCGTGTGGCCGGTAGTCAACTGGTTGCTCAGCTGGTCGCTGCTCCGCGCTGGCGAAAAGACGGCGGCAGGAGCGCTCAGGCAGGCCGGCTTGTCCCAGCTTGCTGTCGCCGGCGACGGCGGCGGCGGCGAGTTCGCCGAGTACTACGAGCCTTTTACGGGGGAGCCGCTCGGGAGCCTGAGCCACTCGTGGACGGCGGCGGTTGCCCTCGAGTGGCTGGGGGACGACTGGGGCGCTTAGCGCCTGGCGCCCGGGTCGCAGCGCCCGGCCGCGGTCAAAACTCTTAACATTTCTGTGACCAGATCCGGGACTGCCCGGGGAGCGGGCCGGAGAGCGGCCGGTAAGCGACGCCGAGGGCAGCCAGACGCGCCATGTGCGACGCCAGCCTGCGCTCGAAGTCGGGCCAATCGCGCTCTTTGCTCGACCAACCCACTTCGGCCAGAGCGCATGCCCTCGGGAAGTACATGTACTCGGCGTGAGTGGTCGTGGTCACGTACTCGGTCCAAAGCTGGCACTGGGCACCGGTCACATGGCGCGCGAGCCCGTCGCCGAGGTCGGCCGGCATCGGCTCCAGGCTGTATGCCTTTTCCACGCTGATCGCCGGCCGGATGGCGAGCGGCTCGCGGGGGTCGTCCGAGTAGGACCAGTCGAAATAGCACCAGGCTTCGGGCGCCATCACTACATCGTGGCCGAGCTGTGCCGCCTGTTTGGCTGCGTCCCACGCCTCGTGCTCCTGCCACGCCATGACGACGGCGCCGGCCGGCGCACCGGCCTCGAGGACCTCGTTCCAACCGACAAGCTGGCGCCCGCGACTCGAGAGGACCTCGGACACCTGCGCCGTGAACCAGCCCTGCAATTGGCGGGCCTCCGAAAGCCCGAGCCGCCCCATTAGCTCCCGGGCCCGCGGGCTCGCCTCCCATTCCGTCGTTGGGCACTCGTCACCGCCGACATGGACAAGCCGCCCCGGGAAGATATCCGTGACCTCGTCGAGAACGTCGCCGCAGAACTTGACCGTCGCCGGCTCGAGGTTGAGGACGTGGTCGCTGATACCCCAGTCCGTGAAGACCTCGAGCTTTTCGCCCGTATTGCCGAGCTCGGGGTAGGAGGCGATGGCCGCCTGCATGTGGCCGGGCATGTCTATCTCGGGCAGGATATTGACGAAATGCCTGGCGGCGTAAGCACAAATCTCCGCCAGGTCAGCCTTGCTATAAAAGCCCCCGTGCGGCGTGGCGTCCTTGCGGTGCTCCGAGTAGTGGCCCGCCGGGGACTCCCGCCGCCACGCGCCCACTTCTGTGAGCAGCGGGTACCTATCGACCTGGACGCGCCAGCCCTGGTCGTCGGTCAGGTGAAGGTGGAGGACGTTAAGTTTGTGAAAGCTCGCCAGGTCGATGAGCTTCAGGATGAACTCTTTGGGAAAGAAATGGCGCGCGACGTCCAGGCCCATCCCCCTCCACCCAAAGCGCGGCCCATCCTCGATCTCCACTGCCTCCACCTCTACTGAGCTACGGCTACTCGAGGGAGCCCTGCGGAGCAGGTCGGCCGGCATCAGCTGGCGCAAGGTCCGCGTCCCATAGAAGACGCCTGCCGCAGTGGGGGCTGTAATTTTGACGCCATTTTCGTCGGCGACAAGCCGGTAATTTTCGCCCGCCGGGTCGGGGAACGGGGCGCTCCCTCCCGCCGCCCCGCTGCTCCTGCCTGCCACCTGGAGCCGGACGACGCCGTGCGTGCTTCCGGCATCGGGCCCGGCCTTTTCGACGTGCCAACCGGTCGCTGCCCCGAGCTCGCATGCGAGCAGGTCGGCCACGCCCGTAGAACCGGCGTCGGCGGCGATGACCATCCCGTCGGAGAACTGAGCATGCCCCGGCCGCCTGCGAAGAGCACTCGGCCGCGGGACGAGATCGGGCGTGGTCTCGCTCATTTACCGGCGCTCCGGGGGGGGCTTTGCGTGGCGGCGGTGACGGGCCCACCGACGCCGACCGCAGAAATGTTCCTCACCGCAGCGAGCGCCACATGGCACGCAACCTGCTGCCCCGGCGCCACGTCGCCCAGCTCTGGCGTCACGTGGCGGCACTCTTCTA
The DNA here is from genome assembly GCA_035508795.1 of Acidimicrobiales bacterium. Taxonomy (GTDB): domain Bacteria; phylum Actinomycetota; class Acidimicrobiia; order Acidimicrobiales; family Palsa-688; genus DATJMJ01. The sequence goes on from DATJMJ010000184.1 coordinate 14,047, forward strand.
TGGCGTAGGGGCAACGCGGTTGGAAACGGCAGCCAGGCAACGGGTTGACGACCTTGGGCGGCTCGCCGGCGTCGGTGGAGCCAGTCTCGTCGAGAGGCGCCCGCGGGTCGGGCACGGCCGACAGCAGAAGCTGCGTATAGGGGTGGCGGGGCGAGGCAAGGACCTGGTCGGTCGGACCGACTTCGACGATGTGGCCGGCGTACATGACGATCACCCGGTCGGCCACGTAGCGAGCCGAGGCGAGGTCGTGGGTGATGTAGAGGATCGACACGCCCTCTGTCTCGCGGAGGCTCGCCATCATGTTGAGGATCCCGACCCGGATCGAGACATCGAGCATCGAGACGGGTTCGTCGGCCAGGATCAGCTTGGGCCGCAAGGCGAGTGCTTGAGCGAAACCGACACGCTGGCGCTGCCCCCCGCTCAGCTCGTAGGGGAACCTCGACAGCATTGCCTCGGCCGGTTGGAGGCCGACTGCTTCCATGACACGGACGGCCTCGTCGTGGCGCTCGCCGTCGCTCACGTCGGGCCGGTGGAGCGCGATCGCCCGCATGATCCCGTGGGAAACGCGGTAGGACGGGTTGATCGAGCTGAAAGGATCCTGGAAAACCATCGGGACATGGCCTCTATAGGCGAGCTGTTCGCGCTTGCCGTCCAATGACTCCAAAGACTTGCCGTCGAAGGTCACCCGGCCGCTCGTCGGCTTGTAGACCATGGCCAGTGCCCGCGCCACGGTGCTCTTGCCGCTGCCACTTTCGCCTACGAGGGCAACAATTTCCCGCCGGGCGATCGAAAAACTGACGTCGTCCACTGCGTACAGCTCCTTCTTCGACCACCAGGCCCCGAGGTTGAAGTGGACGGTCAGCCCGGAGACCTCCAGCAAGGTGGGCGCGGCGTGGCCGTTTTCAGCCGGAGCACGAGGCTCTACGGTCGCCGTGGCGGTGGCCACGACCGGTACCGGCGCCGGCGGCTCTGCGGGCAAAGGCACCGGCGTGTGCTCGGGCAACAGCGGCGGCACTGGGCGCGGCGCCACTACCGGAATTCGCTCGAGGGTGCGGGCCGAGCGCCCGGCGAGAGTTCCCGTCTCGCCTGCACCCTGCTCGTAAAGGAGGCACCGCACGAGCGAACCGCCCCGGTGGTAGACGGGGGGGTCGACGGAGGAACATCTGGCCATGGCATCGGCGCAGCGCGGGTGGAAACGGCAGCCCGAAGGCGGCGAGGCCAGGTCGGGAGGCGACCCGGCGATACCAGTAAGGGCTACCTTTTCCCCTCTGATGGAAGGGAAAGCCTCGAGAAGTGCCCGCGAATAGGGATGCCGCGGGGTCGAGAACACCTCGCCGGTGGCGCCGAGCTCGGCCACCTGGCCGGCGTACATCACGAGCAGCCTGTCGGAAAAGTGGCGCACGAGCGAGATGTCGTGGGTCACGAAGATGACGGCGAAACCGAGCCTTTGCTGTAGGTCCTTGATCTCGCGCATGAGCGAGCGCTGTGCGACGACGTCGAGGGCGGAGGTCGGCTCGTCCATGATGACGAGCTGGGGCGTAAACAGGAGCGCCATCGCGATCATGGCCCGCTGGCGCATGCCACCCGACAGCTGGTGCGGGTAGCTCCCGAGGTGGACTGGGTCGATCGACACGAGGCGGAGCACCTCGGCGGAGCGTTGCGTTATCTCCTCGTTGGACATCGCCGAGTGCGCCTTGCAGGCGTCCTTCATCTGTTCCCCGACGGTCATGACCGGGTTGAGGGCGTTCATGGCGCTCTGCATGACGACGGAAAACTCGCGCCAGCGTATGTGGCGGAGCTTCTGGTCGCTCATGTCCGCCATCTCCTGGCCACGGAAAACGACCGACCCTCCGGTGATCTCCGCCGGTGGGTTGAGCAAGCGGGCGATGGCAAACAGGAGCGTCGACTTGCCACAGCCCGACTCGCCGACGACGGCCAGGAACTCGCCGGCCGCGAGGTCCAAGTTGACGTCTTCCACGGCCACCACAGGCCCGGCCGGTGTCGAGTAAGCGACGGAGAGGTTGCGGACCTCGAGCAACAGCCCGGGACCGCTCCCGCCATTGAGGGGGAGCCCGTCCGCGGGACGGGCAACAGCAGCCACATCAGCAGCCGTAACCTCGCCCGTCGGGACGACGACCGCCGGCGCTCCGGGAAGTGAGAGCGTTGCCAGCCCGGGGGAAGGCGCGTGCGCCTCGGCCGGCGGCGCCTGCGGGGCGCGTTTTTTGAAAAGGCCCCTGATACGGTTGCGGCGCACCGGCCGCAGGGCGGGGTTGGAGATCTCGTCGAAGGCGTAGTTGAGGAAAGCGAACGCCGCCCCGAGCAACGCGATGCAAACGCCGGGCATGATCGCCCACAGAGCGCCGCCGGTGTTGAGGGCCTCGGCGTTTTGCGCCCAATAGAGCATGTTGCCCCAGCTGAGCGACGTCGGGTTGGCGAGGCCGAGGAACTGGAGGCCTGCCGCAGTCAGCACCGAGAAGACCGCCGTCCCGAAAAAAGTCGCCATTATCAGCGAAGTGAGCGTCGGCATGATCTCGGCGCCGATGATGTAAGCGCTCCGCTCCCCGCGCACCCGTGCCGCCAGGAGGAAATCGCGGTTGCGGAGAGACAGGACTTGCACGCGGAGTTGGCGTGCGCCGTAGGACCAACCGAGCGCTCCGAGGACGATGATGATCTCGCCGAGGCCAGTGTTGCGCAGGTAGGCGGCGATGACGACGATCAGCGGGAAGATCGGTATGACGAGCAGGACGTCGGTGACGAGCGAGAGCGCCCCGTCGGCGAAACCCCCGAGATAGGCGGCCGATACGCCGACTATCACCGAGATGATCGTCGCGAGCCCGCCGGCGGCGAAGGCGATTATGAGCGTCTGGCGGGCCCCCCAGATCAATTGCGACAGGACGTCCTGGCCCTGCGAGGTGGTGCCGAGCCAGTGGGCGCCCGAGGCCCCGAGGCCCGGTTCGAAAAGCATCGCGTTCGGGTCGTAAGGCGACAGCTCGCCCGGGAAGATCGCGAGCACGAGAAAAATCGTCATGAGCACGAGGCCCGCGACCGCTTTGCGGCTGTGGAGCAACCTTCGCCAGGACATCTAGGTCGTTCAGCCTTGCTGTCTCGTACGGGGGTCCAGGATCGCCGTAACGACGTCGGCTGCCAGGATGCTCACGAGCACCGCGACGGTGATCAGCAAGAAGAGGGCCTGCATCACCGGGTAGTCGAGGTCGCTCACCGACGAGAGCATCAGGCTCCCGACTCCCGGGTAGTTGAAGACGTCCTCCACAAGGATCGCGCCTGAAACGACCAGGCCGAGCGACATCGCAAAGCCCGTCAGGTTGGGCAAGACCGCATTTTTACCGGCGTAGTGCCACATGATCCGCCACGGTTTGAGGCCCTTGGCCCGGGCCATGCGGACGTAGTCGTCGGCGAGGACCGTGATCACGTTGTTGCGCATCGTGAGGATCCACCCTCCGATCGCTGTTACCAGGATCGTGAACGCCGGCAAGATCGCGTGCTGCAGGACGCTGTCGATGTAATGCCAATCAAGGCCCGGTACGAGGCCGGTGGTATAGGCGTCATCTGAAGGCAGCCAGCCGAGCGTCACCGAGAACACGTAGATGGAAAGCAGCGCCATCCAGAAATAGGGGAACGCAGACGTCACGACGAAGATGGGCGGGAGGAAGCTGTCGAGCCAGCTGCCCCTTTTCCATGCGCTGATGAGGCCGATAAAGGTCCCGAGCACAAATGCGAGCACGGTCGTGACGCCTACGAGACCGAGCGTCCAGAAAACGCGCTGCGCCACCATCGTGCGCACCGGGTCCCCGAAAGCGGTCGTAAGCGAGATGCCGAAATTGAAGGTGGCCACGTGGCCCCAGTAGCTGAAGTACTGCCCGAGCAGGTTTTGCTTCGTGTTGCCGCCGAGCAGGGTCAGCAGGGCGTGGATCGCCTGGGGGTTGAGGTGGGGGTGCTCAGCCACGAGGACCTGCGCCGGGTTGCCCGGCATGAGCCGGGGGATCAGGAAGTTGAGGCTCACCGCCGCCCATAGGGTGACGGCGAAGAAACCCAACCTTCGGAGGACGAACCTCAACTTCCAGCCTCCTTGCGCCGCCCGAGCACGAGGCCCGGTGCGGGAACTCTCACCTGTCTACCTCTAGCTGCGCCCTTCTACTTGTAGTACAGGTGCAAAAGTACGACACCCCAGTCCGGGCAGACAGCCTGGAAGGGCTGGGCGTACGGGTCGCTCTGGGTTACCCAACCCCCGATGTTGGCCGTGTCGTACTGGAACCAGTCCACCTGCTCGGTGACGGGGATGACAGGCAGCTGCGAGAGCATCACCTGTTGGAGCTTGTCCACCACCTGGTGCTGGACCACCGAACTTGTGGTGGCGGCGTACTGGGTGAAGAGGGCGTCGGTCGCCGGGTTGCTGTAACGCTCGTAGTTGCTGGCAGCAGGTTGACCGATCGCGGCCGTGTTTGCCGAGTAAAGGAGCGTACGCAGCTCGTAGTAAGGCGTCGGGCCACCCGAATCCCAGTCGTACGCAAGCTCGAAATGGCCGTCGGAAAGGTCTGTCGAGTAGGTCGACCCGGTCAGGTTGTCAGGCGTCACCTGGATGCCGACTGCTTTTAGTTCGCTCTGGATTACGTTCACTGCGGCCACCCAGTCCGAGAAGCCGCCGTTGTTGATGATGGTGAACGAGAGCTGCTTGCCGTTCTTCGCGAATATCCCGTTGCTGCCCTTCTTGTAGCCGGCAGCCTCGAGCACCGACATCGCCTTGGACGGGTTGTACGCGTAGGCGTTGCCGTACTTGGCGGCCAGGCTCGAGTCGTACCACTTGGAAAACGTCGGCAGCACGATGCCTGTCTGGTTGCCCCCGGGCTCCTCGCCGTACTCGCCGATCTTGCTGGCGAGCGGGCGGTTGACCGCGTAGGCGATCGCCTCGCGGACGGCGACGTCAGACAGGAGCGGGTTTTTCAGGTTTGGCCAGATGTTGACGTTGTAAACGGGCGGGAACCAGTAGTGGTAGTCCTTCGGGTTGGCGGCGACATAGAACTTGTCGATGCTCGGGATGAACTGCGAGCCCCACTGGTCGGCGCCGCTGCGGAGGTCCTCATTGGCCGGCGTGTTGGAAAGGTAGGACGGGAAATTGACGGTCTGGATCTTCGGGAGCCCAGGCTGCCAGTAGTGGTCGTTCTTGGTGTACTGGATGTCGGCGCCGTCGCAGCTCCCAAGGACGTACGCCCCGGTGCCGACCGGGTGCGGGTCTGTGAAGGTGGCCGGGTTTTTGATGGTCGACCAGATATGGGCCGGGACGATCGGGGTCTGGTCGGCTATGTAATAGAAGTACGAGACGGCGGGGGTCTTGAACTGGAAGACCACCTGGTTGGTCCCGCTGAGGGCGACGCTGCTCAGCACCGACCAGTCGGCGTTGAGGTCGAGCGTCGGGTACTTCTTCAGCAGGTTGAACGTGAAGAGGACGTCATTGGCGGTGAAAGGCTGACCGTCCGACCACTTGACGCCCTTCCTAATGGTAAAGGTAAGGGTCTTGTTGCTGTTCGTCCACGCCCACGACGTCGCGAGCCACGGAGTCGTCTTGCTGTTGTTGATCGAGTCGACGTAGGCCAGCTCTTCGTAGATCGGGCCGAACGAGAAGTAAAAGTCCGAGGCGTTGAGCGGGTTGAACTGGCAGGGCCAGGTGAAGCCCCACTCGTCGGCGATGTTGAGGGTGTTCGCGGCAGCTGTGACACCGTCGGGTGCGAACGCATTAATTGTGATGCTGCTGGGCCGGGCCGTACCGCCCGTAGCCGCTTGAGCAACCCCGCCGGCGAGCGCGCCGCAAACAGCGACCGACGCTCCTAGTACCGTAAACCGTGCCCACTTTTTCTTGGTCACTGGTCTTCCCTCCTCTTCTCGGGGCACCCATGCCCCGTCCAGGTCGTTGGCTGGCTTATGTGGATTGTCTAGCTGCCCGGTCTAGACCACTCATTCGCTGCGAGCATATCCCCAAGTCAACCACGCCCAAGCAACCGCTCCCAGGCATCCTCCGGGCGACCGAGGGCGGCGGCGAGGGCAGCCGGCGGCCGTGGCCGCTCCTGGTGCACCTGCGCCCGTCCTCCGGCGTCGCCTCCCGGCGGGCGGCCATAGTGGCAGGTGGCCGCGCCGGGGTGGCGCCGGGAGCAAGGACCAGGTCATGAGCAGCATCGCGAGCGGGAGCCGGGCAGCAGGTGGGCCCCCGGGCCGGCAGCCCGTGGTCGCGGCGTTCGACTTCGGGGGCAGCAAGGTGGCCATCGCGGTGACCGACCTCGATGGCGCACGCCTCGCTTCCGCAACGCTCGCCACCACACCCGGCCGGGGAGCGAGATGGAACCTCGACCAAGCCATCGGCCAGGCGAAGGACCTGCTCGCCAGCCTCCCGGCGGGCACGGCGCTGGCGGCGATAGGCGCTTCCACTTTCGGCATCCCGACCGACCACGGCGTACTCCTCTCCCCCGCCATTCCCGGCTGGGACCGCCTCGACCTCCGCCATGAACTGACCGGTGCCCTCGGCTGCCCCAACGCCCGGGTGCGCAACGACGTCAAGGCAGCTGCCGAAGCCGAGGTGGCTTCGGGAGCTCTCGTCGGGGCCGACCCGGCCGTGTACCTCAACCTCGGGACCGGGCTCGCAGCGGCCATCGTTTGCGGCGGCCGGGTGGTCGACGGCGCTGAGGGTGCCGCAGGCGAGATCGGCTACAACCTCCGCCAGATGGGCGACCTCGATGCCCCGCCCGAGGCCCGCCGGCGCCTGGAGGATGTCGCAAGCGGGATGGGCCTCGCCGCCACGGGCGCCCGGGCCACGGGTGCGGCCATTTCGGCGGCGGGCGTCTTCGAACGTGAGGGGACCGACCACGGCCTCGCGACACTCGTGGACGGGTTCGTGGGGGAGCTCTCGTTCCACCTCGTCAACCTGGTCGTCGCCATCAACCCGCAGAAGGTCGCAGTGGGGGGCGGCATCGTCCGGTCGTGGGCGCGCATCGACAAGCCGTTGCGGAGGGCGCTCGAGCAGTTCGTCCCCTTCCCGCCCGAGCTCGTCCTCGGCGCCTACCCCTACGACGCCGCGCTGGTCGGGGCGATAACGCTCGGTGTGCGCGAAGCGCTCGCCCGGGAGACCACGGTGGCGGACCGACCATGAAGCTGGCCATCCTCGGGGGCGGGGGCGCCAGGATGCCGGCTTTTGTGCGGAGCATGCTCACGGCTGGCAAAGGCACGTTCGACCAAATAAGCCTTTTCGAACCCGACCCCGTGCGCCGGGAGACGACCGGGCGCCTGGCGGTCGAGCTGGCGGCCCATCTCGGCCAACCCGGGGCTGTGAGCATGACCGTGGATCCCGAAGAAGCCTTTACGGAGGCCGATTTCGTCTTTTCGGCAATAAGGGTTGGGGGCGACCGGGGACGGGTCATCGACGAACAGGTGGCCTTGCGCCACGGCCTCGTCGGCCAGGAGACCACGGGCCCCGGCGGCGCCGCGATGGCACTGCGGACCGTCCCGGTGGTGCTCGCTTATTGCGAAATGCTCGCCCGTTGCTCCCCGGGCGCGGTCCTCATAAACTTCACCAACCCGGCGGGGCTCATCACCCAGACCATCTCTTCGCACAGCAGCGTCCGCGTGGTCGGCGTCTGCGACACACCGGTGGATGTGCTGGAAAGGATCGGCGAGTTCCTCGGCGCCGAGCCCGGGAGCGCCGCCTACGGTTACTCCGGGCTCAACCACCTCGGCTGGGTGACGTCGTTTTCCGTCAACGGCGACGAGCGGATGGGCGAACTGCTGGCCCGCTACGAGGAGCTGGGCCGTTTCGACCACCGCTTCGAGGTTTTCGACCCAGGCATGGTCCGCCGCCTGGGGGCTATACCGACCGAGTACCTCTTTTACTACTACGACCCGGAGCGTTATATCGCTTCGGTGGCCCGCGCCGGGACGAGCCGCGGGCAGGACGTCATGCGGCTCAACGAAGAGCTGATCGGCGCGATAGGCCGCTCGTTCGACAGGGGTGACGTCGAAGACGCCTGGTCGGCCTACTCGACGGTGCTCGGCGTGAGGAGCGACACCTACATGCGCACCGACACCGAGGGCGCCAACCGCCAGGAGGAGGCCCGCTCGCAACGTGCCGAGGGGCCCCCGGCCGCGATCGGGACGGCCGAGATCGGCGGCTACGAAGGTGTTGCGCTCGACGTGGTCGCGGGCCTCACCGGCAGGCGCCCGGGCGAGGTGATCGTCAACACCCCCAACGGAGCGAGCATGAGTTTGCTCGACGCCGACGACGTGGTGGAGGTACCGTCCCTCATCGACGGAGCGGGCGTGCAACCGTTGGCGAGCGCCGAACTGCCTCGCTCGGCCCGTGCCCTCGTGATGCAGGTGAAGGAGTACGAAACCGCACTTGTCGAAGCTGCCTTCACGGGCGACGCCGGCCTCGCCGAGCTCGCTCTGTCCCTCCACCCCCTCGTGCCTGGCATCACCGCCGCCAGGGAGCTCCTGGCCGAGTACCGCGAGCTTCATGGGCCCTACCTGGCCTACCTGCACTGACGCTGCCTCCAGGGGCGCGCCTCGAACTCCCAGCGCCCGCCCCCGGGGGTCCCGGCGAGCCCGGCGAGCCCGGCGCTAGCTCCCCGAGCCGGGGCCCGAGCCCGCTCCCGGCCCGGTGGCTACGGGCTTGCCCGGCAGCGAGCTGTACTCCGACCACGACCCGGGGTATAGGCGTGCCTGGCCGAAACCGCACAGCTCGAGCGCCAGCAGGTTGTGGCAGGCGGTTACGCCCGAACCGCAGTAAGCCACGACGTCCGCCTCGGGCGTGACCCCGGCGGCACTGAACCGCTCCCGCAGCTCGCCGAGGGGGAGGAACTTGCCGTCGCTGCCGAGGTTTTCCCGGCACGGCACATTGACTGCGCCCGGGATATGGCCGGCGCGCGGGTCGAGCGGCTCCTCGAGGCCCTGGTAGCGCGACGGCGCCCTGGCGTCGATGACGACGTTGGCCGCGTCGGTTGCATCGTCGACCGTTGCCAGCCGGTCTGGCGGCCAGGGCCGTGACGTGAACCGGCCCGCCGGCACAGCCCGGTCGCCTTGCTCGAGAGGGCCGTCGTAGCTCTCGATCCCGCCATCGAGGAGGGCCGCGCTCTCGCCCAGGGCCCGCAGCATCCACACGAGCCGGGCGGCAAATACACCCCCCTGGTCGTCGTAAGCAACGACCGTGGAGCCGTCCGAGATGCCGGCTTGCGACATCCCCGACGCGAAGACCTCGGGGTCGGGGAACGGGTGACGGCCTCCCCCCGCACCGGGCCCCCCCGAGAGCCACTCGTCGAGGTCCACGAAGACCGCCCCGGGGATATGGCCTTCCCGGTAGGCGTCCTCGCCCTTGCGCCCGTCGAGGTACCAGCGCCCGTCGGCCAGGTGGACCTCGTCCGCGTGCTGTTGCACCCATGCGATATCCACTACCGGCGGGAGCATTCGGCGCCTCTCGATGTCGCGTTTACGGATGAGCTCACGGAGAAAAAGGTTAGCCCTGTGCCGCATTGGCCGCCTGTGCCGGCTGCGCCTGCGCCGGCCCGGCAGGAGGTGAGAGCGTGTGGCCGTAGTACACGACGCTCGGGTCGTAGGGGGCAGGCAGCCGCTGGAAGCCGACCTTCAGGTAGAAGCCGTGAGCGCGGCCATTGCCTGCCGACACACCGACGTGAGCGCCGGGCGCTCCTGCCCCGCTAGCGGCGGCGAAGAACGTCTCTATGAGCCGGCGCCCATGCCCGGCGCCCTGGTACGGGGGCAGGACGTCGATGTGGAGGTGTGCGGGGTACTCCTCGAGCCACGGGCGCAGCATCTGTTCAGGCTGGTAGAGCCTGGCGATGGCCCCTTCGTCCGGCGTGGCGGGCCGTGGGGGCGGAGACGGGTAGTTCGCCGCCACCTTTGGCAGCCAGTTGCGCAGGTAAGCCTCGACGAACTGCTGCGTATTGGCCGTCCCGAGCACGTACCCGACCGCGCGATCGTCGGCGGCGAGCACGAAGGCCAGGTCAGGTTGGAGGAAAAGGTAAGGCCCGGTATAGGTATCGGGCAGGATCTCCGGGTACTCGAACTTCCCCGTCGCGTCAGCGCCGTCGTCGCCCGTGCGCACGCAGATGTCGTAAACCGCCTCCCTGTCTTCGGGGCGGTAGGGCCGGACGAACACCCGCGAAGTCTCCTGGCTGGCCATGGGGCGCTCATCCTATGGGCTCGTGCAGAAGTGACCCAGGTGAGCACCAGCTGGTAAGTATTGGCCCCGTGGACCGACCTTCCAAGACCGCCACTGCCGGCTCGGGACGTGCGAGCGCGATCACACCGGGCCGCAGAGCAGGCGATATCGGCCGTCTCAGCTCGGTGCAGCTGGACGTGCTCGTGGTAGGAGGGGGCGTCGTGGGGGCTGGGACCGCTCTCGATGCTGTCACCAGGGGGCTGTCGACGGGGCTGGTGGAAGCGCAGGACTGGGCGTCGGGTACTTCGAGCCGCTCGACCAAATTGGTGCACGGCGGCCTGCGTTACCTGCAGATGCTCGATTTCAAGCTCGTCCACGAGGCCTTGAAGGAGCGGGACCTCCTGCTGCGCCGCATCGCGCCCCACCTCGTAACCCCCGTCCCGGTGCTTTACCCCTTGCGCAGCAGGGTTTTTGAACGCATCTACGTCGGCGCCGGCATCGGCCTTTACGACTTGCTCGGGTGGTCGTCGGGCCGTGGTTCGAGCCTTCCCTGGCACAAGCACTTCTCCAAGCGCCAGGCGCTCAACCTGGCGCCAGGGCTAAAAAAAGATGTCCTCGCCGGGGCTATCCGCTACTACGACGCCCAGGTCGACGACGCCCGGTATGTCCTCGAGCTCGTCAGGACGGCTGCGAGCTATGGCGCGGTCCCCGTCAGCCGGCTAAAGGTCTCCGGTTTTCTGCGAGAAGGCGACCGCGTCGTCGGTGCACGCGCAGTGGACGCCGAGACGGGCGAGGAGCACGAAATCCGGGCGCGGTCGACGATATTGGCGACCGGTGCCTGGACGGAGGAGACCGAGGCGTTCGCCGCCGACGGTAAAGGTGAGGGCCGGGCCTCTCTTGTCCGCCCCTCCAAGGGTGCCCACCTCGTCCTGCCGAGGGATGCGGTCGACTCGAGCGTCGGGCTTATCTTGCGGACGGAGAAGAGCGTCCTTTTCCTCCTGCCATGGTTGGGCCATTGGCTCGTCGGCACGACCGACACGGACTGGCCCTACCAAAAAGCAAGGCCGGTCGCGACGGCAAGCGACATCGATTACCTGTTGAACGAGCTCAACTCTGTACTGGAGGCACCGGTCTCGCGCGACGACGTCGAGGCTGTGTTCGCCGGCCTTCGCCCCCTTGTGGCCGGGGTTGGTGTCGTGCGTGGCCCCGGGGAGATGGGCCGCTTCGACGGCAGCGGCAGCGCTGGCGGCGGGGCGGGTGCCGGGGCGGGTGGCGGGACCGAGGCGGTCGGGGCGACCACGGCCAAGCTCTCGAGAGAACATGCGGTCAGCCGGCCCGCGCCCGGGCTCGTCGTCATTTCCGGCGGTAAGTACACGACTTACCGCGTGATGGCAGCCGATGCCGTCGACGCGGTGGTCTCGGCTGGGCCCGACAGCTCCCTGGCAGGCGCCGAAAAAAGCGGGACGCAGGACGTGCCGCTGATCGGCGCGCGAGGTTTCAGCTCGCGTTGGCAGCAGCGCGACGAGCTGGCGGCGCGCCACGGCCTCGCGGTGCCGGTAATGGAGCACCTGCTCCGGCGCTACGGCGGCCTCGTCGACGAAGTGCTTGCCCTGATTGGAGAAAACGCCGACCTGGGCGGCCCGCTCGAAGGCGCCGAGACCTACCTCAAAGCGGAGGCCGTCTACGGGGTTACCCACGAGGGGGCGCGACACCTCGACGACCTCCTTGCGCGTCGCACCCGCGTCGCCATCGAGACCAAAGACCTCGGCATCGCCAGCGCCCGGGCGGTCGGCGAACTGGTCGCCCCTCTGCTCGGCTGGGACGCCGCAACGCTGGCCGCCGAGATCGAGGATTACCACCGCCGAGCGCAGCTCGAACGAGAGGCCTCCCTGGTAGCCGGCGACGAGGAAGCTGCCGAGATCGTGTCGTCCTCACCGACGCTGATGCCGCTCCCCTGAGGACGCCCGCGCCCCCGGGAGCCACAGCCGGCCCTGATGTCCCCTGGAGGGCCCGGCCCGCCGGAGGCCTGGGTGCGCCGGGCAGTGCCTGGGCCAATGCGGGCGCCCGTTTTTCAGGTGCTGATGAAGCCCCCCGACTGGTGCTCCCACAACCGCCGGTAGGTACCGACCGCGCTTGCCAAGAGCAGCTCCCGGTGAGTTCCTGTCTCGACGACCCGGCCCGAATCGATCACCACGATGCGGTCAAGGTGGGCGATCGTCGAGAGCCTGTGTGCGACGACCAATGCGGTCGAACTCGCCATCAGGCGCCACAAAGCTTCCTGGACGTACCGCTCGGACTCCGAGTCGAGCGAGCTCGTCGCCTCGTCGAGCACGAGGACGGGCGCCCCCTTGAGCATCGCCTGGGCGATCGCGACCCTCTGGCGCTGCCCGCCCGACAGCTTGAGGCCCCGCTCGCCCACGATGGTCTCGTAACCCTCCGGCAGTTCTCGGACGAACTCGTCGACATGGGCCGCCCGGCCTACCCGCTGGATGGCGGCCATATCCGGCTCGCCCTCCCGCCCGTACCAGATGTTCTCCGCGATAGTGCGGTGGAGCATCTGGGGGTCCTGGGGGACGTAGGAGATGGCGCGCCGGACGCTCGCCTGGGTGCAGCGCGAGATGTCCTGGCCGTCGATCAGGATGCGCCCCTTGTTGACGTCCATCAGGCGCAGGACCAGCCGGGTGATGGTGGACTTGCCGCCTCCCGAAGGCCCGACGAACCCGACGTGCTCACCGGGCCGCAGCTCGAGGTTGAAGGTCTCCAGCAGCGGCCGCTCGGGCCGGTAGGAAAAGCTGACCGACTCGAAGGTGACCTCGCCGTCGGTAACCACGAGGTCAGGGGCGCCCGTGAGATCCACCACCTCGGGCCGTGAACGGGCCAGCGCGACGAGCTTGGCCGCACGCCCGAGGCCTCTCGACAGGTTGCGGACCTGTAGGAAGCTCTCGACGAGCTGGGCCGAGACCTGGGAGGCGTAGAAAAGGACCAGGTAGACGACGCCGGCACGGATGTCGCCGCGGACCGCCAGGATGACCCCGACCACGAGCGAGCCCCAGGTCATGAGGCCTATGGTCCCGGCCATCCAGACCCGGGTGATCATGAAGACGCGCCGGCCCCGCAGGTCTGCCCTTACGGACAGCTCGAGAAGCTCCCGCAGCCTGTCGGACTCCATGTCCTCGCCCGCGCCGACGAGCACCGTCGACGCGTTGCGGATGACGTCCGACGCCGTACCCTCAGCCCGCGAGTGCGCCCGGGCGAACTTGCGCGAGGCATCGGTAACCGGGGCCGAACGCTTCACGACGACCACCACGAAAGCGACCGTGAGCAGCACGAGGACGATCGCTACGGGCCAGGCCACGACACCGAGGACGACGATGGCCGAAAGCACGACAACGACCACCCGGAGCAATCCCCAGTGGAGGTTGTCGATGCCGTCGACGAGCGCCCAGGAAAACGAGCTCAGCGAGGAGGCAACCTCACCCGAGGGGTGGTCGACGTGCCAGCGGTAGCCGAGCGCGAGGAGCCGCTCGAAGCTGCGGTGGATGCCGTTTGTGAAGGTCCGCAGTGCCCCCTCCCACTCGAGCCAGCCGCTAACGCGATAGCAGCCTTGACCTGCGATAAACAGGGCGCCGTAGGCGATAATGAGGTTGCCGAAGCGTGCCCACATGTGGGTGCCGGGCTTGAGGACGGCGATCCGGTCGAGCACGTCGGCGAACACCAGCGGCGTGGCAACGTCGCTGATAACGACGGCTAGGACCAGGAAAACTGCACCGGTGATGAGGATGCGGGCGTAGGGGCGCGCACAGTCGACGCAGTACCCCAGAGTCTCAGAAGTGGACGCGGCTTCGCCTTCAAAGTCTTCCATGGCCCCCTGCCCAGTCTGCCGCCCCCATAGGACCATGGCGACCTAATTACGCTGGTAGTCGCCCCGCTAGCGGGTGCCCTCGCCGTCCGCCGTCAGGCCGCCCTGGTAGCCTGGCGTCGCTCGCGGGCGTAGCTCAATGGTAGAGCTCCAGCCTTCCAAGCTGGTCATGCGGGTCCGATTCCCGTCGCCCGCTCGCCTAAAGTAGCTGATCAGACCACCTCGCCTCACCAAGACCACCCCACCTCCAGTCAGTGGCCGCGTGCCACTCACCCATGGCAATTCCAGCGCCCCACTGACAGTGCATCCGCTAAGTTCCGCCAAATTTCCCCTGCCCGCTAATAGCCGTTATTGACCGTTGGCGCCCGAACCAAAAACTGCATC
>DATJMJ010000185.1:0-17669 GCA_035508795.1 Acidimicrobiales bacterium
CACCCCGGCCACACCCCCGGCCCGGGACACACCCCGGCCACACCCCCGGCCCGGCACACACCCGGGCCACACCCCGGCCACACCCCCGGCCCGGCACACACCCGGGCCACCTGCATCCCCGCGCCCACGCCCACACCGCAACCGCCGGCGCCGCCCGGGGGCCCAACCGCGGGCCGGCCAGCCAGATCGGCCTTCCGAGGCCCGCAAGCTACGCTCGAAACTGTGCGAAAGGTGCTGGTGGCAAACCGGGGAGAAATCGCAGTCAGGGCTCTCCGGGCCATCAACGAGCTTGGCTACGTCTCGGTGGCAGTTTTCCCGTACGAGGACCGGTACTCCCTCCATCGCCAAAAAGCGGACGAGAGCTACGAGATCGGCGAACGTGGCCACCCCTTGCGCGCCTATCTCGACATCCCCGGGCTCATAGACGTTGCGCTCCACTGCGGAGCAGACGCCATCTACCCTGGCTACGGCTTTCTGTCCGAAAACCCCGAGCTTGCCAGGGCATGCGCAGCGGCCGACATCACCTTTGTCGGCCCGCCCGCCGAAGTGCTCGCGCTCACCGGCAACAAGGTGAGGGCCAAGGAGGTTGCTGCGGCGGTCGGGATCCCCATCCTGCGCAGTGCCGGCCCCCGCGTGGACGTCAACAAGCTGGTCGCTTCCGCCGACGACATCGGCTTCCCGCTCTTCGTGAAGGCGACGGCCGGCGGGGGCGGGCGAGGGCTCAGGCGCGTCGAGCACCAAGACGACCTGCGCGCAGCGGTCGAAGCCGCCGTCAGGGAGGCAGAAACGGCCTTCGGCGACCCGACAGTGTTCCTCGAAGAGGCCGTCGACCGGCCCCGCCACATAGAGGTGCAGGTCCTCGCGGACGGGGGAGGCGACATCGTGCACCTGCACGAGCGCGACTGCTCCGTCCAGCGGCGGCACCAAAAGGTCGTCGAGATCGCTCCGGCGCCCAACCTCGACGACGCGCTCCGGGAGAAGATCTGGGCTGAGGCGGTCGCTTTCGCCCGGGCCGTCGGTTACGAGAACGCGGGTACGGTCGAGTTCCTCGTCGGGGAGGACGGCCGGTTCGTCTTCATCGAGATGAACCCCCGCATCCAGGTCGAGCACACCGTGACCGAGGAGGTCACGAACATCGACCTCGTGCAGGCCCAGTTACAGATCGCCGCCGGCGCCACCCTGAGCGACCTCGGTATCTCGCAACACGCCATAGAGGTCAACGGCGCCGCTCTCCAATGCCGTATCACGACCGAGGACCCGGCGCGCAATTTCCGGCCCGACACCGGACGCGTCACCGCCTACCGCTCGCCGGGCGGGCATGGTGTCCGTCTCGATGGTTGCACCTACTTGGGCGCCGAGGTATCCCCCCATTTCGACTCACTGCTGGTCAAGTTGACCTGCCGCGGGCGCACTTTCCCTGAGGCGGTGACGAGGGCGCGCCGGGCGGTGGCCGAGTTCCGGATCCGTGGCGTCGCGACGAACATCCCCTTCCTTCAAAGTGTCCTCGAGGACAGCGATTTCATCGAAGGAAACCTGACAACCTCTTTCATCGATGAACGTCCGGCCTTGGTCAACCGGCCGAGCGGTGCCGACAGGGGCACGCGTTTGTTGACCTACATGGCCGACGTAACCGTCAACCGGCCAAACGGCCAGAGGCCGGACGGCGTAGCCCCCAGGGAAAAACTGCCTTTGCAGCTGAAGAAGCCCGGCCCGCTGCCCAAGCTCGCCGTTGGGACGCGTGAGAGGCTGGAGAGCTTCGGCCCTGCGGCCTTCGCGCGCTGGATGCGCGAGCAGGTCCCTGTGATGGTCACGGACACGACTCTTCGCGATGCCCACCAGTCGTTATTGGCGACGCGCCTGCGGACGAACGACATGGTGCAAGCGGCTCCTTACTATGCCCGTTCGCTTCCGGGCCTGTTGTCGCTGGAGGCATGGGGCGGGGCGACGTTCGACGTGGCGCTGCGCTTCTTGAAAGAGGACCCGTGGGAACGGCTGGCGGCGCTGCGGGCCGCCATCCCCAATATCTGCCTCCAGATGTTGATACGGGGCCGCAACACCGTCGGTTACACCCCCTACCCGGACGATGTCGCCCGAGCGTTCATCAAGGAGGCCGCTCGCTCAGGCGTCGACATTTTCCGGATATTCGACTCGCTCAACGATATCGACCAGGTCGCGCCGGCTGTCCGGGCGGTGGTCGAAGCAGGCAAGGTGGCCGAGGGAGCAATCTGCTACACGGGCGATATGGCGAGCCCGGACGAACACCTCTACACGCTCGACTACTACCTCAAAAAGGCCGACGAGTTGGTCCAAACGGGCGTCCACGTGCTCTGCATCAAGGACATGGCCGGCCTCCTGAAAGCGCCTGCAGCCCGCAAGCTCGTAGCGGCGCTGCGGGAAAACTTCGACCTCCCGCTCCACCTCCATACTCACGACACCGCAGGAGGCCAGCTCGCAACTTACCTCGCGGCGATCGAAGAAGGTGTCGATGCCGTGGACGGGGCGATCGGCCCGATGAGCGGCACGACGAGCCAGCCATCCCTGGGTGCGATCGTGGCTGCGACCGACCACACCGAACGCGAAACGGGGATCTCGCTCGACGCGATCGAGGCGTTCGAGCCGTACTGGGAGGCAGTGCGCCACCTCTATGCTCCCTTCGACATCGGTTTGCCGGGGCCCACGACCAGGGTCTACCGCCACGAGATCCCGGGCGGCCAGATATCCAACCTGCGCCAACAGGCGATTGCGCTCGGTCTCGGCGACCGCCAGGAAATGGTCGAGGACCTTTACGCCGCCTCGAACCGCATCCTCGGCAACATCGTCAAGGTCACCCCGAGCTCGAAGGTCGTCGGGGACCTCGCGCTCTATTTGTGCGGCGCGGACGTCGACATAGATGAGTTCGAGCGCGACCCTTCGACGTTCGACCTGCCCGACAGCGTGATCGGTTTCCTTGCCGGCGAGCTCGGAGAACCGCCCGGTGGTTGGCCGGAGCCTTTCAGGACCAAAGCCCTGGCAGGCAAAAAATTGCCGTCCCGCCAGCTCGACCTGCCCGCAGAGGTGAGGGGTGCGCTCGAGCACCCCGCCGCTCCCCAGGAGGTCCGGGGCTTGCTCAACACGCTCCTTTTCCCCGGCCCGACCAAGGATTTCGACGAAGCCGTGCGCCAGTTCGGGGATCTGTCCGTACTGCCGACCTCGGCGTTCCTGTATGGGCTCTCATTGGGTGAGGAAGTCGAGGTCCTGCTAGAAGCTGGCGTATCTCTCTACCTGACTCTCGACGCGATCGGCGAGGCCGACGAAGGCGGCTACCGCTCGGTGTTCTGCCGGCTCAACGGTCAGCCCCGTGTCGTTACCGTCCGCGACCGCTCCGTCGAAGATCTCCGCCCAAGGGGCGAACGCGCCGACCCGGACAACCCCGCGCACGTGTCGGCGCCGTTCGCAGGAGCCGTTTCCCTCACGGTCAATGCCGGCGACCGGGTCGAGGCCGGCCAGACGGTTGCCACCATCGAAGCGATGAAAATGGAGGCCCCGATCACAGCCTCCGTCGGTGGCACGGTCCAGCGCCTCGCGGTACCTAGGCTTGCTTCCGTCGATGGAGGTGACCTCTTGATCGTCATTTCTGAAGGGGCCAACTGAGATGCTGATCGGCGTCGTGAAGGAGGTCAAAGCCGCCGAGCTCAGGGTGGCGCTGACCCCGGCGGGCACTGCCGAGCTGGTCGCGGCAGGCCACCGCGTACTTGTGCAGACCGGTGCTGGAGCCGGTTCGGGTTTCGGTGACGATGTGTACGCAGAGGCGGGGGCGACCCTGGTAGAAGAGGCCGAAAAAATCTGGGCCGATGTCGAGCTGCTGGTCAAGGTCAAAGAACCCGTGCCCCCCGAGCTCGGTTTCTTGCGAGAAGGCCTCGTCCTTTTCACCTACCTCCATTTGGCGGCGGCGCCCGAGCTCACCCGGGCCTTGGTGCGCTCAGGTGCGACTGGCGTCGCCTACGAGACCGTCGAGGACAGCCGGGGCAACCTCCCCCTGCTTGCACCGATGAGCGAGATCGCGGGGCGCCTAGCGGGGCAGGTCGTGGCCCAGTACCTGACTTCCCCGTTGGGAGGCCGGGGCATCCTGGCAGGCGGGGCTCCCGGCGTCGCACCTGCCCGCGTGCTCGTCCTCGGTGGTGGCGTCGTGGGTGTCTATGCGGCGAGGGTGGCCCGTGGCCTCGGGTGCGAAGTGACAGTACTCGAGCGTTCCGATGACAGGTTGCGCTACCTGGACGACCGTTTCGAGGGTTCAGTGCGTTGCCTGATGTCCGACGCGCACAGCATCCGTGAACAACTTTCGTCCAACGACGCCGTCGTCGGCGCCGTGCTGGTCCCTGGCGCGGCGGCTCCCAAACTCGTTACCCGCGCGATGCTGCGGACGATGCCGAGCAGGGCCGTGATCGTGGACGTGGCAATCGACCAAGGCGGTTGCACTGAGACGTCCAAGCCTACGACCCACGAAGCCCCGACATACCTCGTGGACGACGTCCTTCACTATTGCGTGGCAAACATGCCAGGCGCAGTCCCAGTTACTTCGACCAGAGCACTTACAAACGCAACGCTGCCTTATCTTCACAGGCTCGCCGACCTCGGCCTCGACCGGTACTGCGAGCAGGACCCGGGTTTCGCTCGAGGGGTCAACGTCATTGACCACAAGGTGGTCCACCCCGCGGTCGCGGCCGCCTACGCCAACAGCTGACGGCGCGAGCTACCTTTTTGACACCCTCGAGGTCATAGAAGGCCCAACAGGGCGAGTCAGGCCGTCCAAGAGGTGCCCCAGGGTTGCCCCGCTCCTTAGCCGGAAGAGCGGCCCCGCCCCGCAGCGGCCAACATACGGCGCACCGTGGCGAGAAGGCGCCCCCGGCGATTTTCTTCGCTAATTGTTGGAAAATGAAGAAACGGCGGTACCTCGCGCTAATAGCGACGAAACTGCTGAACAAATCCGGCATTGCTCAGGAATGGGCGAAAGCTTGCCGATGCCCCAGAAATGCGGGCCTCAGACGAGCAAGTTGACAAGAGGTCACGCACGATCGACGAGTGTTCCCGGGAAGAACTGGTAAAAGCTCGCTTGACCACGCTCCTCGCGGACCTGGCCGATTTCGCGGATCTCGGCGATTTGCCAATGAGCGTTGCAAATTCCTTGTCCTGCGGAAGCCAGGTGGCACCTGACTTGGCGGGCGTACCCGACGCCGGCCCCTACCCCGGGTCGTACCCCGGCTCGTACGGCGCGCCGGCGCGCCCCAACGCCCGGTCCCAGGCGTTCACCCGCCTGCTCGACGACCTTTGCCCTGCGGGCGCAGTCTTGCTGCACAACAAGACCCTCCCCGGGAGCCGCCTGCACCTGGACCATCTTGTCGTCGCTCCCCGTGGCTTGGTCGTCGTCAGCCCCGAATGGGCACCTGCAGAGCCGGCAGCCAACGCCGGGGCCGCCGCCGGCACGGCAGGGGCCGGTATCCCCAGGGCCTCCCGAACGCTCCGCAAGCGGCGCTCTGCCGTTGTCAGGGACGCGCTCGGCAGGACTATCGCCTTGCGCACCTGGCTCGCCGCCACGGTGTGGGCGGCGACACCGGTCCTCACCGCGATCTGCGTCGCGCCGGCGGTCGCGCCCGTGACGGGCCCCCCAGTTTTGATCGAGGGAGTTTGGCTGGGAGCTATCGAACGGCTCGGTCCCTGGCTCGGCTCGGGCACAACCCTCGCCGCGCCCCGGCGGGGGGCGCTCGCATACTTCCTCGCCACCGAACTCGACTAGCCGCGGAACGGGCAGCGAACGCTCCGCTGAGCGGGCGCGACGCCTGCAGCCACCTGGGGCTGGGAGGCCTGCACCTCCCAAGCTCGCCTATATCGGCAATGCTGGGTACGTGACCCGCCCCGAACCAGATGAAACCGCGTTGGCCCACCTGGCTGAGAGCGTCCCCGGGACCAGCACCGCTCCGTTAGCCCTGCCGAAGTCGTTGCCGACCCGCCGCTACCTCGACGGAGGTTACAGACGGACCCGGGTCGTGGCCACGATCGGGCCTGCTTCGGACAGCCCAACAATCCTCGCAGAGATGCAGGACGCCGGCATGGACGTGGCCCGGCTCCCTCTAGCTCACGGGTCGATCGACGACGCCGTGGCTCGCCTGCGACGAGTGCGCGAGGCGGCGCCCGACGTCGGGATCCTCGTCGACCTCCCCGGCCCTAAAATCCGCACCACACCTTTCCCCGAGGGAGGGGTGATCCTGGCACCGGGCAGCAAGGTCGTGCTGAGCCCCCACGGCCTCGCCCCGCGCAGCGATGCCAGCACCATCGGGGTGTCGCTCCCAGAGCTTGTCGAATCCCTCAACGTGGGCGACCGCGTCGCCCTCGGTGACGGCGGCGTCTCGCTCCTCGCCGAGGCGCGGGACGGTTATTCGGTAAGAACGACGGTTGTCGCCGGCGGGAAAGTCCAGGGGCGCCCCGGTGTGACTGCCCCCGCCTCGAGGCTGGCCCTCAAGACCCCGACAGCGGAGGACCTCGAGCGCCTCGAAGTTTTGCTGGAGGAGGGCATCGAGAGCGTCGCAGTGTCGTTCGTACGGACCGCGTCGGACCTAGAGGCGGTAAAGGTGCTCTGCGGGAGGCATGTCCTCGTCTGCGCCAAGATGGAGACCCCCGAGGCGCTCGGTGACATCGACAACATCCTCCAGGTGGCCGACACCCTCATGGTCGCCCGGGGCGACCTCGGCGTGAGAGTGGCGCTCGAGGACGTGCCGCACATCCAAAAGAGGCTCATCCGTTCGTCCGTGGCCTGGGGCAGGCCTGTGATTACTGCGACCCAGATGCTCGAGTCGATGGTCACTTCGCCCGTCCCGACCAGGGCCGAGGTGACAGACGTCGCCAACGCCGTCTTCGACGGCACGAGCGCTGTGATGCTTTCGGGTGAGTCCGCCATCGGTGCCGACCCGGTTGGGGCGGTTGCGACCATGGCCCGGATCGCACGCAGGGCCGACCTCGAGTTCGACAGCTACCAGTGGGGGCGCAACCTCCCGGCGCAAAACTTCGGTTCGCAAGGGCCGGTGGGGGCCCGTATTACGGCGGCGATCGGCGCGGCAGCGTGGCGCGCCTCGGTCGACGAGCAGGCTTCGGTGATCATCGCATGCACCAACAGCGGCGCGACTGCCCGCGCCATATCGCGCTTCCGGCCCGCTGCGCCCATCGTGGCGGCGACGCCCTACGCCGAGACGGCACGCCAGTTGACCACGAGCTGGGGCGTCGACACCGTGATCGTCCCGGAGGCCAAAACGACTGATGAAGCGGTTAGCTTTGGCGTCCACGCGGTGCGTTCGGGTGGGTACGTGAAGCCCGGCGACGTCGTGGTTGTCCTGGCGGGATCCCTGACCGACCCCGAACCGGTCACGGACACCCTTCGCCTCGTCCGGATCTACTAGGTACCCCGAGCCTTCGTGGGCGCAGCGACCCCCTTTAGGTGGGGCTGGCGTGCTCCGCACACCAGCCCCTTTGCTCGGCAGGATGCCAATAACAGTTTTCGGCCTTTGTAGGCGACTTTTTTAGTGGGCCGGCAAAACGGGCGGTGCTGCGAAATAACTGAAACCGGCGCCACAAAAGAGCTCCGCGGCTAGGCACCAGCGGTGCAGCTGCTTGTCCTTGGCGGTACCAGGTTCGTCGGGCGGGCCTTCGTCGATGCTGCCCTCGCCGGGGGGCACGAGGTCACGATGTTCAACCGCGGCATCACGAACCCCGGCCTATTTGCTGGCAGGGCGGAGCTTGTAGCGGGCGACCGCACGAACAGAAGCGACCTCGGACGTCTCGCCGGCCGGAGCTGGGATGCGGCCGTGGACGTCGCCGCCTACCATCCTTCGGTCGTTGGCCAATCGCTCGCGGTGCTCGGCGGATCCGTGAGGCGGTACCTCTTCGTCTCGACGGTCTCGGTTTACGCCGACCAGCGCCGGCCCAACGACGAGAGTTCCCCAGTGCTAGAGCTGTCGAGCGAGGAAGGTTCGTTCGTCGAGCTATATGGCCCTCGCAAAGCTGCCTGCGAGGACCTTGTCCGCACGGCGTTCGGCGACGCGGCGACAGTCGTGCGACCGGGGCTGATCGTCGGGCCGCACGACCAGACAGACCGCTTTTCCTACTGGCCTCGCCGGATCGGCCATGGCGGGCGCGTGCTCGCGCCAGGGGCGCCGGCCGACCCCCTCCAGTTCATCGACGTCAGGGACCTCGCCCGGTTCATGCTCCGGTTGACCGAGTACGGGACGGGCGGCACCTTCAACGCAACGGGGCCGTCTCTGCCTTTCTCCGAGTTGCTAGCTACGTGCTGCCGGGTATGTGGCAGCCGGCCGAATCTCGTCTGGGTGCCCTCCGCAGCGCTGGTCGAGGCTGGGTTGGATCCCTGGATGGGGGTGCCACTTTGGATCGGCGAGCCGGGATGGGAGGCCGCCAACCAGGTTGTCGTGACCCGCGCGCTCGAAGCGGGCCTTTCCGTACGGCCGCTTGACGAAACTGTGAGGGCCGTGCTCGAAGGCCCGCCGCCGCCGGCGAACGCGCTCTCCAGCTTCACCCCCCAACGCGAGCAGGAGCTGCTCGAAGCGCTCGGCCTGCACAAACAGGACTGAAACCTTTACGTCCGGGGGCCGGTCCAGGGGACGAGTTGCGGCAGCGGCCTGCCGTCCCGCTTGTAAAGCACGATGCCTGCGGCCGTCGCGTCCACCTTGAAGCTGCGTGAAATGCGGTCGAAAATCTGTTGGTCGTCGAAACCGAGGTTGCCGTCGCAGTAGATGCACGCCGGGAGCACCAGGTACTGGACAGAGGAAGCAAAAGGCAGTTCCTCGCCGTCGTACTTCGGGTCCCCGTAATAAGACTGCGAGAAAGGCGTCGGGAACAAGTAGATCTGCCTGCGGTGGTCCAGGTTGGGCACGAAGTTCTGTGCAGCTGACACGACCGCATTGGCCGGGATCTTGTCCAGCAGCTTCGCTGTCGCGACGACCGAGGGGACCGAGGGGTCGGGCGCCGTGATGGGGTTGTGCGAGAAGGGGGCGTCACCCCACAACACGCAGCCCCACAGCGCGCAGCCGGTTACGAGCACCGTGGCGACAGCCCGGCGCCAGAAGTTGCCCGACCGGGAGATGGCGCACACGCTCGCGCACAGCAAGATCGCCGAGACCGGCATCGAGTAGTGGCGGATGATCTGGTGGAGGTAAGGGTTGGACGAGAAGGTGTCGGCGGCGAGCTCGGGCAACGCCACCGCAAGGATCCCCGGCGCCGCAAGAAAAGCGAGGCCCGTACTGAAGCCCATCTGCCAGAGGTAAAAGGGCCGTCCCTCGCTTGTCGCGAAGCTCCAGAACTGCCCCGGTTTGTGCAGGACGACGTTCACCGTTGCGGGGAAGGACCCGAAAGGCCACCAGCCGGCGTAGGTGGTGGGCACACCGTTCAGCAGCGCGGGCACGATGACGAGGTTTTCGACCAGGCCGACGAGGACAGCCGATCCCACGATCGCCGCGCCGGCCCGATGGTCACGCTTCACCATTACCCACAAGCCGAGTGGCACTGCGTAAAGAGCGTCGTCCTGCTTGCACATGAGCAACAAGATCACGACGGCGACGAGCAGGCGTGGCCGCCACGCGACGGCGGCGTAAATGGCGAACGCGAGCAGAGGCGACTCGAACGCCTCCACATGGAACTGCTCGAGGTTCCCCTGCTGGATAGCCGGGTTCAGCAGGTAAGCCGCGCCGAGGAGAGTCGCCAGCGTGGTGCTCGCGAGCAGCCGTCTTGCCAGCATGTAGACGGGGATGGCCCCCGAGGCGACGGCGACGGCCTGCACGACGAGGAGGGCGGCCGTGTGAGGGTAGAGCCAAAAAAGCGGCACCAGGAAGACGAAAATAAATACCGTGTGAGCGGCGAACATGTTGGTGCCCATCACCGTCATGAAGGGCGCCTGGAAGTGGCTCATCAACCAGATCCCCTGGTCGTACAGGGAGAGGTCGTAGGCGTCCTGCTGGAACGCCTGCAGGCTGTCGACGGTTGTGGTTGCGAAGCGGATGGCGTAAAGCGCCATCAGGGCGACGAGCGGGGCGTGAGGGGCCCAAGCGTAGAGCCTCTGCTCGAGGGCCCTCGCGACGTTGCCGAGCACCGCCCGGGCACGGGTGGCCGGGTCGGCCTGGTGGGCGAGCGCGCCTGGGGATTGCCCTACCGGAGCCAGTGCGCCGCCGCGTGGCCCGAGCCTCAGGTCGGCGTCCGCGTCGGCCATGTTCCCGATGGTACAAGTGGGCTTTGCCGCCCCGGTGCCGGAAAGGGTTCCTAAGTGACGGTGGGTAGCAGCGTAATGCGTGCCTCGATCCGTACCTCGGTGGTGAGCGAGCGGGCGATGAAGCAACTCTCGTGCGCCTGATGGACCAGAGCGAGGATGGCGGCCTCGTGTGCCTGCCCGCGCACGGTTATCTCGGGTGTGAGTACGATGCTTTCCACGCGCTCGGTGGCCATCGGCATGAGCGCAGTGGCGTGGTCCGTGTAGGAGACGACATCGAGGCCCGCACGAGCTGCGAGTGCCAGGAAGCTCAGCAGCTGGCAGGAAGATGCCGCCGCCGTAAGGAGCTGTTCGGGGTTGAGCAGCGACGGGTCCCCGCGGAAAGCGGGGTCACTCGTCAATTGGAGGACGGCTGCCGCCGGAGGTACGCGGACCGTATGGGCCCTGTCGTACGCCCGGTACCCCGCCGCTGTCGTACCCTCCCACGTGGTCTCGCAGTGGTACTCGTGCACCGTCATTGCCTTCCGTACCCTCCTAGCCTCCATTGCACCCCGCCGACCCATTTGACGGTTCTCCCGGGTGTTCGTGCGGGCGCTCGCATGTTTCTCCGGGACGTTCGTGGCGCCTCTCCCGGTCTGGTGCTGCCACGGCCCCCAACCCGCTGCCTCGCTCAGCGAGGAGGCGGTACAGGCCGGGAGCTGCGCCGTGGAACCTTGCGACAAGTGCGGTCCAATACGGCACGTAGACCTCTGCGGTGCGGCTCGAAATCGCCCTGACGACTGCGTGTCCCACCACCGCGGCCGGCACCGGCTTCGGCCAGGTTCGCATGTAGGGCCGGTTGCGGCGGCTGAAAAAGGGTGTGTCCACGACCCCGGGTGACACCAGCGTCACCGCAACGCCAAGGGGCGACCATTCCGACCTGAGCCCGTCGGCGAAGCCGGACAGGCCGGCCTTGGCGGCACTGTAGGCGACCTCTTCGGCGACGCCTACCTTGCCTGCGACCGACCCGACGAGGACCAGTTGCCCGCCGCTTCGGACGAGGTGGCCAGCTGCCGCCCGCGCGAGGTGGAGGGGCGCCCGGAGGTTGAGGTCGAACACCCAGTCGAGCTCGCTTTGCGCCATCGACCCGAAGGCACCCGACCAGCCGGCCCCCGCGTTGGAGACGACGACATCGAGGCCGCCGAGAGCGGCTGCAGCCGACCTCACTACCTCCTCGGGGGCACCCGGTTCAGTGAGGTCCCCTTCGACGAACGTTTCGAGGACAAAGGGCACTGCCGAGCGGGCGAAAGACCGGCCGGCGCCGGCAACCCGGCACCCTCGCAGCGCCAGCATCGTGCTCGTGATTTCTCCGATGCCGCTCGAAGCACCTGTCACGAGCACGCGCAGGCCCTCGAGCCTGCTGGCGCCGCCGCCCCGGGTGGCGCCGCCGGCAGGGGTGCCGTGCGGCCTGGCGGGGGCGTCGCGCGCGCGCAACTGGGACCGCGCCGGTCAGCGCGCGTTTACGAGGGCGCGCAGCGATTCCCGGACGCTGCCTGCCGTCGCGAGCACGGCGCTCGGTTCGAAACCGCAGTGGGCCATGCAGTTGTGGCAGCGGGGGTCACGCCCGCGCCCGTACTTGGACCAGTCCGTTGTCTCGATGAGCTCCTTGTAGGTCTCGGTGTAACCGTCCGCAAGCAGGTAGCAAGGCCTCTGCCACCCGACCACCGAGTAGCTCGGGATGCCCCATGGCGTGCACTCGAACTCGACCCTGCCCTCGAGGAAGTCGAGGAAGAGCGGGCTGTGGTTGAGGCGCCAGTGCTTGCGCTTACCTGCGAACGCCTGTTTGAAAAGCTCCGTCGACTCGTTGACCCTGAGGAAACTGACCTGGTTCGGTGCCTTTTCGTACGCGTAGCCCGGTGAGATCATCATTGTGTCGACTTCGAGCTCGTCGTTGAGGAAATCGAGCACCTCTTGTACCGTGCGAGGGGAGTCCGTATTGAAGAACGTCGTGTTCGTCGCGACGCGAAACCCCTTCGCCTTTGCCGCCTTGATCGCCGAGACCGCCTTGTCGAAGACGCCATCGCGGCTGACGGAGGCATCGTGGCGCTCGCGGAGCCCGTCGATGTGGATGACCCAGCTGAAAGCGGGGTGCGGCTTGAAGCGGTCCAATTTCCGTTCTAGCAAAAGCGCGTTCGTGCACAGGTAAACGAAGCGTTTCCGGGCGAGGAGCGCTTCGGTGATCTTGTCGATCTCGGGATGGAGAAGCGGCTCGCCGCCCGCGATCGAAACCATGGGCGCACCGGATTCCTCAATGGCTGAGACTGCCTGCTCGACGCTGAGCCGTTTGCGGAGGATCTCCGTCGGGTACTGGATTTTGCCGCAGCCGTTGCACTCGAGGTTGCACGAGAACAGCGGCTCGAGCTCGACGATCAAAGGGTACTTGTCACGTTTTGCCAGCTTTTGCCTGGCGACGTAGGTGCCTACCTTGATGCTCTGGCGCAGTGGTACGCCCATTACCGGACCTCCAGGGGCAGGGGGAAAGATACTCGTTCGTTGCCCGTCGACCGCTCGCTCACCGAGACCGGGCCCATCCCGGCCAGGCATTCGACGACCTCTTGCACGAGCTGGTCGGGGGCGCTCGCGCCGGCGGTGATGCCGACACGTACTGCATTTTCGAGCCACGCTAGGCGTAGTCCGTCTTTATTGTCGATGAGGTGGGCCGCTGGCCCGCTCCGCTGGGCCACCTCGACCAGGCGGTTCGAGTTGGAAGAATTGGCGGACCCGACTACGAGCACCAGGTCGCAGTCCGGCGCCATCGCGCGGACAGCTTCCTGGCGGTTCTGGCTGGCGTAGCAGATGTCCGAAGCCGCCGGCGTGGCCAGGTCGGCGAACCTGGCGGCGAGGGCCTCCACCACCGCGCCGACCTCGTCGGTGGCGAGCGTCGTCTGCGTTACGACCGCGGTGGGCCGGGTGGGGTCGATGCCGAGAGCCCCGACGTCGCCGGCAGTGGTCACGAGCACCGTCCCGGGGACCGTGCCCAGCGTGCCCTCCACCTCGTCGTGGCCGGCGTGGCCCACAAGTACGACCTGGCGGCCGGAGGCGGCAAAACGGCGGGCCTCGTTGTGCACTTTGGACACGAGCGGGCACGTCGCGTCTATCGAGAACATCGAGCGGTTGGCCGCTTCCTCCTGGACGCTGGGCGCCACCCCGTGGGCGGAGAAGACCACGGTGGCCCCATCGGGCACCTCGCGGAGCTCCTGCACGAAGACGGCTCCCGCTGCCTCGAGCCTCGACACCACGTGCGCATTGTGCACGATCTGGCGCCTCACGTAGACCGGTGGCCCGTAGCGTTCCAGCGCCCGCTCGACTACCTGGACCGCCCTGTCGACGCCGGCACAAAAAGAGCGCGGTTCCGCAAGGAGGACCTCCCGGGGCTTGACGGCCGCTGCCCATCTCGCCAGCGCGTGCCTGGAAGCTCGCAGGCTCCTAAGCCCTCTCAGAGCGCCCCTCACCCCGGCGGGCGAAAAAAGCTCTTCGTTTTCGCTGTCCGAGATCGATCGCACGACGGCTATGGGGAGCTCCCAGCCGGCGCCTGCAATAGCGGTCGACTCCATGTCGACTGCGACCGCTCCGAGCGCCCGGAGGGTGGCACGCTCGGCCCCGGTCACGATGTGGTCGGTGCTAACGATCGTCCCGGTGCGGGCGGTTAGGCCGAGACGGCTGAGCTCGGCCGCCAGCAGGGGGGCGGACGCCAGCCTGGCGACTTCGTGCCCCGCCGCGGTGATGAGCCGGTCGGCCACGACGAGGTCGCCCGGGGTGAGGTCCTCAGCCAATGCGCCGCCCAAGCCCGCCACCGCTACCGCCGCATAAGCCCGTGCCCCGCCGCCGGCTGCAAGAGCCGCCAGCGCTGTTGCGCGCCGCGCTGCGCTGGCAAGGCCCATGCCGGTGCGGTGCACCTCGATATCCGCGGCGTCGCACGCCTGGCCCAACCCGAGCGCTATCGCCTCGGTGCGCAAAGGCGCCAGAGCGAGCAGCCGCGGGGCCAACTAGGCCGTCCCGTCCCGAGGCTGCGGCCCGGTGCCGCAAACGAAGCGCCCGAGCGCTGTCAGGGGGAAGACATGGCGGTAGAGGTGGTAATTGAGGGAGAAGTCCCAGGGGAACCCGGTCCCGGTGAACCACGGTTCGTCCCATGTGCCGTCAGGGCGCTGGTGCGAGATGAGCCACTCCGCACCCCGGGTCGCCGCCGGGGACCGGGTCGCGCCGGCCGATACCAACGCCAGGAGCGCCCAGGCGGTTTGCGATGCGGTCGAAGCTCCGCGCCCTCGCCACCCCGGTTCGACGTAGGAGCGAAGGTCCTCCCCCCAGCCTCCGTCGGAGTTCTGGTGTTCCTCGAGCCAACGGACGGCATTGGCGACCCGGCCGTCCTCGGGAGGGATGCCGGCCGCGATGAGCGCAGGGACAACAGCTCCGGTCCCATAGACGTAGTTGACGCCCCACCGGCCCCAGTACGAGCCGTCCGGCTCCTGGTGGGCAGAAAGCCAATCCACCCCACGCGAAAGGGCTTCCTTGGCGGCCGCAGTCAATTCGGGTTCTCCGGCCAGCATCTCGACCACGTGTGCCGTAACGTCCGCCGTGGGCGGGTCGGTGACTGCCCCGAAGTCGAAGAAGGGGAGCTTTGTGGGGAGGGTCGAGTCGTTGTCGGCGTCGAAGGCGCCCCAGCCCCCGTCTCGCGACTGCATGCCGACGACCCAATCGACGGCCCGTTTGCACGCTCCGTCGCTGCCCGTGCCTGAGAACGACCTCCTGAGCGCGATCACGACCTCGGCTGTGTCGTCGATATCGGGGTAATGGACGTTGGCGAACTCGAAAGCCCACCCGCCAGGCTGCAGGCCGGGCCGCCTCACGGCCCAGTCGCCCATGACCGTTACCTCCTCGTCGAGCAGCCAATCGCACGCCCCTTTCACGGAGGGGTCGTCGGGGGTCGTGCCCGCATCGAGCAGCGCCGTGATCGCCAGTGCCGTGTCCCAGACCGGGGATTGGCACGCTTCGATGCGCCGGCCCTGGTCGTCGTTGACCGTGAAGGCTTCGAGGCCCCGGAGGGCGGCTGCCACCGCCGGGTGATCGAGGGAATAGCCCCTGAGCACGAGGGCGATGGTGGAGTACACCATTGGCGGTTGGATGCCGCCCCAGGAGCCATCAGCCTCCTGCCTGGCGAGGATCCACCGCTCCGCTTCGCGCAACGCCACCGAACGAGACATCTTTTTCGGCCAGATCTGGGACCGCTCGTAGTAATGGAGCGCCTTGTCGAGCCAAACCAGCGCAAGGCTGACCGGCCCGAGCGGCCTGCGGCGGGGTGGCTCGCCCGAGTACAGCTCGTCGAGCCCGAACGAAAGGGGCCGGCTCGGCCGGTAGGCGGATATCACCGACAACGCAACGATTGTCTGGCGCGCCCAGCAGGCGAACGACCAGATCGACAGCGGCCATCCCGGGGGGAGGAAGATCAGCTCGGGCGGCACCACCGGCAGCTCCTCCCAGTCCCACCTCCCCACCATTGCCAACCAGACGTGAGTGAACACCCTCGCCGACTCGACCCCTCCGTGGGCCCGTGCCCATGCCGCAGCGCGCGCCATGTGCGGTTCGTCGGGCGTGTCACCTGCGAGGCGGAGCGCGACGTACGCCTCCACGGTTGCCGAAATCTCGCCAGGGCCGCCGTAGAAGGTCGGCCATGGCCCGTCGGGACGCTGTTGCGAGCGCAGCCGGGCGGCGGCGCCCACCAGTGGCTCGTCGTCGGCGATCCCGAGGAAGTGGCGGAGGAGGACGTCTTCGGCATCCATCGTGACGTTCGTCTCGAGCTCGCCTTTCCACCATCCATCGGTCGCCTGTTCCGCCTTGAGGTAGTCGGTGGCGCGTGCGATCGCCTCGGTTGCCTGCTCGACAAGGCTCACGATTCACGCTCCACGACGTAAACGGCCAGGTCGGCAAGTGCACGGCGAGGGACGGCAGAAAGCCTCGCCCTCTCGAGCGAACCGAGCGCCGCGTCGAGGTGGGCCTTGGCGCGCGCCGCCGTCCATTCGCGCCCCCCGCAGGCTTCGACCAGCCACGTCGCCCGGGCGACCTCGTCGGGGCCGAGGGCGCCATCGGAGGAGTAGAGGACCGATTGGAGCTCCTGGGCCTCGTCGTCGCCGGCGGTGAGAGCGGCCACGATCGGCATCGACTTCTTGCGCTGGCGGATGTCGTTGCCCGCCGGCTTCCCAGTTGTGGCCGGGTCGCCCCATATACCGAGCAGGTCGTCGACAGCCTGGAATGCGACGCCCAGGTGGCGGCCAAAGTCTCGCAGGGCACGCACCGTCGTCGGTGAGGCGCCGGCGAGGATCGCCCCGATGGACGCCGCGCATCCGAGCAGGGCACCGGTTTTGGCAGTGGACATCGCCATGCACTCTTCGATGCTCACGCTCTGGCGCTTTTCGAAGGCAAGGTCGTCCGCCTGGCCTGCGATCATTTCCGCCGTCGCCTCGCCGAGGGCGGCGGCGGCAGCGGGCCCGGCCGGGTTATCGGTTTTCAGAAGGACGTCCGTCGCGAGGTTGGACAGGGCGTCACCGGCAAGGATGGCGACACCCGGCCCCCAAAGCGCCCACACGGTTGAGCGGTGGCGCCTCTCACGGTCCCCGTCCATCAGGTCGTCGTGCAACAACGAGAAATTGTGGACGAGCTCGATCGCAACGCCTCCGGGAGCCCCAACGTCCGCCTCGGCCCAGGCAGCTTCGGCCGACAGCAGCGCCAACGCCGGCCGGATGCCCTTGCCTCCCTTGCCTTCCACCGGCCCACCGTCCGCATCGGTCCAGCCGAGGTGGTAGCTCACCACGTCGCGGATGCTCGGCGCCAGCCGCCCGACCGCTTCGCGCATGAGAGGCTGGGTGACATCGCGAGCGCGTTCCAGGACGTCGCCCACGGCCGAAATGGGTGTCACGGGACCTCCTTGTATGTCTTTGACTTGTATGTCCTTGAGCTGTATGTACCTGGTCTGTGGGCCCGTGGCCTGCCGGGCGTCCCGGGCGGCGCCTCGACGTCCCGGCGCACCCCAACGGATGCCAGCACGCTCCCCGCCGCCGCTGCACCGCTGCGGACAGCGCCTTCCATGGTCGGGGGCCAGCCCGTGGCGGTCCACGCCCCTGCGACCACAAGCCCCGGGCAACGTGTCTCTGCCGGAGCGCGTTCGGCCGCCGACCCGGGTGTGGCGGCGAACGTCGCGTGGTGTTCGCGGGTGACGAACGTGCTGAGGACATTCGCCCGCTCGGCATCGGGGAATATGGCCCTCAGGGCGGAGACGACCTCGGCGGCCAGGTCTCCCGGTCGGGTGCCGACGTAGTCGTCGGCCGCCGAGATGGACACTGCAAGGTACTGGCCCCGTTCGGCCCCGCTGGACACTGTCCGGTCGAACACCCACTGGGCCGAG
>DATJMJ010000186.1:0-22135 GCA_035508795.1 Acidimicrobiales bacterium
GATCCTCGTCTTGTTGAGCCAGCAGCTCGAGGAGCTTGTCCTCCAGGCTCCCCTTCCCCGGTTCCACGGCTACGACCCGGGCGCCTGCGGCCACCAGCCTGCTCACGAGCTCTGGCACGAGGCTCACCGCCATCGAAGGGAAAACGAGTTCACGGCCGTGCGCGAAGGCTCTGCCAAGGCCCGTGAGGGCGGCGGCAAAAGGCGCTGCTTGTTGCTCGAGACGGACACTGACGGCGTCGTCGCCGAGCCACGACTCGAGCGAGCCGTCGGCGATAACGCGACCGCGATGAAGCACGACTACCCGGTCACAGGAGCGCTCGACCTCGCTCAAGAGATGGGAGTTCAAGAGCACCGTGGTGCCCGAGGACTTGTGTTCCTCTATCAGGCGGCGTACGTCTGCGCGGCCGCGGGGGTCCAAAGCCGACGTCGGCTCGTCGAGCAAAAGCAACCCGGGGCGCCCGAGGAAGGCAACGGCAAGGCCGAGACGTTGCTGCATCCCTTTGGAAAAGTTCCCGACACGGTCCTGGCCGCGATCGGCCAGGTCTACGAGGGCGAGCACCCTCCTCGCCTCGGGACCACGGTCGCCTTTGGCCAGACCGCAAAGCCTTGCATGTAGGTCGAGGACTTCGTTCGCCGTCAACCAGGGCTGGAAGCGAAAGAGCTCAGGCAGGTAGCCCACCGCCCGGCGCGCCTCGGGGTCACCGAGCGGAGCCCCGAGCACCAGGCCCTCTCCGGAGTCGGCACGGGCGAGGCCCACAAGCATCTTGACGAGAGTCGTCTTGCCTGCACCGTTTGGCCCGAGCAAACCAACGACCTCGCCCGGTGCCACCACGAGGGACACCGACCGCAAGGCCATTCGCCCGGCGTAGGACTTGGTGAGCCTGGAGCACCATATGGGCGCACGAACCCCGCCGCTCCCCGCCGCAGAGCCCGCGCTTGCCTGCAGCGGGACAGCACCGTCCCCGGGAAGGCAGGACAGGGCTCGTGCAGCCTGGGCCAGGGAGGGCTCAGCCAACCTGCTCCGCCACTTCGACCAGCTCGGCGGTACTCAATTGCCCCACCACGGCGAAGGTTTGCCCGGCCGCCGCCCAGACGACCAGGTGAGCCGCGTCGCCGAGGTTGTAGACGAGGGCTTCGTGACCGTTGAGCTCGGTCGTAGTGGTAGCCGCCCCCGCAGGTACGGGTAGTGGAAGAGTCGAGGTCGGGTTGCCGATCGAGCGGATCTCGGCAGCAAGAGCAGGTGAGACCTCGGGCTGTGAAAGTAGGTACGCCTCGAGAGTGCTCAAACTGACGCCTGAGGACGAGACCGTCGGGCCCTGGACCTCTGCCACAGCGAGCTGGGGTACATCATCGGCGAGCGAGCTGTCACCGCCGGCGGTGCCGCTGGGGGCACCAGAGCCGGGGGCCGCCGCCCGCGAGATGCTGTGGCCGAAAAATCCTTCGCTGCCCGACACCGGCCCGGTGCTCGAACCGTCGTTCCCGCTCGTGCCCGGGAAGTTGATGCTCCCCCAGATCTCGAGCACGCCGTAGCCAGTGCTCACCCGCAGAGTGGACCCGTCTATACCGGGAGGAGCTGCCGGCGGGGTCACCCCGGCGCTCGCCGCCGCCTGGTCGATCCTTTCCACCGAGATATCGACTTGGGCGTAATCAGGCGAGATGAGCCAATATGACGGCGCCCCCTCCACACCCGCTGGGGGTTGCACCGACGGTACCGCGAAGCCGGCAGCATCCCTGAGCGCACCGGACGAGCCTTCGGGCGTGACCTTCAAGTCCCGGTCGCCACTGAAGGTCCCGAACGACGAGAGGTCGGCCAGCCCGGAAAGGTCGCCCGCTTGCACGACGATCGGTGTGACCGACTCGGGCTGGAAGATAGGCACCAGGCCGGTAGCAGCAGCCGCCGTGGCGGCCCCTGTGAGCACGAGCGCCCCTGCGATCACGACGGTGGGCCGGAGGAGGCGCCGCCGCGCAGGCCCAGCGTGACGAAGACCGGGGCGGCTCTCGGCGCCGTCAAGCGCTTGGTGGAGCCTCCGCAGCCCTTCGTCGGCGGGGGTGATTTCAGGCACTTCCCCAAGGGCCTCGAGGGCGGACCTGACCACTGCGTCCTCGTCGGACGTCGAAGCCATCCGTGCCCGGCAACGGGTGCAGCCGTCGGCGTGGCGCTGGTCGACCAGGGGGACCGCCACGGGCTCGTCCAACAGGCGCCGGAGCGTGCCGTTAGAAGGGTGTCTTCCCATTTGTCAACTCCTTCCGAAGCGCGTGTTGGGCTCGGCACACAAGGGTGCCGACACCGCTCGGCCGCACACCTACGGCCACGGCTATGTCGGCGTAGCTCAGGCCGCTCGCCCAGAGCACCAGGACTTCTGCTTGGCGTTGGGGGATCCTGGCGAGGGCGGCGCGGACCACGCGCCGCTGTTGAGAGGCGATCGCGTCCTCCTCGGGACCGGTCGCTCCCGTCGAGGGGAGCACCCTCAATTCGCGTCCCTGCCGCCTCTTTTCCCCTCGTGCCATGTTGAGTGCCTTGTGGGCAGACGCCGCCCAGAGCCAGCTCGGGGCCCAATCCTCGCTGGCATCGACCTTGCCGTAAAAGGAAAGGAACACCTCCTGGGCGATGTCTTCTGCCGCTTGGCGGTCTCCCAGGACCCGGTAAGCGATCAGGACAACTCGGGAGTACTGCTCTAGGAAGAGCTGGTCAAACGAGCTTACCTGGATGCTGATGGTGGCCCTCGACGGGTGGCTCGCGAGCGGTCGTACCGTAGCCATCACTCCCTTAAAGCACCGCCCGGGCTTGTTTTGTGACACCTCATCGCACACCTCTTGCAATAGGCCCACCCATGCAACCCTTGCGGCTCACGACACGGTCCCCGAGCCGGTCAGCACGAGGAGCTGAGCCAGGAACCCGCCGCCGCACGGTGACGTCCTTTCGTCCTCGTAGCCGCTAAGTGTGGCGGAAAAGTCGCCCCGTATCCCTCGATAAGCGCCGGTGCCCGACCCCTCTACCACCGGCATCGTCCCCGCGACACTCAAATAGTCCGAACAGGTCGCGTGGTAAACGGGCTCGTTGGCCGTTTGCGCCCGGAACTTGCTCGCAATGCCGTCGATGTATAGGCGGAAGGAACCGTGCCGCAGTTCGAGCTCCATCTCGCTCGTGTGCTCCGGGTCGACCTTGCCATCTGGGAGGACGGTTACCGCCGGGCCGTAGTCTCCGATGGCCCCGCTCAGGATGGCTTGGAAGTCCGGCCCGTCACTGTCAACGCTCCAAATCACCAGGTGCACCTCACCGTGGGGGCCCGACGCCACCCCGTCTGGCCCACTTGACCCTTTTGGCCCGCCGGCTCCCGCGAATGCCACGCCCGCCGCCCCGAGCGGGACCGCGGCGAGCGCCACCAGCGAAATGATCGAGCCGACCACTCGAAGCTGCGCCGTTGCGCGCCTGCTCGCCGGGCGACGCTGACCGGCGCTGGAGCCGTCCGTGCCGGTGGGGAAGGTCGGGGGGATGGACGAGGGGGATGGATTTGGCATCATTTGCTCGCTTTCGGACAGGAGCCCTTGTCGCCGGGGCCCTACTCATTGTCAGCCACTCCCGAACGGGCCGGCAATCGGGGACAACCCCGACCCCACCCGTACTCCCCTGCCGCGCAGCACGTAGCTCTCTGGGAGCTATTGCCCAGCGGTACACCATTGGTTGGCTAGCCCCCCGCCGCGCTCCGGGAGCCATGAGCGCCGCGAGCACGCCAGCACTCGCCAGCACTATCGGGCGTAGGCCCACCGCCCGATTTCGTCACTGTGCCCGAGCCGGCTCCCGGTCCCGCCGGCCAGGGAACCAGCCATCACTCATCTGCTCGCTCAAGCACTCACCCAGAGTGCTCACGGCGCAGCTTTTGGGAAAACTGAGAAGCTCCTCAAAGCCCCGGTGGTACCCTCCGAGATCAGAGCCACATGGCACACATCAGCGCGTCATTCGCCGGCGACAATGCTGGCCCGGCACGGGGAAGGACCTGGGCCGGCTCGGCCGGCTCGGCCCTTCTGGCCACGGGGTGCCTGGCTGCATTGTTCCTCCCGTTCGCGAGGACCGGAGGGGCAACCCGCTCCGGCTACACCTTCGTCCGGGCGGCGCAGGCGGCCGGCCTCCTGCAAGGCCCATGGGCTCATGTGCTCGACTGGTCGCTCCTGGCTGTACCGGTGCTCGCAGGCCTTTCCGGAGCCGCCGCTGTGATGCAGGCGTGGAAAGCGTCAGTACTTTTCGGTGCACTGGCCGGCCTGGTCACGCTCGCCTATTCGGCCTGGTCGTTGTTCAGGTCCCGAACCGGCGCCCCGTTCGGTCCGTGGGTGGGCGCGGTCTTGGGGGCGATGGCGGTGGCGACAATTCTTCGCTACGTCGCAAAAGGGAGTGCTTTTCGTGCCGGATGAAACCAGTTGGGACTCGTGGCAACAGTTCCCGCCACCACCTCCGTTCGGCGCGCCCGGCCCGCAAGGACTACCTCCCGCTCTTGGCGCCGAGCCTGTGGAGGGGCCCGGGCCCGAAACGCCCGCGCCCGCGCCCGCGCCCGAGGTCACGGTCCTGCCCCTACCCCACCGCCGCCGGGGACGCCTTTTCCTCACAGTTGCCGCCGCCGTGACGCTCGTGGGCGCGGGGACGGGTACTTCGCTCGCGTTGTCCAGCAGCGGCTCCGCCGGGGCGAGCACGCCGGCAGGCGCCGTCAGTGACTTGTTCACAGCGCTCGGGAACAGCGACGTGATCGGCATGCTCGATGCGTTGGCACCGGGGGAACGCGACGCCTTAGAACCCGGCCTGCAAGACATTTTCGGCCTGTTGAAACGCCTCGGGATCCTCTCGTCGAGCGCCGACCTGGCGGACCTGACCGGACTTTCCGCCCAGTACAAAGGTTTTACGACGGCCACTGACCAACTTACGTCGGGGGTTGCAGCAGTCACGCTGACCGGCGGGAGCGTAACCGGCTCGGTGGACCCGAACCAGGTGCCATTAGGCACTTACTTCAAGGATCTCTTCGGAACCGCCCTCGGAGGCCAACCCCTAACAGGCACCTCGCCGTCAACCAGCCCCCTCGTGCTCGGCACCGAAGAAGTTGGCGGTAGCTGGTATGTAAGCCTCGGGTACACGATCGCGATAAACGACCTCCAGCAGGACGGGCAAAGCGGCGCGCCCCCTAGCGGAGGCGGGACGGTCCAAGCGGCGGGCGCGTCGACGCCCCAAGGTGCCGTCCAGGACCTCTTCGACGACGTCTCCAACCTCGACCTCGGCGGCCTTCTCGCCGACCTGCCACCCGACGAAATGGCGGCCCTTGACGCCTATGCACCCGACTGGCTGCCCAAGGCGCAGTCGGCCCTCGACTCGGCAAAAAGCGGCGTGACCATCACTTTCGGCAACTTGACCTTCACCACCCAGACGCTCGACGACGGCACTCTCGTGCAGGTCGGCAAGGGCATGACCGTCAATGTCGACGCCCACGGCGTCCAGGTCAGCTATGCCAACGGGTGCATTACGGCGACCTACCTCGGACAAACGACCCACGAATGCCGCAGCCAGGTGTCGCAGGCGGACAACAAGGTCCTCCAACTCCTCCCACCGGCCGTGCAGTCGATCGTCCAACGTCTTTCGACTTCTACGCCGGACGACGGTTTTGTGACCGTCGAAGAAAACGGCAGCTGGTTCGTCAGCCCCGTGCGCACCGCTCTCCAAGGGATCTCGGCCGCGCTCGCCCTGTTCCAGCCGTCGGACATCCAGACCTTTATTTCAAACCTTCCGACCATCGAAGCCAATTTGCAGAAGTACTTCCAGCAGCTTGGTTCGGGCCTCGGTGGCCAGTTCCCATCGCCCACGGCGTTCGCCCAGCTCACCAGCTAGACCTCGCCTCGCTCGCCGGCCGAGCCCCGGGGAACGCCGGCCACCCGGCAGCCAGGCCCCTAAAATTTCACGGTCGCGAAGGTCTGGAGCGGCAAGCTGTACCCATGAGGACGCGGGTCATGTACATCGAAGACAAGAGCATGGGCCTGAGCGGTCCTGCTCGCATCGGCCGCGTCCGCTTCTCCAAGACCGGCCGGACACTGTATTACGGGGGTAGATCCTTCCAGAGCCTTCGAGGCCGTGGTTTCAAAGCGAACTACTTCGACGTCGGGACCGATGACAAATTTTGGATCTCTGGCCCAAAGCGTGACGGCGGCGACAGGCTCTACGGAGAGCGCCTCCCCGTCGAAATAGACGAAGATTGCCGGGAAGAATACTGGCGTGCAATTCGTGGACAGCCCCATCGTGCCCATGAAACCTTGGCTATCCCCCAGTTCAGCGTCGGGGGGATTGACAACGGTCCGAGGGTTGCCCGGGGGGCAGCAAGCCATCATGACTAGGCGATTGGTCATGGACGGCGGCGGCCGTCGCCGCAGCCGCGTGCGAGCGAGATTTTCCTCAAGGTTCGCGTGCGCTGCGCTGCTGGGAGCATTCGTTGTCGCACTCGTACCCGTGGTGTGCCAGGCTCAGCCAAAAACGGCAGAGAGGGCGTACCTGTCCGGCCGCAGCAATGCGACGTCTGCTCCGCCTTCCGCTACACGGTTGCTGGCGGCGGCCGACAAGGACGCTCTGGCCGCCCACTGGGTCACATTGCAGGTTGAGGCTCACAGTTCCGGTACAAGGGGCCTCTACAACGAACAGGTTGGGCCCGGTTCGGGCTACCAGGTGCTGACCATTGACAAGTCCGTCGCGACGATCGCCATGCTCGTTGGCAACACCGCGTACCTGAAAAGCTCCGAGCGGTTCCTCCGGCAACTAGGTGTGGCAAAAGCGGAAGCCGCGAAAATCTCAAATCGGTGGATTTCGGTGCCCTCGACTGACCGAATGTTCCAGCAGTTCGTCGGAGGCTTGACGATAACCGGCGCTCTTGACGGGACCCTCCCTCTGCCGCCGCTAACCATGGGCGCCAAGATCAAGCAGGGGAATGCGACCGAGCAGGTCATCGAGGGACGGCTACCGGCGGGTGCCGGGGGCGGCTCGGGGAGCGCGACCATCTGGGTGACGCTCGGTGCCCATCCCTTGCCTGCGAGGGCATCGGTGGATTTTGGCCATGACAGCGGGCTGCAAACGACATTCGGCAAGTGGGGAGACCCGCTCAGGGTGACGGCGCCCAAAAAGGCGATCCCGGCGGCTTCGCTCGGCCTCTGACCTCAACCGCCGCCTACCGCAACGTCGAGGTGGGCTTGGCCAGCTCGAAGGTCATAGGCGTCGCCCACGTCGGGGGCAGGAGGCGCAAGATGGCCGGCACCCCTGGCATCGTCGCCAGCCCGGCGACCCGGCGCTGCCTGCGGGCGAAAGCTGGGTCGCTCTCCAGGCGGGCTAAGGCAGCCGCGAATTGCCCCGGACGAAACTCGAGCGTCATGGTGTGGCGCTTAGCGAAGGCCTCGATATCCTTAGCCGTCACCCAGTTGATCGTGCGCCATATCGGGTCCTCTCCCAGCCGCCGCCAAAGGCGTCCAGTCAGGGCCGGGGCGCCGGGTATGAGCGGGACCCGCAGGTGCGGCTCGTAGGGGAACCGGTAGTTCGGGCAGATGTGGACCATCCGTCCGCCCGGAGAAAGGACGCCCGCAATGGCGTCCATGTTCGGGTCAAGGGGCTGGAGGTGCTCAACGACATTGACGGAGAAGACCAGGTCAAATCGCCCGTGCACAGCAGTGTCGAGTTGGTCGGCGCGCACCCGGAGCAGTGGTAGCGGCCGCTCTGCCTCGAGCGCCGAGCGGATCGTCCCGAACCGGTCGTCGAAAGCCTCGTTGGGCGGTTCGACCCCGGTGACGTCGGCGCCCTGCTGTGCAAGGAACGCCAGCAGCACGCCGGGGCCCGAGCCGACCTCGAGGATCCGGCTTTGAGCGCTCGGTGCCAGTGACCGGAGCACGTCGAGGCCCAGTCGCGCCTCGTTGGCGCAGTCGTCCAGGACGCTCGGGTCACCCGGGAACCCGGGGCGCTCCAGGGTGCCCGCCAGGAACAGGTCTAGGCTCCTCTCACTGATGTCGAGCACCACAAAGTTCCACGTTAATCGGGGAGTGCCATCGCCCCAGGCGACTCAGCAGGCGCAGGGTGGCCGCCTGAGCAGGCGCCGAGCCCCTCGGCTAATCATTTCTCCCGAAAACGCCGAAACACCCTCAGTGACCGTCCCCGTTGCCGGGTCTGGCCCCCCCGACGGTCCCTCCTCCGCCAGTACGGCAACGCCCCGTATTTCGATCGTGGTGCCGGTTTACAACGGCGAACGTTCACTTGCGGAACTGCTCTCGGGCCTTGACGCCTCTCTCCGGTCCCAAGGCGTGACCATCGAAGTCATCCTCGTCGACGACGGGAGCCCCGACGGTAGCTGGCCCGTCATCGAGTCACTTGCGTCTCAGTACCCATGGGCCCGCGGGATAAGGCTGATGCGCAACTTCGGGCAGCACAACGCCCTCATGGCAGGTATATGCGATGCGTGCTACGAGGTCGTCGTGACTATGGACGATGACCTGCAACACCCTGCCGACCAGGTCCTTCGCTTGGTCGACGCTTTGGGCCCCTCTGTCGACCTCGTCTATGGGTACGCCGAAGAGGAAGAACACGGCCCGTTGCGGAGCCTCGCGTCGCGCACCGTGAAGCTGGCCCTCGCCACTACCTTGCGCTACGACGCTGCCAAGCACGTAAGTGCTTTCCGCGCCTTCCGCCTCCCGCTGCGCGACAGTTTCGCCATGAACAGCGACCCGGGCTTGACGCTCGACGTACTGCTTTCTTGGTCGACGACACGTGTCCGCGCGATCCCGGTACGGATGGAACCACGGCGTTACGGCCGGTCCAATTACAGTGCCCGCCTGCTCGTGCGCCACGCGCTCAATATGGTGACCGGCTACAGCACCTTGCCGCTCCGGCTAGTCACCTGGATGGGGCTCAGTTTCTCCTTGCTGGGCGGGGCGGTGCTCGCCTACGTCTTGTTGCATTACGCCCTCTACGGGGTCGCAGTACCGGGGTTCACCTTTATTGCGTCTATGGTGGCCGTGTTTTCGGGTGCGCAAATGCTTGCTCTCGGCATCCTCGGTGAGTACCTCGGCAGGATGCACTTCCGCTCGATGCACAGGCCGCAGTACCTCGTGCGCGAAACGACCACCGGGATGCTACCGCAGACGCGCGGTGCCCCCACCCTTGACGAGATGGACCGTTTGCAGTGACAGGGCCGGGCGGTACCCACGCTTGGTGACCGTGCGCACTACGGCCAGGTTGTGGACCTGAGTGGAGATGTAACAGGTGCCTTTCTTCTCGGCGAAGAAATACCTCTCCCCTGCTTCGAGGATCTCCCCGTAAAACCCCCTTCCCGAGTACTCCGGGGCGACGGCAACAAGGGCGAACTCGGCACAAGGCTCAAAACATAAAGAGGCAAAGCCGACGACCTCGCCCGGACCGGCCATCTCGGCCAAGAACGTCGCCTGGGCGCCCGAGCCGTCTGTCGAATACCTGAGCGCCCAATCGACGTACCCCTCTTCTATCGCTGCCCTATCGATCATCGGGTTGGCAAAATAGTGGCTCCGGTAATCGTGGAACGATGCTGCGGCCAGGCGACGAAGCTCCGCCTGCTCCCCATCGCCTCTGACCCGGCGAAGGGTCAGGAGCGACCTTGCTGTCTCGCCTGCGCCCAGCTCCTTTTCGAAGTACAGGAGCGTGTCAGCGTGCAATGCCGACCAGTTCGGCGAACGCAACATTGCAAACCAGTCGACCTCGCTGGCCGGGTAGCGCAAGATCACCAGGTCGAAATCGCTCGCCTCAACGAGCTGCATGACCTGGCCCGGGCCAACGTTGTGGCCCACTGGGATTTCGAGGCGGCCGACTGGCAGCCCGAACCTTGACGATTCCGAAGTAGATGCCCCGATCGCCAGCTGCGTTTCTCCCGGCCGCTTACGGTAGGTGCTGAAGACCATCCTTAGGCGGGGCGGTGACTAAGGACCGCATCGATCACCTGCATTTGTTCACCGTCGGAAAGCCCGGGGTAGACGGGCAGGCGGACGAGGCGGTCGCTGACCATGTCGGTCACCGGGCAATCGTACTCCAGCCGGCCCAACCCAGCACCTTCTGGGCTCGAGTGAAGGCGCACGTAGTGGTCGTTTAGGTGTACGTGTCCACCTCCCACAAAGGAACTGGCCCAGGTTGGTACCCAGGCAAAACGCCCTATCACGCAGACGATGAACATACCGGGCCGGGATTGGTTCGCCAGGCACGAGCCCTATGAAGACCCTGGGCCCGCTCTGTCAAGGCGGCTCGGGATCGTCCAGGACCGCCTGGGCGACGCCCTGGACAGGTGCCCGCCCGGCCGGGTGCGGATCATCAGTATGTGCGCCGGCCAGGGCCGTGACATCCTGGGCGTGCTCGCC
Organism: Acidimicrobiales bacterium; assembly: GCA_035508795.1. Classification (GTDB taxonomy): domain Bacteria; phylum Actinomycetota; class Acidimicrobiia; order Acidimicrobiales; family Palsa-688; genus DATJMJ01. The sequence goes on from DATJMJ010000186.1 coordinate 10,378, forward strand.
GATCACCCTCGCGCCGGCGATGTCGACGCCAGGCTGGTCGAGACTGACCCCCGTAACGCCGGCTTGGCCCGCGAGGCTTCTTCTCCCTTTGCCGGGGTCGAGGTCTTGGAGGCCGACGCCGGTTGCACCGACGCTTACGCCGGCGCTGTGCCGGCGGGCATCGTGCTCGCATGCGGCGTATTCGGCAACATCTCGGACGCCGATATCCACGTCACGGTAGCGGCTTTACCCAGCTTGTGTGCTCCGGGCGCTTTGGTCATATGGACCCGTCACCGCCGTCCTCCCGACCTGACCCCCCGTGTGCGCGACTGGTTCCGCTCCGCCGGCTTCACAGAAGAGACATTTGAGAGCCCGGCGGGCACTTTCATGGCGGTCGGCTCTCATCGCCTCACGGGCAAAGTGCTGCCTTTTCAAGCAGGGCAATACCTTTTCCGGTTCAGGGGCCGGGCCGCCGCACCGGCTACGTGACCGCGCGACGAGGCGCCTTGTGGAGTAACCGTCACAGGCCCCTGCTACGATAAAAGCAAGTTCGGACCTGGGAAAAGGTAGCTTGCCGTGCACCGTCCCGGTCTTTTCGCCGGCTAACTTGGCCGGCCTCCTACCCGTGCTGCGTCGGTCCTAATTGAGGAGGTGGACGATGTGCCGTACTCTCGCTGAACTGAAGCAAGCCAGCCAAAACTTCATGTCTGGCTTCGACGCGGCTTTGGTCCCCCCTGCTCAGCTGGCGCAGATCTTGGAGGATGCCGGCGCGATCGAGAAGATGATGGCGACTCTGACCTCCATCGTTGCCGCACGGATGTCAACAATCGGTCGTCCCTCCACCGCCTTTCGCCAAGCCGCCCGTCAACTGGCCCACGCATCGGGTACATCGCTCGGCCAGGCAATGAAAGCGCTCGAGACCGCCAAGGCATTGCCCGCGCAGCCCGAGCTCGACGCTGCTGCCCGCGCCGGCGAGCTGTCCCGCCAACAAGCTTCGCTTGTCGCCGAAGCCGTCGCTGTCAACCCCGGGTCGGCTCAAAAACTGCTCGACGCGGCAAAGGTTTCTTCCTTGGTGGAATTAGCCGCGCATTCTGCGCGGGCAAGGGCTGCCGTGCAGGACCTGGAGCAGCGGCGCCAAGCCATCCACGCATCCCGGAGCCTTCGTCAGTACGTCGACCCATCGGGGACGTGGTACCTGCGGGCGCAGGGCACTCCGGAGCAAGGCGCGCTCATCATGGCCGGGGTCACCGCTCAGGCCGACAAAGCATTTCAAATTGCCCGGAGGGACGGGCGCCGCGAGAGCCCCGAGGCCTACGCCTTCGACGGCTTGGTCAGCTTGGCAACCTCCGGCGGGGGCGCCAGCCCGCGCCCTGAGGTCATCGTCCGGGTCGACCACGCGGCGCTCTTGCGCGGTTACCCCGAGAGTGACGAGGTCTGCGATGTCCCCGGTTTCGGGCCAACCAGCGTCCAGGCAGTGTTCGACATGATGGAGAGCGGAGACCCGCTCATAAAGGCCGTCGTGACCAAGGGTAAAGACGTCGTGAGTGTCGCCCACCTCGGGCACAGGCCCAAGGCCCATCAAAAGACGGCGCTTGATTGGCTGTTCCCTTGCTGCGCAGCCGAGGGTTGCGGCACGCGGGCCGACTTCCTCCAGACCGATCACCGAGTCGATTACGCCGAGTGCAGGTTCACTTTGCTGGACCTGCTCGACAGGCTCTGCCCCTTCCACCACAGCCTGAAGACCTATCAAGGCTGGGGCCTCGTCCAAGGGCGAGGCAAACGTCCCTTTGTCCCGCCCGACGATGCCCGCCATCCTCGCCATACCGGACCACCCTCGCTTCCCGCTAAAGATCCCTGAAGACGCCAAAGTTTCACCACGTGCCGGGCCGTCGGTCGCTCGTCCGCGCCAAATCTGTGCGGTCCGGGCCCGGCGGTGCGGCGACCCAAAGTTGTCGCCGTCCCTGCCCCACCGGCAGCGGTAAGCGTACGGACCCCGGTCGTAGCCGCTCTAACTCATCCGCCGGCGGGTGTACCTGACTGAAGTTCACTCGTACCCCGCCTAACTCCTCCGCCGGTGGGCGAGCCTGACTCAAGCTCAGTCGATCGAGACGGCTCCCCAGCCCACCTCCGCTAGAGCGGGGCTGATCGCTGCTACGGCCTGGAGATCGTACGCCTTGGTCTCCTCGTCCAGTTCGGCCCAAGGCTTCAGGTAAGGCGTCAAGCTACGCCGGGCCTGCCTCTCTCCCAGTTGCCAGCCCGCCGCGAGCCGCTCCACGTCCCAACGGCCGTGCTCGGCTTCCGCAAGTAGCTGCTGCTCCTGCGAATTGAGCTGGAGAGGTTGCCCCCCCTTGCTGATCTTTTTTCCCAACAGGGCGAGTTTGTTGGGGATGTCGTCGGCCTGGGCGAGGTTCGACTCCTTCAGCGAAGGGAGCAGGCTGTCCCATGGGGCCAGTGCGGGGTCACCGGCGGGTTTACGCCCCCGCCACTTCCGCCGGTAGGAGTTATGGAGGTAGCGGGCCACATCTTCACGAATCTCCAGAGGCAGCGCCGACCACTGGAGAAAAGCCCTAACCGTCATGGGGTCAGCCGGGAGCTCGAGCACCGCCTCGGACCCGAGCGGCAGGAGGTCGTCCAGGGCGCTCGCCGTTTCGCCGAGCGGATCTACGAAGGCAACCCTGGCGCCCATGGCCCGTGCGAGCAGTATTTCGTTCCTGGCAATAACCCCTCCGGGGAAAACGAGGACGCGCACGTTTTCCAACGGGGTGCCCGAGCGGATTATGTCGGCCCACATCCCGAGCGGCTCGCGCATCGAGAACTCCGATACCCCGGGGGTCTCGCGCACCACCGGGTAGAGCTGCCCGTCATAACGCCCCGGCGGCGTGTAACCGACCAGTTGCCCGCTGATGCCATTTTTGCGAGCCACGATGCCCACGATCCCCGGCACCCCGACGGCTGAACCTCCCGACAGCACTATGCCGTCGTAGCGCGACAGCGCGACTTCGAGCAGCTTCGTCACTTCGGGCACCGCGTCTGCCTTCATGCTCCCGGCTGCACCGGCGATGATCGCCACCCGAGCCGCCTTCACGCCCGGCCACTCGTGGGCCCAGTCGCCACCCCGCTCGCCACCCCCCTCGCCGCCCCACTGGCCACCCCGCAGTTCGCCCCCGACATCCCGCCCGCCCCCGCGGCCCTGTTCACCCTCGCCGCGCAGTTCACCCTCGCTAACGGCGACGGCCCCGCCGACCTGCCCACTAGCAGCCACGTCCTCGCGCCGGCTCACCGCCCCGTCCTCGCCGACGACGGCGCCGAGACCAACCGAGCCGTCGAGTACCGCCTTTCGCAGGCTCAACAACAAGTTGGCCTCCGGGTCGAGTGACTGCGTCGAGAGCGACTGCCTGTCGCTCGGCGATGAAGAGAGAGTCACGTGCCTGGCGTACTCGCACCAAGCGGCGAAACTGTCGGGTGACCCGGCAGCAGAAAGCCGCTCGGCGGCAAGGCGTAGGTTGGCGGGCCGTGCGAGCTCCACTTTGAGACCCGCACGCACGAGGGCGCTGAGAGGGACGGGCTCGACCAAGGCAGTCAGCATCGCCCGCTCGCATGGCCGCACGCGCCAAGCCGAGTCGGACCGCAGGCCCAGATCCTCCGCACGCTCATAGAGCTGCGAACTAAGCGCGCTCGAACTGGCACCCGTCGGGCCGGCCACCGCGCCTGCTCCGCCTACACCCGCGTCTGTGCCCGCGCCCGCACCTGCGCCCCCAGCTGCGCCCGCACCTGCGCCCGCTCCGCGAGCTCCCTCGACTTCGAGCGCTTCCCTGAGCCGCTCGCGCCCCTCCAGGCGGCCCATGATGCCCGGCCGGCAAGCGAGTTCGGCGATCGGCTTCACAGAAGTCGTGGCGAGCTCCTCGCTCCGCAGCGTCCGCTCCTCGAGGTGCGTGTCGAGCGCGCTTTGCGATTTCATCGTCACCCTCGTCATCCGCACGCTCCCCCCAAGAGCCCTGCTCAGCTCCAAGGTCAGACGGACGCCGTCGAGCTCTTCGCTGCATGCGACGATGGCGTGGTCGGCCCGGTCGGCCTTGCGGAGCCAGTCCGTCGAGCGCTCGAGGCTCTCCAGGCTCCCATCGACGTCCCGGCCCTCGAGGTACAACAGACCAGGCTCGGGTGACCACCGGGACATGAAACCCTCGATCCGGGCGAGCGCCCCCGGGCCGATGACGCTCACATGGAGCGGGGGCCGTCGTAGCGGTGCGGCCGATTCGACCTCCTCGAGTGCGAGTACCCTCCAGCGCCGAAGGGAGGCCAGGACTACGGCGTCTATCACGGGGTGGTCGCCAGCGAGCAGCAGGTTCGTCGCCTCGCCGTCCCCGGCATCGAAGAGCGCGGTGAGCTCGGACGTCGGCCCCGGGCCCACCACCACGGCCTCGTCGAGCAAAGATTCGGCCGCGATGGCATTGGCACTGAACGGGCTCACCATCGGCGCACCCACCCGCACCCGGGGGGCCACCGCCGACTGCCGTTCGCCTTCGTCTACCTCCTCTTGGACCTCCTCCTCTTGCTCGAGGAACCGGGCAAGCGTCGGATCTTCGACCTGGGCCAGGACATGGGCACGGTCACGAACGCGCCCCGATTTCGCCAGCGACCTCACAGCACTGACGACTTGCGAACTGACGAAATCGTGCCCGGGGATGGCAACGATCCAGTTCGCCCTTGGCACGCCCGCAGCCACCAGGGTCTCCTCACGGACGCAATCGCCCACGACCCGCCACTCGTGCCTGCCGCGGGGCGCAGTCATCCCGAGCGAGGCCGGGTCGACGTCGACAAGTACCACGTCGTGGTGTTCGGCGAGCTCCTGGGCCAGCCGCGAGCCATGGACGCCACCGCCGCAGATGACGACGTGGCCTCGCAGGAGCCGCCTTGCCACCACACGGCGGGCACGTTCTCGCCACAGCAGCATCGCGCCCCGCAGGACGAGGATGGCTGCCAGCGCGAACGCCAGCCACAGTTGCCAATTGGGCCGGGGGGCGCCGGCTCCCCCGGCCGCCGGCCCGAGGTCGAGCGTGTAGAGCCGGATGCCCCGGTAAATGGCGAGGGGTAGGCCGAGCCGCGACGGCACCCCCTTGAAATTCAACGAAGCGAACCCCCAGCTCCCAATCCCGATCGTGACGCCGATCGCAGCTACAGCGAGGCCCACGACGGCAGCCTTCGACCCGGGCGAGCGCCCCCCGAAGGACCTCAACCACCAGAGCCCTCGCATCGGGCGACCGGGAGACAGGGGCCGACGCTCCCTGCCCGGCGACCCCTGCGAAACTGTCGTCCTCGGGTCGCTCATCGCCGACATTGATAACACGTCACGTGCCGGTTTTGGCGCGAGATCGACGGTGCCGACGCAGACTGAGCTAGCTGGGTACTTAGCAGGCTGAGCTGGCTGAGGTACTCAGCGGTAGCTGTAGGCGGGGGCGTTCGCAACGGGGGTGGCCCGGCGCAGGCGCTCGGGAGTGGTGCAGGCGACAAAGAAACCAACGAACCACCAGACGACCGTCCATCCAAGAAAAAGGTTGACGAATACTACGGCTGCTGCCAAATGATGGCGCCGGAAAAGCACCATGAGGGACGGCAATAGGTAGAGGCTCGCGGCAAGCACCACCAGCAACCAGAAGATCGCGGCGCCACCTACAAATGTTCCCGGAGTCAAATTGAAGTTATTAGCTGCGCTCATGAAGTAAGCCATAACAAGCCCGCCATCCACGGGCAATGAGCCAAAAGGCACCCCCGCCCCGGCTCATGTAAGACCGTGCGGCTCACCCGCCCGCACCTCCGAACGGGCAGCGCGCAACCGGTACCCCAACTCGCAACTTTGGCCGCAACGCGCGGACGGGAACCCTGGGTGCAACGCGCGCATCGCAACCCGGCCCGCCGCGACCCAGGGCCGGGACCCCGGCCAGGAGCGAGGCCAAGGACCTCGAACTGTTTACTCGAGCGACCTCAGGAGGGCCATGACGTGCCTTGCGAGGGCATCCGGCAGCACGCCACCACGAGCCTGCGCCGCGACCGAGCTCACTTGCTCGAGGACGGTGCCGCACGCCAGGGCGGCTGCCCGGAGCTCGGTTTGGTTAAGCCCGGCGACGGTCGCCTCGATGCCGCTCGGAAGGGCATGAGGGTCCCGGTCGAGTACCTGCGACAGCCCGAAAGCCGGGTAGCGCGCCCCGCGAGCCGCCGCCCACAGGGCCCAGATCCGGCCTCGGGCCTCCTCGAGCCGTGCGAGCGCCTCCCACAGCGACCCGCGCGTCAGGTACTTCGTCAGGTCTGCGAGCGCCTCCCAGCCGAGAAAGGCCCATTCCCGTACCGTTTCGGCCGTCACGATGTCGGCCGGGACGACACGCTCGGTAGTCATCAGCCCCTCTTTGTCGAACAGAACGACCTCATCGGGAGCGCGTCCACGGTGGGCAGGGCCCACCACCAGGTCCAGCTGCGCACACCCCGACAACTGCGCCACGACCCGCGTCAGCCCGTGGTAGGAGTGCTCAAGGGCGTCTACCAACTCCCCCATTTCCGGGAGGGAGGCTCGCACGGCGGCGATCACATCGCCAACGGCATCGGGCTCGCACCCGATGAAGCAGTCGACGTCGGACAGTTCGTCCGCCGCCCCCCGGCCGATCGAACACCCCACTAAGAACACCTTGGCGCCGGGCTCCGCCAGGCACAGTTCGAGGAGACGCTCCATGATCCGCCGCTGTGCCCAAAGTTGCCCAGGGAGCGCGCCGAGCCACTCCCTTGCCTCCCGTTCGTCCACCCAACCCAGTATGTCCACCTCGGACGACACTCTGGGACACTCTCGAGCACCACAATTCAGGGCTCGGCCGAGCTGCCTTCGAACCATTTGAGTACACGCGCCGCTTTCAGCGTCACCCAGTAACTCGGCCTACCCGGACCCTTGTCCATCTCGAACCACACCCGCCCTTTCGGCCGCCAGTCGAGGTGCCAGGTCCCGTCAGATCGGCGTTTCGACCGGATGTGCTCTACGGCCTCGGCGAGCCTCTCGTCGGGCGGCACGCAACCAAAGACCGCCGCCGAACGGAAATAATCAAGGGCGCGCAAGATGTCATAACGCCACCGAGGCGGGTACGTCAGCGCCAGGAACTGTTTATCGGCAACCTGGCCATCACGGAGCCGCCGCGCCAGGCGGCGCTCGAGGAGGTACTCCTCACCCGACCGGCGAGCTTCTCGCGACCCGGGCGTCCCCCCTGTGGCGCGCTCGTACTCCAGCAGCCCTTCGAGCACGTTGACCGTGGTGGCGAAGGACGAACGGACTGAGCCGTTGGCGCGCTCACAGTTCCAGCCTCCGTCGCCGAGGCGCTGGCTCACGAGCCTCGCCACGACCGCCGACACGTCCTCACCGAAATAGGCGCCGTCCGCAACGACCCGGCCATTTATGCATTCCTCTGCCTCACCTTCCCAGAACGGCTGGCCGCCCTCGTCCCAGCGCGAATTTGCACCGACAAGGTCTACGGCGCGCCGTGCAGCAGGAGACGCCGGCTCTAGCCCGAACTCCCGCAACTGGGTGAGGGAAAATGTCGTGGCCGTCCATGGCTGGCCCTGTTCTTTCCAGTCGCCGGAGCCGAACCCGCTTGGCAAGAACGCTCCACCCGCCCATTGGCCGTCGTCGTCCTCGTACGACAGGAGCCTGGCCCCCCAACCCTCGCTCGCCACCTTCGCTCTTTCCGCCCGCCACGCAGGCAAGGGAGCGTCGAGCAAGTCCCGCATCACTTGCCAACGGACCGAAACGTCAGAACTGAGCAGCCAATCTGTGACCTGCGTACCACCCACCACGGAGCAAAAGGTACCTCCCGTACGAGGTCAATCACTCGACCGGCCACACCGCGATGTCCCGGACCGGCAGAGCCTCCGCCACAGGGCTGAGCGCCGAGACGAAATCGCCAGCGAGGCGCAATGCTTTTTGCTCGCTCAGGCGCCTGCCCGAAGCGTAGAGGCGGTCGAAGTCGATGGCTTTGTTGGCTCGCAGCGAATCCCGGTCGGCTTGGATGTGCCGGTCTCCAACCTCCGACGTGTAGCCGGTAAGGCCCGAGCGTTCCCTGACGGCATCGGCCCCGCCGTGGAGCAGGCTCGCTGTCTCGCAGTTCCCGGCAGCGCTCGCGCAAAGCGCCAGAGTGTAGAGGGTGAAGCCCGGGTGGTAACGCGAATTGGCCATAACGGTGGGGAGTTGGCCGAGAGCAGCCTCGAGGTCGCCCTGCGTGAGGGCGAGGACGCACAGATCCATGCTCACCAGGCCGGCAAGTGGCCCGACAAGCCCGCGGCGGCGGTCCTTCAAACGTCCGAGAGCCTCGCTAAAAAGCTCACGGGCCAAAACCAGGTCGCCGGTCGCCTCGGCCAGGTTCCCGAGGTTGACCCTGGCCAGGAGCACATGCCGGGCGGCATCGGCTTCCTCTCCAAGGGCCACTGCCTCTTCCAGACCAACCCTCGCTCCGTCGAGGTCACCAGCGTTCATCCGGTGGAGGCTCGAGTCGTGCAGGACCTGGAAGAGGGTCATCGGGTCGCCGGAACGGCGGGCCAGCTCCGCAGCCTCGGCCATGAGGAGGTCTTCCCGGTCGGTTTCCCCGCGGGCAGCGTGCGAGTTGGCGGCGATCTTGCGGCACTGGGCGGCCGCCACGAGATCTCCTTCCGCCACCGCTATAGGGAACGTCTCGGTGCACAGCGCGATGGCCCGCTCGCTCTGCCCCATCTGCTGGCACTGCTCGGCTAGCGCCCACATTGCCTTGGCTCGGGCAGCCGGTCGGACAGCGCTCGAACCGTGCGCGAGAATGCGTTCGAGCACCTCGACGCCGAGGGCCGGGTCCTCCATGAGCCAGAAGTCGTAGAGGGAGCAAGCGAGGGCGAGCCCCCAGTCGTCGGTACCTGTGCCGTCTTCGGCGTAATGGAGGGCCGCCAGGATGTTGGGTTGCTCTTCGGCGAAGCGCTCGAGCCACATTTCCTCGTTGGGCCCGAACATTTCGGCCTCGGCCCTGCTCGCGAGATCCGCGTAGTGGCGGACCAGATGGGCACGAGCCTCCTCTCGCTCCTCCTCGCTGGCGCCAAGTTGCTCCTCGGCAAACTGGCGGATGCTTTCCAGCACCCGGAAGCGGGTGAACGCCCCCTCGGTGCCCGTTTGTACCAGCGACTTGTCGACGAGAGAAAACACCGCCTCCTCGGCAGCGTCCCCATCAACCTCCTCGCTCTGGCTTACAACGACAGCCGCAACCAGGTCGAAAGGTCCTGCAAAGACGGAGAGGCGCCGGAAGGTGCTGCGTTCGGGCGGGGAGAGCATCTGGTAGGACCAGTCGACGAGAGCGCGCATTGTTTGCTGGCGAGTGACGGAGGTACGGCTGCTGGCGCTGAGCAACTGGAGGTGGTTGCCGAGGCGCGCCTCGAGCTCGGCGACGGTCATCGAGCGCAGGCGGGCGGCGGCCAGCTCGAGGGCCAGAGGCAGGCCGTCGAGACGTCTGCAGATCGAAATGACGTGAGTTGCCGCCGGGCCGTCAAGGACGAACCTGTCGTCGTGCGCTCTCGCCCGCTCGACGAACAGGACGGCAGCCTCCGATGCCGCCACGTCCGCGAGCGCCTCGGGCCCCGTGCGGCCGGCGGGCAACCCGAGCGGTGGCACCCGCACGACGTGTTCGCCGACGACCCTGAGCGGCTCCCTGCTGGTGGCAAGGACCGCAGCACCCGGGCATTGCTCGAGCAGGTAGTTGACGAGCTCGGCGCACGGGTCGACCAGGTGCTCGCAATTGTCCAGGACGAGGAGGACACCGCGTGTCCCGAGCGCCCCGGCCAGGCGCGCCATGGAGGTCGGCCCGCCCTTGTCGCGAAACCCCAGTACTGAGGCCACTTCTCTCAGCAAGGCGTCCGAGGTGTGCAGCGGCGCCAGGTCAACGAACCAGGCACCGTCCGGCCGCCTGTCGACTTCGTCCGCAGCGGCCCGCAGGGCGAGACGGGTTTTGCCGGTCCCGCCCGGCCCAGTCAGGGTGACGAGCCGGCTCGAACTGAGGCGGTCACGGACGAGGGCCAGCTCCCGGGTCCGGCCAACGAAACTCGACCGTTGTGACGGAAGGTTGTGCAGGACCGGGTTGCTCAAAGAGCGCAGCGGCGGGAAGGTTGCCCCGAGACCAGCTGCTTCGACCTGGAAGATGTGCTCCCGCTGGCCGATGTCCTTCAACTGGTGCAACCCGAGGTCCCGCAAACCTGCACCCGGGGGGAGCGAGAGGCGCAGGAGAGCGGCGGCGGTCTCCGAGACGAGCACCTGACCACCGTGAGCTAGGGCGGCAACCCTGGCTGCGCGGTGGACGTCGAGGCCTACCAGGCCAGTCGACGTCTCGGCTGCCTCGCCGACATGAACGCCCATGCGAGCACGGAGCTCCTCTCCGTTGGCCCAGTCGTGCGAACCAAGGTCCCGCTGCATCTCGATGGCTGCCTTGAGAGCCTCCGAAGCCGACGTAAAAACGGCGAAGAAACTGTCTCCCTCGGTGCCCACCTCGCGTCCACCGTGGGCGGCGAGCGCGGCCCTTACCAGCCGGTGGTGCTCTGCGAGGGCTTCTGCGTAAACCTCGTGGCCGAGGCGCGCGAGCAAAGCCGTCGAACCTTCGATATCTGTGAACAGGAAGGTCAGGGTCTCCGTGGGCAAAGTGTACGGGGCGGTGCGGCGGTACAGCCTGGCCGCGACCGGCTAACCAGCACCAACGCAGCCGGTACGCCAGGCCCACCGGCCGGCCGCACTACCATCTCGGACGTGAGCGACGCGACTGATATGGCAGGGCAACCCGACGGCGAGGACGAGGGAAGCTGGTTCGCCGTCCGGTGCGTCCTGCACCATGGGCGCAACAAGCCCGGTGGGCCACAAGACCTGGCTACGGGTGAGCACGCTTATGAGGAGAGAGTCACTCTCTGGTTCGCCTCATCAGCTGACGAAGCGATCGAGCTCGCCGAGAAGGAGGCGGAGCAGTACGCCGCTTCGACCGGGTCGGACTACAGCGGCCTCGCACAGTCCTATTGGCTGGACGACGAACCGGGCGATGGCGTCGTCGTTTTCTCCTTGTCACGCAAAAGCCAGCTTGCGACCGATGCCTACGTGGACGCTTTCTTCGACACCGGCACCGAGTACGAGGAAAACGTCGAAGGGTAGGCGAATTTTCACGCGCCGGCAGGCCACGCAAGCGCCGCCCCGCCCCGCCCCCCGCATCCGCCCTCCGACCCGCCCGCGCGCAAGAGGAGGCCGCGGCCTGTCACCCCCGGTTGGGCCCAGCGAGCCCTAGAGCCGCACGACCACCTCGCCCCGATGGCACCAGGCACGCGCCATCGCTCCCGTGTCGAAGGCGGCGGCGAACTCCCCCGAGCGCCTGAGCACTATCCCCCCGCCCGTCCCCCCAAGCAGCGCCACCGCCTCCAATGAAGCGACCAACGCTTGGCCGAGCGAGCTCCCCTGCCGCAGCATCCAATCGACCCGGTGCCCGAACCCGGCAAGGATGAACGATTCTCCACTCCCGGTACCCGACACGGCTGCCGTCGAGTCGTCGGCCCAAGTCCCGGCACCGATTATCGGGCTGTCGCCGACGCGTCCCGGCGGTTGGCCACTGACGCCGCCGGTCGAAGTAGCCGCTGCTACATGGCCCTCTACGTCTACTGCCACCGCCCCGACGGTCCCGTGCCCGGGTGCGCCAGGAGGGCGCGGTGCCTGAGTGGTGTGCGACATCCGCTCGAGCCCAGCCGCCCGTGCAAATTCGTCTGCGCCGTTGCC
>DATJMJ010000187.1:0-20474 GCA_035508795.1 Acidimicrobiales bacterium
CGGGAGATAGCCGACGCGACCATTTCCGCCGTGAGAGAAGTTGCAAAGAGCGGGCCACTCGACGTCCGGGCTATCTCGTTGTCGGGTACGGCCAGCAACCTGGCTGTTTCCGGCAGTGCCGGCGGTGCCGGCCGCAGTAGGGACCTGGGTGAAGTGATCCTCTGGTCCGACAGGAGGGCTGCCGGCTTCGTTGATGGTCTGGACGAAAAGGTCCCGCCGCGGGAGCGTTTTTCGAGGACGCTGTGCCCTGCCGACTTCAGCTACTGGCCGGCGAAGCTCCTCTGGGCTGGCGGGCAGGAGGGGAGCGGCTTCCGCCGGTGCCAGTTCGGCGGTGCGAAGGACTATTTCTTCGAGCTGTTGACGGGGTGTTTTTGGGTGGACCCGATGACGGCGGCCGCAACGGGGATTTTCGACAGTGAAAAATGGGAGTGGGACCAGCCGCTGCTGGCAGCCCTCCACCTCGACCCGCACCAGTTGCCGAGCCTCCATCTCGCCACGGACCAAGCGCCCGTGTTGGCCGAGCTCGCCCAGGAGCTGGGTGTCCCTGATGGAACTCCCGTCGTCGTCGGCGGGATGGACGGGCCGCTTGCCCAGCTAGGCGCCTGCGGTTTTTCGACCGACGTCCATACGTGCACTGCTGGCACGAGCGTGGCTTACCGAGCCGGTGTGCGGCACAGGACCGTCGACCCGGCAGAGCGCCTCTGGTGTTACCCGGTCGACCCCGGGTTTTGGGTAGTCGGGGGAGCGGGGAGCAATGGCGGCAACGTGCTCGATTGGCTGGCGGCCACGATTGGCAGAGGTGATGGGGCCCGCGACGTCGCGGCCTTGGTCTCTGAGGCGTTGGCAGCCGAACCCGACCCGGGCCTCATCTTCCTCCCGTACCTGAACGGGGAACGGGCGCCGCTATGGCGTGACGATCTCCGGGCCGCAGTCGTAGGCCTTGCTGCGCACCACGGGGGCCCCGACATCGTGCGGGCGGCATTGGACGGAGTGGGAGCGGCTCTCCTTGAATTGTCGGGAGCCGTGACCGAGGTCACCGGCGTGCCGTCGGACGTCAGCCTGACAGGCGGTTTCCTTCAAGACGATAAGTGGCCGCAGCTCGTTACCGACTTCCTCGGCCGTCCGACGTCCGTGCCGGATCCCCAGATCGCCACCTCGACGGGAGCGGCTGTCATCGCGTGGCTGTCCCTTGGTGAGGCCGGCCCTCGCCCACCTGGTCCGGCGAGGGCCACGCAACGCCGCTTGCCCGATGCTGCGGCTCACACGGAGCTGGTGCGCAAGACGGAGCGAGCCCGCGCGGTGCGGACCGCACTGTACGGCGACAAAAAAGCAAAAAACGGGATGGCCGGCGCCGGATTTGCCTCCCATGGCCCGTAGGCTGCCTGTCTAGGGGATCATTGGTCGGCGCGGCAATTTCTCGATCATCAGCGCAGGAAAAATAGAAAGAGAGGAAATATGAGGTTCGGAGCGCCAGTTTGGCCGTTCAAGTGGGAGGAGCCCTACGACGGGACGGTACGCCGTATCGCCGGGCTCGGTTTCCGGGCTGTAGAGCTGATCGGTTGGAAACCAACCACCCTCGATAGTTATTACACCGATGCAACGATCAAGGAGCTTCGGGCCACGCTCGACGGTGAGGGGGTGCAGCTTTCGCAGTTCGTAGCCAACCCGGGGGAGCTTGCCAGCGGCGACAAGGCGGTCCGCGCCAAAGCTGTGGAAAATTTCAAACGCTACGCCGACGTAGGCGCTCAGCTTGGCACCCAGATCATCAATACCGTCGTGCATTACCCGTTCGGCATCCACTACCCGGCGCTCGTGTCGCGGCCGCTCGTCCAGGAGTTCACTGTCGAGGTGCCCAAGGATCTCGACTGGAAGCAAAACTGGGCCGACTACGTGGCTGCGATCCGCGCGTGCTCCGAGTACTGCCAATCCCTCGGTCTCAAGTACAGCCTGGAGATGCACCCGTTCCGCTACGGCGCCACGACCGAAGCACTGCTCCGCCTCTTCGAGGCAGTGGACAACCCCGCGCTCGGGGTCAACCTCGACCCGAGCCACACCTTCCCGCTGGGCGACATAACCCACGTTTCCGTTTACCGGCTGGCGGACCGGCTCTGGCATTGCGACTTCTCCGACAACGACGGTGAGACCAACGTCCACTTCCGCCCCGGTAAAGGCAAGATCGACTGGGCGCGCACCATGGTCGCGCTGAAAGACGTCGGCTACGACGGGGTCGTGTCGCTCGAGTTCGAGGACATCCCGGGCGTGTCGCGGGGTACCCAGGTCCAAGCGGGTGCCTACGGGAGAAATGACGAGGCGTCGCCCGAGGTGGACCGGGAGTACAAGTTGGCCCTCGAGTTCCTCACCGACCTGGCGCTGAAGGCTGGCCTCAAGGTCGAGTGACACCGGCAGGGTGCCCTGCGAAGGGCTCTCGCCGCCGTACCGGGTGGGGATCCCGCCCGGTACGGCCGAGCCGGCGCGCTGCGCCTACTCCAAGTTCATACCGAGGCCTGTCGCCAGTTCTGTCAAAAAGGCCAAGCCGAGCCTGTACTCCTTTTCGAACTCGGCTGTCGCCTCAGCGTTTCCTTTGTAGACGCCAGGGACGTCGCGGGCCCCACGCGAAACGCCCGGTACATCCTCAAACTCTAGAGAGATAACGCCGTCGAACCCTGTCTCCTTCAGCGCCAGGAGCACCTTTTCCCAGTCGATTTTCCCTCTTCCCGGGCGCCAATGGACGTTGGTCGTGCCGTCGTTGTCGGAGAAGTGGCAATTGAGCACCTTTTTGCCGAAACGATAGATCGAAACATGCGGGATGTCGCCTGACGGGAAAAGATGGCTAGGGTCCCAGTTGACTCCCAGCGCGGGCGAACCGACGGCCTCGAGCACCCGCAGGATACCTTCCGTCGTTGACCCGTACCGGAACGGGTGCGGCTCGAGGCTGTAGCTGACCCCTGCCGCCTCGCAATACCGGGCACACTCGGTCAGCGCGGATATGTAATCCTGCCAGTTTTGGTCCCAGTCGAGCCCCGAAGGGACGTCCGCCGTGAAGACCTGGACCAAAGGCCGGTCGGTTATGCGCGGCATTTCCAGCGCAAATGGGTAGTGGACGACCGTATTGATGATCTTCGCCCCCAGCGCTGTCCCTTTTTCTACGCCCAGCTTGAAGGTTTCGACCGACGCCTTCCGCTGGCCGGGGTCCGGGCTGCTGAGACGCGGCGTCTTCACGATGAACTGAGACAGGACCATGCCTTTGTCGTCGAGGACCGAACGCAGGTGCTTGATGGTGCGCGGGGTGTAGTACTCCTCCAGGGCCTGGTCGTCCCAGGCGAGCAGTTCCGTTGCGCGGAAGCCCGCATTACCGATCCTTGCTATTGCCCCGTCGTAAGGGGCGTCCCATTTCCACGGCCATGTCGCAGCACCGAAACGCACGATATTCTCCTTTGTCCACGCCCTATCGCGAACACCACCACGCAGGATAGCGCTGGGCGCTGTTCTTTCCGAACGCGTGGCCGGGACCGGTCTGGAGCCCTTGCCCCTCCAACGGCCCATCCCCGTTCGGTTCGGCGCCCAGTCGGTGCCGGCATGGCGGCGCGTCGGCCGGTTGGCCGGCGGCTGGTTCCCCCAGATGGGCCCCGGCGAAGAGTTGGACGCTGCCTGGGCGGGTCGTCTGCGCCTCTGCGGCCGAGGCCGGGCGCGACCCGGGGAGCATCGGCGCCGAGCCACGAGCCGGCTTGCTTGACGGGATCGCCGGCGCCGTCGGGGAAATCGAGCCCTGGCGACGAGCGAGGACCGGGTTCATCAGTGGAGCTTTCCACTGCGGGCGGTCGGCCCTCTACGTCCTGAGGCGGCGAAAATGACGGGGGTCATCGATTTTCCTGGTGTACCCTGGGAGGTAGAGAGCGTCCTAGGATAGGTGCCGGAGGTGTGCCGTGAAGCAGATAGTTATGGACGGCCCGCGTGCGAGCCACGTGCAGGACATCCCGGAGCCCACCATCACCAAGGACGAGCTGTTGGTCAAGGTGACTTACACCGGGATGTGCCATTCCGAGTGGTACCCCTGGTCGATCGCCAAGAAGGGCGACGTTTTCGGCCACGAGACAGTCGGCGTCGTAGCACAGGTGGGCGCCAACGTCGACGGTTTCAGTGCCGGTGACCGGGTCACGGGCCTGGGTGGGGGCGGCTACCAGGAGCTCATTGTCATGAACCCCGCCAAGACCCTCCATGTCCCGGCCAACCTCAATGACGAGGACGCGCTCGCGGAGCCCTTGGCGTGCATGTTGAGCGCGGCAAGCAAAATGCCGCCGGCCATCCCCGGCGACCGTATCGCTGTCGTGGGTACCGGTTATATGGGCCTTGGCGTACTTTCGCTGTTCAAGGTGATGGGCTACGGCGAGATAATTGCCGTCGACCCGAGAGAGCACGCCCGCGCCAACGCCCTCAAGTTCGGTGCCACCGAGGCGTACCACCCCTCGCAACTGCCGGCGGGCTACAAGCTCGACTGGCAGGCTATCGGCGAGCCGGACCTGACCCGCGACGGCCATCGCGCGGACATCTTCAATATCGGCTTCCAAAACGTTATGGAGTTCGCCGGGACCGAGAGCGCGTTGCAGCTGGCCGGGGATATGGTCTGCGCTCACGGCCGTCTCGGGATCGGCGGCTACCACAATGACGGCCCGCGGGTCGTTGACTACAAGCTATGGAACTACAAGGCGCTCACGAGCATCAACTGCCACGAACGGCGCATCATGTGGGAGGTCGACTTGAGCCGCCGTTGCCTGGAAATGCTGTCCAAGGGTGTGTGGCAGTTCACGGGTTACCCGCACCGCGTCTACGAGATGGACGAGTTCGACAAGGCCAACGGCGACATGGAACAGCACTCCGATGGCTTCGTGAAGGGCCTCGTCCGATGTTGAGGTCAGGGGCGAGCCCCTTGTGAAGCTCTCTTTGGCAGCGTGGGTCACCACGATGCTGAGCGTCGTGTCACCTCTGCTCACGGTTGGCCGGAGCGTCCCGCAAGTAAACCGGGTATTGCGCACAGGAGCCGATGGCGTGTCGTCGGCGACGTGGCTGATACTGGCGGCACTGGCGGAGATGTGGGCCATCTATGGAGTACTCGCCCGCGTGCCGGCCGAGATCGCGACCAACATCCCCAACGGTGCGCTTTGCCTGTTTGTCGTCCTGCTGGTGGCAAGGCAACGCGGCGAGTTCCGGGCCTACATCTTCATAATGTCTGCTTTGGGCAGCCTCATCCTCGCCTTCGCTGTGTGTTGTTCGCTCGCGCGAGCCGACAACGTCGAGGCGACTGTGGCCGTCGTAGCTTCCTGCGGCCTATGCCTCCCTCAGCTGTACCGGAGCCTGACCGACGTCGACCTCAACGGGCTGTCGCCAGCAAGCTGGGTGCTCAACGCGGTCGCCGCCGTCAGCTGGGCGCTCTATGGGCTGGCGATCGCCAAGGTCCCTATCTACCTGCCTTCGCTGATCACGGTCCCGATGTCGGTTTTCATCGCCGCGCGAGCGAGGTCCTACAGAGCCCGGTCAGGTGTGGCATCGGTGTCGGAGGTGGCCGAGGTGCCCGACGTGGCCGAGGCGACGGGGCCACCGGGAGCGGTACCGGCTGCGGCGGGCGTCCCGGCGCAGCTCCACCTCGTCGACAAGCGCTAGCGCCGGCACCGCAGAGGGCTTGGCGCGATATACGCTGGATCTGTGCCCAGTAGGTCTGAGGACCGCCCTCCAAGTACCTTGGCGCCCGGCGCCCAGTCGGGGCGAGGCAGTCCCGTGCCCGGGGAGGGCCAGGGGCGAGAAGCTGACCCGGGTTCCAACGCCGTACTTCACCTTTCTGCCGTCCTGGGTGTCCCCGTGTCCGGCCCTGGCGGCCAGGAAGTGGGCCGGCTGGCCGATGTCATCGCCCGCCTCGCCGGTGCAGGCGCCGCCCTGGCATGGCATCCCGGGGTAACGGGCCTGGTGGTGGACTACGAGGGGTCCGAGCGTTTCGCCCATACGTACCAGGTCACCAGCCTGAGCTACGTCGGGGCCCAGTTGAACGTCGAGCCCAGTTCGCTCGGCCCGTTCGAGCGGCGACCGGGTGAAGTCCTCCTCGGGCGGGACTTGCGGTCGCGCCACCTCATCCACCTCGAGGGCGCACGCCTTGTGCGTGCCAACGAGATCGAGCTCGCCCGGATCGGCCACAGCTGGCAGGTCATAGGCGTCGACATCAGCTCACGCCCGGTGATCAGGCGGGCCTTCCCCCGCCGCTTCCGGCGTCGTATCAAAGCCGGGCGGGTTGTCGACTGGGCCGACGTAGAACCCTTCGTCGCCCACGTCCCGACGGCGCGGCTCCAAATACCGTTCCGCAAGCTGCGCCGGCTCCACCCGGCCAAGCTGGCCGACCTCGTCGAAGCTGCCTCCCACGACGAGGGCGAGGAGATAATCCGCGCCGTCGGCGAGGACAAGGAGCTCGAGGCAGATGTCTTCGAGGAGCTCGATACCGAGCACCAGCTCGAGTTCCTCCGTTCCCGTTCCAACGAGGACGCTGCCCGCTTGCTGTCGACCATGGCCCCCGACGACGCCGTCGACCTCCTCACGGAAATGGACCAAGAACGCCGCCTGCCGATCCTCCAACAAGTCTCGCCGGCGACCCAGAGCAAGCTGCGGAACCTGTTGAGCTACAACCCCGAGACGGCGGGCGGCCTCATGAACCCAGACTTCGTGTCCGTCCCTGTGACTACGACCGTGGCCGAGGCGCTCGACGTAGTGAAGGCGTCCAGCACCCCTCCCGAGGCGGCGGGCGTTGTCTTCGTCATGGGCCCCGACGGCAAGCTCGAGGGCACGGCCCTTCTCGTGGAGCTCCTCCGAGCGGAGCCCACGGCGAGCGTCGCAGTTGCCACGCGCTACGACCCGGCGTCGTTGCCACCCGACGCCGACATCCACGAGGTGGTCCGCAAGATGACCGATTTCAACCTGGCGGTCGCCCCCGTGGTTGACGACTACGGCCACATGCTCGGCCAGATCACTGTCGACGACGTACTCGAGCTCCTGCTGCCGGCAGGCTGGCGCCGCCAGTACGGCATGGCCTCCTCCGAGTAGCGCCCTCGGGGGCGGGCCTCCCCGCCCGACTACTGCCTGAGCCAAGTTGGCGGGTAAGGACTGGGTGCTAGTCTTTCGGTGTCAGGCAGTCGCACCTCGCCAGGTGCCGGTCTGCACGGGCGACACCCGAGAGCTGGTCGTTTAGCCACATGCTGGTGGGCCTGACTGGGGTTCGGCCGGGCGGCGCCGGGATCTGGCGGTTAACGAAGTGGTGGCCTTGGCCTCGGCGCTTGCCGTTTGGGCCGGGGTGCAACGGACGTCCACCGTGGCTTGGCCACAAAGTGGGACTGCAGGGTTTGGGCGACAAAAAGGAGCAGCACTGAGCGCCGACAGAGAGTTGCCGCACAAACCTCGGGCGCGTGCGTTGGCACGGGGCACGGCCGGATAGGAGGCCAGCCCGGGGCGAGCGTGGCGCGCCGCGAACAACACGCTTGAGCCCTACGAGCCCCGGGAGGTGAACTGGCCATGGCCAACGAAATGGCCCAAGATACGCTCAACCGTGCGAGCCGCGGGGCGAGCGCGGCGAGCGGGACGGCACCGCGCCAAAGCGCCGTCCTCGACGAGGCGCACGTAGGCGATATCAGAGGTGCTCTCGGGACCATCCGCCAGCACGATGAAGGCGGCAGGCGCGGCTGGGGTGCAAGGCTGCTGACCCTCGCCGCCATCGTGGGCCCGGGCATCATCGTCATGGTCGGCGACAACGATGCGGGCGGAGTCGCCACTTACTCGCAGGCAGGCCAAAACTACGGGAACAGCCTCTTGTGGGTGCTCCCTCTGCTCATCCCTGTCCTCGTGGTCAACCAGGAAATGGTCGTGCGCCTGGGGGCTGTCACGGGCGTCGGCCATGCGCGCCTCATCAAGGAACGTTTCGGCCGCTTTTGGGGGCTGTTCTCGGTCGGGGACCTCTTCATACTCGACTTCTTGACGATCGTCACCGAGTTCATCGGGGTCGACCTCGCGCTCGGTTATTTTGGCATCAGCAAGTACATTTCCGTCCCGGTGGCGGGGTTTGCACTGGTGGCGATGACGGCTACCGGCAGTTTCCGGCGTTGGGAACGGTTCATGATGGTTTTTGTGGCGGCCAATTTCCTCGTTATACCGCTTGCGATTTTCAGCCACCCTCACCTCGGGCCGGTCGTGCACGGGTTGGTCGTCCCCGGCATAGCGGGAGGGGCAAATTCGACCTCGGTGCTCCTGATCATCGCGATAGTCGGCACGACTGTTGCGCCCTGGCAGCTTTTCTTCCAGCAGTCCAACATCATCGACAAAAGGATCACTCCCCGCTGGGTCAATTACGAGCGCGCCGACACGGTCCTCGGTTCGTTCGTCACTGTCGCGGCGGCGACCCTGATGGTGGTGACTTGCGCATTTGCCTTCGAGCACAGCCACTATTACCGAGCCTTCACCGACGCGGGAGGGGTGGCGTCGGGCCTCGCGCACCAGCTTGGCCACGCTGCCGGCTCGCTCTACGCATTGGTGCTCCTCAACGCCTCCATTATCGGGGCGGCCGCTGTGACGCTCGGGACATCGTATGCCTTCGGCGACTTTTTTGGGGCTCACCACTCGTTGCACCGCAACCTCTTTGAGGCAAAAGGCTTTTACACCAGTTTTGCGGGCCTGGTGGCGCTCGCCGCCGCCATTGTGCTCATCCCCGGAGCGCCCCTCGGCCTGATCACCGTGGCGGTGCAGGCCCTTGCGGGAGTGCTGCTGCCTTCGGCTGCCGTGTTCCTCCTCTTTTTGTGCAACGACCGTGAGGTCCTCGGGCCGTGGGTAAACCGAGCCTGGCTCAACGGCGTCGCAGCGCTCATCATCGGAGTCCTGTTGATCATGTCCCTCATACTCGTGGCGACAACGGCTTTCCCCCATATCGACGTCGGTCTCCTGGCGCTCGTGCTCGGTGGCGCGCTCTTGGTGGCGCTCGCCACCGGGGCGGCCTTTTATGCGGCGCGCGGCCGGGTAGGCGCCCTCGCCACCGCGGCGGGGACGGCCATCGGGCCTAGCGACGAGACGCCAGTGGCTGCAACGGCGGAACCGTCAGCCAAGTGGATCCGTTCCGGCGCCGTCTCGGCCGCAGCCGCAGCCGCACGCGCGCACCGGGAGAACTGGCGCATGCCGCCGCTCGCTCTTTTGGGCCGGCCCGAATGGTCAAAGGGGAAATTGCTCGGGATGTGGGCGCTGCGGGTTTACCTGGTCATTGCCGTCCTGTTGCTTCTCGTCAAAGCCGTCCAGCTCGGCACGGGTTAGCTGGTAGCCAACGCTTCGTGGGGGCCGCACCGGCAGCAGGTGTCCACGTGACCAGGAGCACCCGAGCCGCTGAGCGGTCACGCGCCCAGGCGGCCGGCAGCTTGTGCCCCGCTTGTGGGCCGCGCCTCGCCCCTATGCTCGGGCGGATGGCCCAGCCCGCCGCGGCTCCGAGCAACTCGTCTACGAACCAGGTCCTCACGGTCCCCAACGCCCTGACGGCGCTCCGGCTGTCTTGTTTGCCCCTTTTCTCCCGCCTGCTTGCCAAACCGGACCGTCGGGGCCGCCTCGCCGCCGCCGTCCTGCTCGGCGCGCTCGGGGCCACAGACGGGCTCGACGGGTACGTTGCCCGGCGTTTCGACCAGGTGAGCTCTCTCGGAAAAGTTGCAGACCCGCTCGTCGACCGGCTCCTCCTGCTCACAGCCATCCGCGGGGCGATCTCCACCCGTGCGATCCCTCGTTGGCTCATTGCGGTGCTGCTCGGGAGGGAGCTCGCAGTCGTGGGAGGCGGTCTCGCCCTCGCCGTTGCGGGTGCTCGTCGGGTCGAGGTAAGCCACGACGGCAAGGCTGGGACTTTCGGGATGATGGTCGCCCTCCCGCTCTTTTTGATGTCGAGCGCACCGTTCCGGTGGAGCCGAGGGGCACGCAGGTTGGCGTGGGTGGCGACGATCGGCGGCCAGTTCTTTGCGTGGAAGGCGCTTGCGGGCTACGTTCCCCAAGCGCTGGCGGCAGCTGGCGCGCGTGACCGCCGTGAGGAACCTGGCCCAGCGCCCGCCGAGTAAGCGGCGTCCTGGGCGGCCGTAGCGGGGGCCGGACTGCCGGCGGGCCGGTGGGTCGGCGGAGCGGCGGAGCGGCGCCAGGCCCGGTATCGTCTCAGCGTGAACGTTCCCGAGGATCTCTTCTACAGCGCCGACCACGAGTGGGCCCGTCTCGACGGCGAGCGCGTGAGGGTCGGCATCACGGACTATGCGCAGGATGCACTGGGCGACATCGTTTACGTCCAGCTCCCCTCGCCCGGGGCCCAAGCCGTGGCTGGCCAAAGCTTGTGCGAGCTAGAATCCACAAAGTCAGTGTCCGATGTCTACGCCCCGGTTGACGGCACGGTGGTGGAAGTGAACAGCGAGCTGGTCGATGCCCCGCAGCATGTCAACGAGGACCCGTACGGCGAAGGGTGGATCTGCGTGATCGAGCGCGCCGCTGCTGGCCGCCCGGAAGGCATGATCGGTCCCGACGAGTACCGCAAGCTCATCGAGGCTTGAGGCTTCCAGTTGTTCTGTAACCGCTGCGGCCACCGCAACCCGGAGAAATCCAACTTCTGTTCGTCGTGCGGGGCCCCGCTCGACCGCGGCGACCCTGACGAGCGTGCGACGACTGCGATCCCGGCCGTTGTGCTTGTGCCAGGAGAGGCCGGGAGCGAGCCCGTCGCAGTCGATGCGAGCGACTTCCTCCATGGTGTACCCGACGGAGGGGCCGTACTCGTTGTGACGCGTGGGCCCAACGAGGGCTCCCGTTTTGTGCTCGGGCCAGACGACGCGGGTGTCGTAACGATTGGCAGGCACCCCGACAGTGACATCTTCCTCGACGACATAACCGTTTCTCGCCGGCACGCCGAGGTGCGCCGTAACGACGGGAGGTACTGGGCTAGCGACGTCGGTTCCCTCAACGGGACCTACCTCAACCGCCAGAGCATCGAAACAGCCTCCCTTTCGAGCGGTGACGAGCTCCAGGTCGGCAAGTTCCGCTTGCTCTTCTTGGCCCCCGCCCTGGCCGTCGGGCTGAGCGAGCCGCAGCTACCAGGCAAGGCCTGAGGCTCGGCCGGACGTCGTGGCGACGCGGGTTCACAGCTCGATCGGCGAGGTCCTCTCGCTGCTGCGGGAAGAGTTCCCCGATATCACCATCTCCAAGATCCGCTTCCTCGAAAGCCAGGGCCTCGTCGACCCCGAGCGGACCCCGTCGGGTTACCGCAAGTTCTACGACGACGACATCGAACGGTTGCGCTGGGTGCTCCGCCAGCAGCGGGACGAGTACCTCCCCCTCCGTGTCATAAAGGGGCGCTTGGACCAGGGTGACGAGGCAGAAGTAGAAGGAGCCCGCGATACCGCGAGGCGGCCGAGCGTGCGGCCGAACAACAGGGCCGGCCGGGCACGCCCCGAGCGTACGGGCCCCGACGCCACCGGGAGCCGGACCAGCGTGCACAGTCGTCAAACCGTGCCGCCAGACGTCGAGGGCGCCCTCGAAGCCGGCAGCGACGACAGGCCCTCCCCACAGCGCTCTGAGGGTGCCGGAGCAGGAGCCCGTGGTCGTCACGAAGTGGGTCAAACTGGCCAGCTTTTCGATGTCGGGCCGCCCTACAGCGCCTATGCCAACGCTGGCTCGCGAGATCTCGACCCGGTCCATGACCCGGCCGGGCATCACCCGCTGGCGACCCCTTATGGTAGTGCTGCGGCCGCAGCCGGGGGGGCGCCAACAGCCGAGCTGGCACGCTCAACGGGGACGGCGCGCCCGGGCCGCTCTTCTCCCCTTTCGGGCGAAAACTCTATTTCGGAAGGGCGAAAAGCTGTCCCCCGCGCCCCAGGGCCGGCGGCCCCGGGCCTGACGGGCGAGCCTACCCAGCCCCTCGAGCACGGCCAGCCCCTCGAGCACGGCCAGCCCCACGGCCAGGCCGGCCAGCCGGTCCAGGGCCAGCGCCAGCCCCAGCCAGGCCGTCCGGGCCAGGCGAGCCAGGGCCGGCCGGCCGCCAACCCGCCGGTACCCCCGGGGCGCACGCACGCGAGGGCGCCCGGTACCACGAGGCGTGCACCGGAGATCGACCCGCCCGAGGAACTTGGCTTCGAGGAGCTGGTCCTTTTGACCGGGGCCGACGTCGGCACGGTCCAAGACCTCGAGAACTTCGGCCTGATCAGCCATCGGTCCGTCGGGGGCGCCTCCTTCTACGGCCCGGGTGCCGCAACGATCGCCCGCCTCGCTGCTGCTTTTGGCCGCCACGGCGTCGAGGCGAGGCACCTGAAGGCGTACAAGGGCGCCGCCGAACGCGAGGCCGGGATGATCCAGCAAGTCGTGCTGCCTTTGCTCCGTCAACGCAACCCCGAGGCGCGCGCTGCGGCCGTCGAGGCTGCCCAGGAGCTTTCCCAGCTCGGCGGCGAGCTGAGGTCGGCGTTCCTCGACGCGCTGCTTGCCGAATTGCGTTAGTACCGGCGGCTTTCAAGCTAGCTGGCGGGCTTTTGCGGGCCCGGGCGCCCGCCGAGTGGCCGCCCTGCCGTTGTAACGTTCAGTCATGGTAGAGATGCACCTCTCCGCCGTCAGGGTCGAGCTTCCAACCAATGTCCCGATCCTGCTGCTCCAAGAGGCGAGCGGGGACCGGACGCTGCCCATATACATAGGCAGGCCCGAGGCTGAAGCCATCGCCGGCGCCCTCCAGGGCGTCGTCACCAAGCGGCCGATGACGCACGACCTGATGCGGGACATCCTCGGCGAACTGGGCGTCGTCTTGGAGCACGTAGTCATCACCGAGCTCAAGGAGCAGACGTTTTACGCAGAATTACGGCTCCGCCGGGGCGCAAACACCTACTCCGTGAGCGCCCGTCCCTCCGATGCGATCGCCCTCGCCGTGCGTGCCGGTGCCACCATCTACGCCGAGGAGTCCCTCCTCGACGCCGAGGGGATCGTGATCGCCCAGCGCGACGACGACCCCGTGGAGGGCGATGAGCTCGTGGCCCAGTTCCACGAGTTCCTCGAGGGCATCCGGCCCGAGGATTTCGACAAGTAGCGTCGGGAGCGCCAAGAGCCACTTGCGCCCGAGCCCCGGGCAGGCCACACTGATGTAACTACCCCTATGTGACACCCTGCCGAGGAGGCACGATGGAGCGGCGACAGCGCGAAGGAGCAGCGTACGGCGGCAGTTCAGGCGGGGAAGGGTACAGGGGACCACAGGTCTGCAACATCGTCGGCATCACCTACCGCCAGCTCGACTACTGGGCGAGGACCGACCTTCTGCGGCCGTCGGTGAGCGACGCTCGGGGGAGCGGCACGCAACGGGTTTACTCCTACACCGACCTGCTGCAGCTCAAGGTGATCAAGCAGCTCCTCGACGCCGGCGTCTCCTTGCGCTCCACTCGCAAGGCGATCGAGTGCCTCCGGGCCTCGGGCGAGGACGTCGCGAGCGCGAGCCTCGTCATCGCCGACGACCGGAGCGTCCTTGCTCACTCGGGCGAAGAGCTCTTCGATCTCTTGCGGGGGGGCCAGGGGGTGCTCAGCATCGTCCTTGGCATGGAGAAGATCGTCTCCGAGGTAAATGCGGCGATCACCCTGCTGACTGGCTCTGCCGGGCGCCCCCAACGGACGGGAGCCGACCCGGACAGGCAGGAGGACGAAGCGGCCAGGACTGCCGGCCAACCCGGCGAGCAAGCCGGCGCCCCCTTGATGGCGGCGGCGGAAGGGCGCGCGGCCGGCCGGCTATAGGCTGGCGGGGTGACGGCAAGCCCAGCGCTGCGAGCGAGCCCGCTCGATGCGTGGCACCGAAAAAATGGTGCGCGCATGGTGGAATTCGGCGGCTGGGAGATGCCCCTCGAGTTTTCTCAGGGGACCGTCGCGGAGCACATGGCTTGCCGGCGCGGGGCTGCTGTGTTCGACGTGAGCCATCTCGGCACCGTGAGGCTCAGCGGCCCCGGTTCATGGGACCGTCTCCAGGCGACGCTCAGCAACGACCTGCGCAAGGTCGGCCCAGGGCGGGCGCAGTACACCCACCTCCTCGACGACGACGGCTCCGTGCTCGACGACATCATCGTCTGGTGGGTCGGCGAAGAGCGCTTCGACGTCATGCCGAACGCCTCCAACACAGGCCGGGTACTGGGTGCGATCGGTGGCGACGACGTGACGGCGCAACGGGCGGTGCTGGCCGTGCAAGGTCCAAAGGCCCGCGCTGTTGTTGCGAGCGCCTTCCCCGAGGCGGCACAAGTGCCGCACAACCGGGTCGCCCAGCTGGTTTGGTCGGGTCGCCCGGCAGTGGTCTCGGGGACGGGGTATACGGGCGAGGACGGGGTCGAGATCGCCGTGCCGGCGGAGGACGCCGGACGCCTGTGGGAGGTGCTCGTAGCCGCCGGTGCCGAGCCCGCCGGCCTGGGTGCCCGCGACACCTTGCGCCTCGAAGCCGGCCTCCCCTTGCACGGCCACGAACTCGGCCCCGGTATAACTCCCCTCGAAGCGGGGCTCGGCTGGGTCGTCGCATGGGACAAGCCGGGAGGTTTCAAGGGGAGGGAAGCACTGCTTGCGCAGCGGGCGGACGGCGTAAGGCGGTTGCTGAAAGGCGCCCTCGGCTCGGGGCGCCAGCCCTTGCGGTCGGGTTACCCGGTAACGGTAGGGGGGCAGCCTGCGGGAGAGCTGACCAGCGGCAACTACTCACCCGTGCTCGGCTGCGGGATCGGGATGTGCTTCCTGCCGCCGGAGTTAGCGGTCGGGACGGAGATCGTCGTCGAGGCGCGCGGGCGTCCTCTCGGCTGCCGCGTGGCCTCCCTACCTTTCGTCCCCAAGTCGAGACCTGTGGTTGCAACCCCCGCAACACCGGTCCCTGAAACCCAAGCAGCCCGGCCGGCCCCGCCATCTTCTCCGGCTCCCAGCTTGCGTCGCTGAGCCTGCCCATATGCCCCACTACGTCCCCCACACCGATGCCGACTTCGCCCGGATGCTCGCCGACCTCGGCCTGGCGAGCCCCGGGGAGCTGTTCCGCTCTGTCCCCGCCGCACTCCGGCTGGCCGGCGGCATCGACCTCCCCCCGGGGATGCCCGAGCCTGACGTCGCGTCCCAGATGGCCCGCCTCGCCGGAACCAACCGCTCGCCGGGGGATCTCGTCTGCTTTGCCGGCGGCGGAGCCTACGACCACGACATCCCCGCAGTCACCAGAGCGCTTGCGGGACGGTCCGAGTTCGTCACGTCGTACACGCCCTACCAGCCCGAGGTCGCCCAAGGCGTGCTGCAGGCACTGTTCGAGTACCAGACCCTGGTAGCCCGGCTTTCCGGGCTGCCGGTCGCCAATGCTTCTCTTTACGACGGGGCGAGCGCCGTGGTCGAGGCCGTCAACCTCGCCGTGGCCGCGACCGGCCGTCAAACGGTATGGGTCAGTGCCGGCCTCAACCCCCGCTGGCGCGAGGTGCTGGCGACGCTCACGGCCGGCCGAGACCTTCACTTGGTGGACATCCCCCTCGTCGAGGGGACGACGGCCTGGCCGGGCCTGCCTGGGTCTCGCCCTTCCGGTAATGCCGGTCGTCCCGACGGCGCCGAGCCGGGTCCGCCGGCCGCCCTCGTGGCGCCGTCTCCTAATTACCTCGGGTGCATCGACCCGCTCCCTCGTGCGAGGGAGGCAGCGGACGCGGTAGGGGCGTTGCTCGTCTCAGTGTTCGACCCGGTCTGCGCCGGCCTCTTGCGCTCGCCCGGCGAACAGGGGGCCGACGTGGCAGTGGCCGAGGGCCAACCTCTCGGGACGCCAATGGCGTTCGGTGGGCCCTACCTCGGCATGTTTGCCGTATCGGCCGCCCACGTGCGCCGCCTGCCTGGACGCCTCGTCGGCCGCACGCTGGACGTGCAGGGCCGTACGGCTTATGTCACGACACTGCGGGCGCGCGAGCAAGACATAAGGCGCGAAAAGGCCTCCTCCAACATCTGCACCAACGAGACCCTCATCGCCATCGCCGCGATGGTCCAGCTCGCTTGGCTCGGCACGGAGGGCTTGCGTGAACTGGCCCTACGCTGCGCTCGCGGCACCCGGTACCTACGAGACGCACTCCTCACGCTCCCCGGGGTGAGGCCGCTGGTCGGAGCGCCCGTCGTCCGGGAGTTCTCCGTCGAGTTGCCCGTAAACCCCGGCACCGCCGTCGAGCGGATGGCTGAGGAGGGCTTCCTTGCCGGCATACCGGTGGCCGCCGACGGCCGGGAAGGCCTCGTCGTCGCAGTCACCGAAAAGCGCACGCGGGCGGAGATGGACGCTTACGTCTCGGCAATGGAGAAGGTGATCGCGTGAGCCCCACCTCCAGCCCAGATCCCAGCCCCGACCTCGGCCCCGCTGCGGCCCATGGCCAAATCGCCGCCCCCGGGCCAGCCCCGTCCAGCGCACCCGTCCCAACACGTGCGGCGGTCCCGGCAGGTGCCCCCGTCGCGCCCGGCGCAGCCGGCGGGCGGGCATGGTCGGCGCCGCTGCTCGGGCACGAAGCTGAGCCGACCGTCTTCGACCTCTCCGTGCCCGGGCGCCGGAGCGCTTCGTTCAGGACCACCGGGGTACCCGAGTGGAGCGCTCACGAACTCGTGCCGGCCGACGAGCTACGTCCCGGGCCCCCGGCGATTGCTGAGGTCTCAGAGCGCGACCTCGTTGCCCACATGACAAGGCTCTCGCACCGGCAGTACTCGGTCGACCTCGGGGCCTACCCGCTCGGCTCGTGCACGATGAAGTACAACCCCAAAGTGTGCGACGAAGCCGCCGCTCTTCCCGGCCTCACCGGGGCGCACCCGGCAACGCCGGCGCCTTATGTCCAGGGTTGGCTCTCCCTCCTTTGGAGCCTCGCCGACGCCCTTTGCCGGGTGACCGGCATGCATGCGGCGACCCTTCAACCCCCTGCCGGTGCAGCCGGTGAGCTCACCGGCCTGCTCCTCATGCGCGCCTGGCACAAGGACAAGGGACGCTCGCCAGGCAAAATCCTGATCCCCGACTCGGCTCACGGTACCAACCCGGCATCTGTCAGCCTGGCGGGCTACCGGACGGTCAGCGTCCCCTCGGACGAACGCGGTCTCGTAAAACCCGCCACATTGCAAGGGTTCCTCGACGACGACATCGCCGGGATAATGCTGACAAACCCGAATACCCTCGGGCTGTTCGAGGAGGACATCGCCGAGCTTGCGGCCATGGTGCACGAAGCCGGCGGCCTGCTTTACTACGACGGCGCCAACCTCAACGCGATCCTCGGCGTCACCCGGCCGGGGGACATGGGCTTCGACATCGTCCACCTCAACCTCCACAAGACCTTTGCGGTGCCACATGGTGGAGGCGGCCCGGGCGCCGGCCCGGTAGCTGTCACCGCTGCGCTTGCCGACTTCCTCCCCGGTCCTACCCCCCAACGCCTCGACGATGGCAGCTTCACCTGGGTGCAGCCGGCCAAGTCGATCGGCAGGATCCACGGCTGGCACGGCAACGCCCTGGCGTTGGCGAGAGCCTGGGCGTACATATTGGCCAACGGCTCGGACGGGCTCCGCCAGGTCTCACAAGCGGCGGTCCTCAACGCAAACTGGCTCCTGGCTCAGCTGCGGGGCACCTACACGGTGCCTTATGACAGGCCGGCTATGCACGAAGTTGTCGTTTCGACCAAAGGCGCGCCGGGCACGAGCGGAGAGCTGCACGCCCTCGATGTCGGGAAACGCTTACTGGAGAAGGGATTTCATGCTCCCACTGTTTATTTCCCGCTTGTCGTGCCGGAGGCTTTGATGATCGAGCCGACCGAGACCGAGAGCCCCGAAACTGTTGCAGCCCTCGCACAAGCGTTGCTCGAGATCGCCCACGAACCGGCCCAATTGGCGGCAGCGGCCCCGAGGACGACCCCGATCGGGCGGGCGGACGAGGCGCTCGCAGCACGTTCGCTCGTTCCTACCTGGGACGCCGGCCGGCCCTGACCCCGCTCGGCGGCCGGGTTATTCGCCTACGGTGAACTGAAGGTCGAGGGGGACTGCCTTCTTCGCATCGGGGATCGCCATGTGGTCGCCGTTGACGGTCACGCGCGCGTACACAGGGTCCCCCAGGCGGATCCACGCCGGGCCGGTGACCCGGGAAATGTTGCCCTCTTCGAGGGTCCCTACGTACACGACGCGCCCGGCGCTGTTGCCCACCCGGACCTCGATCCAGCAGGGGCCGCTTGCCTCGACGACGATCGACGCCGAAGGATTGCTGAGCTGGTAGTCGGCCGTCCCGCTCGAGGTGCTCACAAGGTAGGCGGGAAGGGCCGGAGCGACGCGGGCGGCGGTGGTCGGGGTCGGGGCGGGAGTCGTGGTCGCCGGCGCGGAGGCAGGGGCCGTCGTGCTGGGAGCCGCCTGGTCGCGCGGCGGGCTGGTCGTGACCGCCCGGGCGTGGGCAGTCGTCGGTACCGGCGCGCCTACGCCCGAACGCCCATGAGCAGGCGCCAGGACAAGCACGAGGGCGGTCCCGGCCGAGGCGAAAGCAGCGATCACTGCCGCAGCCTCGAGCCATCGAAGCGCGTTGACGCGCCGGCGCAGCACCAGCGGCGCGGCAGCCGTGCCGGCAGGCGTGCCGGCAGCGGAGCTTGTGAGAGTGCTTGTAGGAGCGCCTGTGGCAGTGGAGGGTTGGCCGGCGGGGCTTCCCGGAGCAGCCTGGGCGTCGCCCTGCAGGCCGGGCTCTTGGGCCACAGAGCGGGCTGACAGGTCGTCGAAGTAGAAGACGTGAGGGCTGATGGCCGTGACCGGCCGGGTCGGGGGCTCTTCCCCGGGTGGGGGCGGTGGGACGACCGGGAGGGGCGTGGTGGCGCCAGCGAGCGCTCGTGACCCCGCCGGTGCCCCCGGGCCTGCCGCGGCAATAGCCCCCAAGCCTGTACCAGGAGCTATGCCCGTGCCGGCGCCCACGTGCGCCCGGCGGGCGGCACCGGTGCGGACAAGCCGGGCACCCTCGGCGCCTGCGAGAGTGGCCGAGGAAGTGACCGCGTCGATCGAAGCCGCTGATGGGGCGCTACGTGACGGCCTGCGCAACGGGGAGGCTCCCGTTTGACCTTGGCGTGTGAAGGGCCGCGGCGGCGGGAGCTCCGTGCCCTGGGCTGGGGCGCCAGCCGCCCCTTCGGCGCCCCCAGTGCCGGCGCTCTCCACAGTGCCCGCGGGCCCCGCGGGCACTGCTGTTCCTGAGCGCCCGATCACGCGCACGTGGGCCTGGTGGTCGAGCACAGGTGCGCGCCCTTCTTGGACGGGCGCAGAGTTGTGCCCGTCTGCACCTTGGGTTATATCAGCCAGCGTGTCGAGAGCTTGCTGGTGCCGTTGGACCGACCTCGCGCGACCCCAAAGGCTGCGCGTGACGTGTGCGCCCGAAGCAACCGCACATACGCCGACTAATACGACGAGTAACAGGCCCATCTGTGTTCCTTAACGTCGTACATCCGCTCTTCGTTTAACAGTACGGTAAAGCGAGCAGGTTCGCGCGGCACTCGGCCGGGGGCCCCGATGGCGGCCAAACTCCCTGTACGCGCTTCGGCAATGGCTAGCCTCACAGTTCGTCATGACTAGCCAAAGCCGGCCGCTCAGGTGCGCAGGACGCGCTCGGCTTGGGTGGAAGAGCACGGGCGGCAGCCGCCCTTTGCTAGCTGTGGCGGCCGGTTTTGCCGCAGGGGCAATACCTTTCTCCAACTACATGGCTCGCTGGAAGGCCGGCGTGGACCTGCGTTCGGTCGGGACGGGGACGGTGTCTGGCTCGGGGCTCTCCCAGGTCGCAGGGGCGCGGTCGTTGTTTGCCGTTGGGCTGTTCGAGCTCGCAAAGGGCGCTTTCGGCCCGGCGGTCGCAGGGCGCGCTCACCCGGCGGCACAGGCGCTCGCGGGCGGGGCCGCCGTGGCCGGTCACAACTGGTCTCCTTTGCTCGCAGGCGCCGGCGGGAGGGGAATTTCGCCGGCAATGGGAGCCCTTCTCGTGACAGCGCCGGTAGGGTCCCTCGTGCTGGCCGCCGGGTTGGCCGGTGGCAAGCTTGCAGGAGAAACGGCGCTCGGTTCCTTCGTTGCCGACGTCCTCCTCGTCCCGGCGGTGTTCGCCGTCCACGGCCGGCGGGGTGCGCTGTGCGCGTCTGCGGTGCTGGCCCCGATGCTCGTCAAGCGCCTCGTGGGCAACTCCGGGCCCGTGCGGCCTGGCGCGGGCGTCTACCTGACGCGGCTCCTGTTCGACAGGGACACAACCGCAAAGACCGGCGGGAGCTCGGGCTCGGGTGGGGGAGGAGCAAGCTGACTGTCGCCATCGTCACCGACAGCGCCTGTTCCTTGCCGGCCCAACTAGCCAGGGAAAACGACATCGTGGTGGTCCCGATGTGGGTGACCGTCGGAGGCAGGCAGTACCGCGACGGCGAGCTCGGGATCGACGAGCTGGTCGCGCGCCTCGGCGAGGGAGTCAGCACCTCCGGCCCCGCGCCGGGGGACATCGCCAA
>DATJMJ010000188.1:0-17076 GCA_035508795.1 Acidimicrobiales bacterium
AGCCGGCATTTCGACGGCGCTCTCGCTGCTCATCGCCTTCCCTATAGCGCGGCGGCTTGTCCGCTGGTCGTCTTCGTTGTACCAGTGGTTCGTCATCGGCCTGGCGTTGCCGCTGCCGATCATCCCCTTGTTTATCGAGTCGCGCGACCTCGGCCTCTACGACAACAGGATCGGCTACATCATCCTCCATGTCGCTCTCCCCAATCTGCCGTTGGGTGTGATCTTGCTGACAGCGTTCATCTCTGGGATCCCGACCGAGTTAGACGAGGCCGCCTGGCTCGATGGAGCGAGCTACCCGCGCTACATGCTCTCTTTCGTCACGCCATTGGCATGGCCAGGCATCGTCATCACCTTGCTCTACTCGCTGCTTTACGTGTGGAACGACATCATCGGGCCCGTTGTTTTCCTTGCGAACCCCAGCCTGTTCCCGATCGCGAGGGGTGTTTTCAATTTTTACAGCTCCAACGAGGGGTCCTACACTTTGCTGGCCGCGGCCGTGATGGTCGTGAGCGCGCCGGTGGCCCTGCTGTTCGCCGTCTCCCAGAAGCAGCTGCTGCGGGCGACAATGGGCTTACGCTGAGCACAACCGGTGCCCAAGGATTAGGGAAAACCCTAGTTGACCGGAAGAGCGGCACACAGTACCGTCACTGGAGGTATCTGGCACCTGGCTGGGAACCTCCGTAACGCGGGCTGGAACTGAAGGTTAGCGATGCCGTCCGTCTACATTTGCCTGTTTGGCAGGAAGGTTTAACGGGACCATGAAAATTCGTACAGGGCTTTGCAGCGTCCTGTTCGTAACGACGACGTTCAGCTTTACGGTGCCGTTGGCCGCCGCCTCGCCGCGAACGGCGGCACAGGTACCCGCCCATTCTTGGGCCGGCACTTGGAGGAGGGCCGCGGACCAAGTTGAGGCGGGTGGGCCAGTTATCTTCCCCATCCGCCAACACGGCGACACCATCAGCGGTACTTACCCGTGGCACGGTTGTACCACGAAGCTGGGAGCCCAGTTCTCTGGCTACTTCGTGGGTAATGACGCTGTGATGGCAGCCGAACAGACCGACCACACCTTGCTTACCCTGAGCCTCACACTATCTGCTTCGGGCAACTCCATATCAGGCTCGTGGCAAGTTGACTTCGGGACTTGTGCTGGCGCGAGCGGGCCATTCGACGCTACGAGGGTGCTACCTACCAGTTGACCACGTAGGACAGCAGAGGTTGGTCGGGACCCATGCGCAGGTTTCCTAAGTCCCGGGCTGCAAATAGCTCGAGCCGGGCTCTTGCCTGGCGAGCTCCTCTTCCAATATCGGCGCAGCGGTCGTGGTGGCGTGCATGCCAAGCACGGCCGCTATCTCCATGATCTCGAGGACTTCTTGGGGCGTCGCGCCGTACCCGAGCGCGTTCTCGATGTGGAGCTTGAGACCTTTCACGTACAAGTGAGTCGCTGCAGTATCGAACGCGATGTAAACAAATTCCTTCATCTTGGGTGACAGCGTCCCGTGATGCCAAGGGACCGAGGAAAAGTCTGTGTACGCAGCGAACAGTTCGGGGTCGAGCTCCAACATCTCGTCCCAGAAGGAGTGCCAGTAGCCCCGGGCCCTGGTGAACTCGGCCTTGAGGGACTCTTGGTATTCGTTTAGCTCAGCGGGCCCTTTGCGTAGCCCTTTTTCGACGAGCACTTCGACGAGGACTGGCACCCCGATGTTCATCGCATGGATCCCGAGGGTCGACGTGAGCTCGAGGACTTCCATGATCTCGTCCTTGGTGGCCCCGGATTTTAGTGCCGCCCGTATGTGCTCGCGGATGCCCGGCACGTAAAGGTGAGTTGCCGCAGCGTCGACTGCCAGGTAGATGAGGTGTTTGGTCTTGTCGTCGAGGTGGTTCTTCCGCCAAGGGACGCCCGCGAACTCGACGTAAGCTCTCATAAACTCCGGGTCCAGGCGCAGGATAGTTTCCCATTCGGGTGCCCACGTCCCCCGGGCCCTTATAAAATCCTCGCGGATCTGCTCCTGTTGTGCTGTCAGCTCCATGGCTCGCTCCCTTCGGCAGGTTCTTCCTCCTGCAGGCTCATTAGCGCGATACGGCGGGCATTGCGTATGTGGAGGTCGCACAGCTCTGACGCTTTAACCGCATCGCGCTCCGAAATCGCAGCGACTATAGCTTCCAGCTCGGCTGCCGTCTGTGCCACACGACCTGGCTGAGAAAGCGACGTGGCCCGGAGCGCGTGCACCCTCGCATTGATCCCTTCCAAAAGTTGCTGCAATGCATTGCTCCGCGCCCCGCGGATGAGGACTTGGTAAAAGACGGCCTTGGCGCGCAACAGCTCCAGGGTGTCATTTGTGAGAGAAGCCACTCGCTTAAAATGCTTCACGCTTTCCCGGAGAGCGCGCAGTTCCTGGTCATCTGCCCTCTGGACAAACCATGTGACGGCCAGGCACTCGAGCGCTGACCGGACCTCATAAAGGTCGGCCGCTTCGGGGACCGAAGGCGCGCTCACGCGGGCGCCTTTTTGCGCGACCACGGTGACGAGGCCCTCGGCGGCGAGTTCGCGGAGCGCTTCTCGGAAGGTCGTCCTCGAGACCCCTAACCGCTCGATGAACTCGCGCTCGATGAGCCGCTGACCAGGCTTGAGCTGGAAGTTCAAGATCGACTGGCGGACGAGGTCCGCGGTCTGCTGGCGTACCGACCGATCGAGCGGCTCGAGAGCGCGCGCTCCGTCTATCTCAGTCGCCATACGCCGTCGCTCCCGTCTCTAGCCAGCGGGCCACTTCGGTGTGGTCGGCATCGGGCGAGAGGTCGTCGGCAGCCCGTTGCCAGAGCGAGAGCGCACTTGCACCGAGCGCTCGGGGTGCCCCCACTTGGTCGGCTAACTCGACTGCGATCCCCATGTCCTTGACCATCAACCTGAGCCCAAAACCAGAGTTGAAGGTACCCGGCAGGATGAAGTTGGGCCACTTGTTGTCAGTAGAGCCGCTGCGACCGCTCGAGCTGTTGAAGATGGACAGCAGCACCTCCGGCTCGATCCCGAACCTCTCGCCCGCCAACATGGCCTCACCTGTCGCCCAGAGGTGCGTCGCCGATAAGAGGTTGTTGAGTGCCTTGGCAGCGTGCCCACAACCAACCTTACCGGCATGCACCACTTGTCCAAGGGTGCCGAGCAGCGGTCCTGCACGAGCCACGTCCTCTTGGGAGCCTCCTGCCATTATCGTGAGCTTGCCGGTCTCGGCACCCCTGACCCCGCCGGAGACCGGCGCGTCCACCATCCGCACGCCGCGCTCAGCCAACGCCTCCGCAAGAGCGCGCGTGCACAATGGCTGTGAGGAGCTCATGTCAATGACGAGCGCCTCCGGCGCGAGCCCGCTGAGCATCTCTTGGTCCGAAAGCACAGCAGTGACCTCTTTGCTGGTAGGGAGCATGATAACGAGACAAGCTGCCCGATCTGCCACTGCGAGCAGGTTGTCCGCAGTGACGAGGCCGAGCCCAGCGGCGCGCTCCCTGGCGGCACTCGAGAGGTCATAGCCGACCAACTCATAGCCAGCCGATGCGAGCCGTAGGGATAATGGCGTGCCCATGCGGCCAAGGCCGACAAAGCCGACCCGCCCTAGTTCACTCACTGTTGTCGATCTCTCTCAAGATCGCGTCGGCGACCCTGAACGACTCCAGCGCTGCCGGTACTCCGACATAGATGGCCGTCTGGAGAAGAGTCTCTTGGATTTCGGCAACGCTTGCCCCGTTGGCAAGAGCACCCCGGACGTGCGCGCCGAACTCGTGAGAGCGGTTGAGCGCTGTCAGCATCGCCAAGTTCAGCAGGCTGCGAGTCTTTCGTTCGAGGCCATCACGGCTCCATACGATCCCCCAGCAGTACTCGGTGACAAGCTCTTGGACGGGCCGCGCAAAGTCGCTCACTTGCGACAGCGAGCGGTCGACGTGCTCTGCGCCGAGAACTTCTCGGCGCACATTCATTCCCTGCTCGTAGGTCTCAACGTGCGTGCTCGCCGAGGCGATCGACGTACCGAGGGTGCTCCTGCCGTCCTCGCTCGTGGCGTGCCCGCTCATTGCTCTACCGCTTCGGTGCCGCTCGCTTGGGCGAACTGTTCGTCGGTCACGGGCTCCGCCCAACGAGTCGTGCCCAACGAAATAGCGGTATGGGTCACGAAGGAACCCCCTGAAGCGCCGTGCCAGTGCCTTTCGCCCGGAGGGGCCCAAATGGTGTCGCCAGCCCGGATCACGCGTGCTGGTCCACCATCTGCCTGCACCAGGCCCCGCCCTGCAAGTACGAAGATGACCTGGCCGTTTTCGTGGCTGTGCCAAAAAGTCCGGGAGCAGGGCGAAAAGTTGACAGTATTTATGGTGACGCCGTCGGTCGCCGCCATCGTCAGGTACGCGGAGACCTCACCGGTGAACTGAGACCCGGTCTTGCCTGCTGGGCCCGCTTGCTGGCTCGGCGAGATGACAATCATCAAGGGTCCTTTCGCTCGTGCAACCGCACGCCACCGGATATATCGCCGATGGCATCGACAACCGTGTTACTGATCTGGTCTGCGTACCCTAACGCTTTGGCGAGGCCGAAGCAGGCTAGCGGCCCCGACGCGTTGAGGCTGGCAACGCCGAGACGGCTCACCAGCTCGGTGTAAAGGGCGACGTCTTTCATCATAAGGCTGTTGCTGAGGCCGCCCTTTAGGTAATCGCCGGTAATTATCTTTGGGAAGCGGTTGAGGGTCGCGAAGTTCACGCCCGAGCTC
This sequence comes from Acidimicrobiales bacterium, assembly GCA_035508795.1. Lineage (GTDB taxonomy): Bacteria > Actinomycetota > Acidimicrobiia > Acidimicrobiales > Palsa-688 > DATJMJ01. The sequence continues at coordinate 4,740 of DATJMJ010000188.1, forward strand.
TTGTTGAAAACCTCGAGGAGCATGGCAAGGTCGAGCCCGGCCTTTTTACCCGCGAGCATTACCTCGGCCGTCGCCGCCAGTGAGACTGCGTTCAAGAAGTTGTTGAGCAGCTTTGTCGTGTGGCCGGCGCCCGGCTCGCCCATGTGGTAAATGTTCGAGCTAAAAACCTCCAGCGCCGGCCTTGCCTTTTCGAGCGCCTCTCCCCGGCCGCCGACCATGAGGGTCAAGGTCCCAGAATCGGCCGCAGCCGCACCACCGGATATGCCGGCGTCCAAGTAGTCGGCCCCCTTTTCCGCCAAAAGAGAGAAGATCCTCTTCGTGGACTCCGGGGAGGAAGTGCTCAGGTCGACGATGACCTGCCCCTCGGAGGCATGCCAGAGCGCACCGTCGTCGCCAAGCACGACCGACTCGACCACATGGCTGTCCGGTAGGGACATCAGCACTACGTCGCAGGCATCGACGACTTCTCCGACCGAAGCCACGGGCGTCGCGCCAGACCTTTGTGCGGCATCGGGATCCACGTCGTACCCAAGGACCTCGCCGCCAGCGCGGACCAAACAGGCCGTCATCCGTCCGCCCATATTGCCGAGGCCGATAAAACCGACCTTTTCTGGCCGCAATTCCTATCGCTCCTTTCCAGTGCGCGAGTACATCAATGCATCGAGCGCGCCTGTGTCCCAGGCACCTGCTCCGCCTGAGGGCCGCACCGTACTGACAACCGTTGCCCCGCCGTCGACACTTAGGATCTGGCCCGTCATGTAGGACGACTGGTCGCTCAGCAGGAACGCGACGACCTCGGCAACCTCTTCCGCACGTCCGGCACGCCGGAGCGGGGTCGTGGCGGCTCGCCGCTCCATGTCGTTCTTGCCGCCTGTGCGATCAGCGGCGGTGGCAAACAGCTCGGTCGGCACGATGCCCGGTGCGACCCCGTTCACCCGGATGCCGATCGGTCCCCCGTACATCGCAGCGCCTCTTATAAGCCCTACTACGCCGTGCTTTGACGCCTGGTAGCTCAAGAGGTCGGCGCTCCCCCTCAAGCTCGCGATCGAAGCAGTTACGACAATAGCGCCAGTGCTCGTTTGCTTGCGGAACTGGCGGAACGCAGCTCGCAGGCCGAGGAACTGGCCACGCAAGTTGGTACGTACCACGCGGTCGAAGTCCTCCACCGCGAGGTCCGGGAGAGGGTCAAAGCTGCCAAAGATCCCGGCATTGAGGTGATGTAGGTCCGCTCGGCCAAAATTGTCCTCAGCCACCTGTAGGTAGCGGTCGGCCGTCGCCTCGTCGCCGATGTCTCCCTCGACAGCGACGGACCTCGTGGGCAGAGACTCGACCACCCTCTTGGCACCGGCAGCGTTGATGTCGACGGCGACAACGTGCGCCCCCTCAGCTGCGAGGCGGGTCGCCGAGGCGCGTCCGAGCCCGCTCGCCGCTCCAGTGACAATTGCAACTTGGCCCTGCAAGCGCCCGGGCCGGTAGCCGGCACCCTCGTAGGTCACGTCCAGCACCCTCGACCAGGCTTCTCTATGCGCCCAGCTGCCCGATGGTGGCAGCTAAATGGCCATAAGGTCCCGAGGCGGGCTTAAACCGGGACAAAGTCGAGGGGTCATGACCTGCAACGAGGTGCTCCACCTCGCCCGTGGCCAAGAGCCCTCGGATGTAGTCGAAGGCCTCGTACATTTCGACCAAGTTGGCGACCGACGTAAACAGCATGTCCCGCTCGAGCTCTTCGTAGAAGTGCATGGCGTCGCTGGCGAGGAGCACCGTGCCATCGCTCGTAGCGACCTTGACTACGCACTGGCCAGGCGTGTGGCCGCCCACCTCGACTACCTCGATCCCCGGCGCGACGCGAACCTGCCCTTCAAATAGCTCAAGCCTTCCCTCCGAGCGGAGACGCTGGAGCTCTTCCAGTGCGGCCTCGTCCAGGGAATGATGGAAAAGAGTGCGCTTGGCGTGCCGGCTCGACCAAAAGTCCAGTTCTTTGCGAGCCATTATGACCTGCGAGTGCGGGAAAAGGCTGATGTTGCCAGCATGGTCATAGTGCGCATGCGTTAATACCACGGTTGGCGCAGTCTCCGGGCCCACGCCGAAGCTCGCTGCAAGGTCGCCAACGTCTGCCAACGGCGTCCGGTCCCTGGTACGGCCACCTTCTGCCGAGAAGCCTGTGTCCACCACGACTGTTCGAGAGCGGCCCTTTAACGCCCAGAAGAAATAATCCATTTGGATGGCGGAATCATCCTCCTTGTAGAGGGGGTAATTGAGGTAAACGTCGCTGCGGGTTGTAAGGCGCGTGCCGTACTTGACGATGGTCACTTGGTAGTTCTCACTGTCACCGTTCATGGTCGCCCCTACTGAGCCGCGCCGGACAAGGCCTAAGCAAGCACTGTCGCTATGGAAGCGGCGGCGCCGGTGGCGGCAGGAAAGCGCTGCCTGGTGCGGCCGTCGTGACCTGGGACGACGGTGGCGCCGCGTTCCCGTGCCAGATCCTGGATAAAGCGGAGAGCGGTGCGCATTTCTTCGAGGTCGGTGAAGGCGAAAAAGGGCCAACCGTGCTCGAGTTGTTCGTAAAAATGTGCAGCGTCGCTCGCAAGGATGAGCGGACGCTCCTTAGTCTCCACCAGGGAGATAAGTTCGCCCGGGCAGTGACCGCCAACTTGGAACACGGTGATGCCGGGGAAAACCTCCTCCTCACTGGTGATGAGGCGGAGACGGCCCTCTTTTTGCGCTCTTTCGATGGGGAGCAGGTTTTCCTCGGTCGTGAACTCACCGTCGAGGGCACCCGCCTCGCGCTTGGCGAACCAGTAGTCGTATTCTTTCTGCCCCGAGACAACTTGGGCTTTCTCAAACAGCCCCAGGTACCCGATGTGGTCGTAGTGAAAATGGCTCGTTATCACCATGTCGACCTCCAGTGGGTTCACGCCGACCATCTTCAGGCCCTCGGGGGTCGGCATCACGCTGATCTCGCCGAGCCAGTCGCGGGCCGCGATGTCGTAACCGGTGTCCATCAGGATGACCGAGCCGTTGGACCTCAAGACCCAGAAGTTGTAGTCCATGTCAAGGTTGCCGTCGGGCAGCCCGTACTGGCCATAGTCATGGAATACATCGCTCTTGCGCACGACGCGCTCCCCGTACTTGACAGAAATGACAGATTGGATCTTTTCAAGTGCCATATTGACCTCCTATGAGGACGGAACGGGGCAGTCGCCCCTGGTTGAGCTTTGCAGGCCACTGTGCTGCCATTTGCGTGGTGGCCCCTGTTACCCGGCGGCGGGCCGGTACGCCCCTAACCGAGGTAAGCATCGATCAGGGCCCTTTCGTCGCCGATCACTTCTTTGGTCCTCATCTCGTCAACGATCCGCCCTTCGGAGAGGACGTACACACGGTCGCAAACTTGAAGCGCGAGGTCGACTCGTTGTTCGACCAGTAGCAAAGACCTGCCCCGCTCCCGCAAGGTCAAAAGAGCACGTGCCATGTCCTTGATCACCAGCGGCGCCAACCCGAGCGATGGTTCGTCGAGGAGCATGAGTTCTGGGTCGTTCATCATCATCCGCCCGATCGCGACCATTTGCTGTTCGCCGCCGCTCAATGTGGATGCCTTGCGGCGGCGGTACCGCTCCACGGTCGGGAAGAGGTCGAACACTGCGGCCAGCAGCTCTGAGGTCCTGGAGTTGTCGTGGCGGTGGCGCATGCCTCCGAGGCGTAGGTTGTCTTCTACCGTCTGGTTGGGGAACAAGCGCCGTCCCTCGGGGACCAAAGCGGCGTAGCCACGAGCGACCTTATGTGCCGGTAAGCGCGAGACGTCGGTCCCGGAAATGCAGATCTCGCCACGGCGGTGCCGCACGAGCCCCATTATCGACCGGAGGACAGTCGTCTTGCCCGCGCCGTTGGGGCCGAGGAGCCCGACGGACTCACCTTGACGGACGTGCAGGTCGACAGCGTGCACAACGTCAAAACGCCCGTAACCGGCGGAGAGTTGGCGTACATCTAGGGCGTTTGCCTTGGGCCCGCTTACTTGCAAGTTCATAGCCCGAGGTACACCTGCCTCACACGCTCGTCGGAGCGGACCTCAGCGGCGCTCCCCGCCTTTACGAGCTCTCCCGCTGCGAGGACGGTCACTTCGTCGCACACCTCGAAAATAAACCGTGCCTGGTGCTCGACGACAATGGTGCTGACGCCCTGCGCTTTGAGGTCGCGGAGGATGGCGGCAACCTGGTCGACTTCCTGCCTTGACAGCCCTGCGAGCGGCTCGTCGAGGACGAGGATCCTGGGCGCGCCGACGCAGGCGGCGGCGAGCTGTGCCAACTGCTCGACTCCATGGGGGACGTCAAGGGCGCGGGACCCTGGCCACGGCTCCTCGAGACCAACCCGGCCGAGGGCAGCTGTGGCGATGTTCGCTACCTTTTCGTCGTCGCGCCGGGCGCTTGGGAGCAGTGGCCAAGCAAGCGAGCGGGGCCCGATACGGGGCAAGTGGCTGAAGAGCCCCAACCCGACATTGTCCCGCAAAGTGAGCTCGCTCACCATCCCCGCCGTCTGGAACGTCCGCATCAGCCCGACAGCCGGCCGCTGCCATGCCGGGAGGTGGTCTATGCGTCGTCCATTTACCCGTATGGCGCCCTCCTGGCAGGGAAGCTCTCCGGAGATCAGGTTCACGAGGGTGCTTTTGCCGGATCCGTTAGGGCCTATCAGGCCATGGACAGTGCCTCTCCTGACGACGAAGTCGACCCCGTCGAGCACCTTTGTACCCTTGACGTAACTGAAGCTGACCCCATGAACTTCGAGGGCAATTTCCGAGACAGCCTCGCGCTCCCGTGCCGCAGCGGTCGAGCTTCCCAAGGTGGCGCGAAGGTCGATGCCAACTGAGGGGCGAAAAGGTGCCGTGACCTCGCGGGGCTCGTCCGGAGCCGAGCCGTTCGAGTGCGACGGTCTGGTCCCCGGGGCTACGCTCGCCTGGGCCTCGCCGGTGTGAGTTGCCTTGGCGCGGATCTCGCGCCCGGCTCTGGCCAACAAGCCGACGAAACCCCCGGGGAAGAACACGATCACAATTAGGAAGATGGACCCGAAAAGAATTTCCTGCCAGAGAGGGTTTATCGTTACGACCGTCGGGAAAAGGCCGATGAACACTGCCCCAAAGATCGGGCCTGTGCGGGTGTTCATACCCCCGAGGATGACCATCACCAAGATGTTGACTGCAGCCGTAGTGTCGAACTGCCCCGGCGTAATGAAACCGAGGAAGCTGAAGGTCCACCCCGCCAGGCCGGCCAGCGCTGCGGAGAGGCTGAAGATCGCCACTTTCGTGGCGGCGGTGCGCACCCCGACCGAGGATGCGAAAGGTTCTGAGTCGCGGATCGCCAGCAATGCGGGATAAAGAGCAGAGCTACGGATGCTCCATGTGACCGTGATCGTTAGCAGCACGGCCCCGGCCACAGCCCACACGAGAGCGCTGCCCAACGGGGACAATGCGTGCGGGAAGTTGGGGAACGTCGGTCCGGGCAAGCCCTGGTAACCGCCCGTGATCGACAAGTCGCTCACAAGGACGTTGACAATGATCGTGAAGATCAGTGTGGTAATCGCGAAATACAATCCGCTCACTCGTAACGAAAGCGCCCCGATCACAACGCCGACAATCCCGACTGCCGCCACCACTACAGGTAGAGCAAGGAAGACGTTCCAGCCATAGTGCGTGTTGAGGATCGTCGTAGTGTACGCACCGATAGCGAACAGGCCTGCATGGCCAAGCGAATACAGCCCGGTCGCGCCGGCAACGAGGTCGAGGCTAAGAGCAAGGACCGAGTAGACGGCGGCGACAAGCAAGAGGCTCTGCTCGTAATTGGAACTGTGCGCGATCGCTGACGCGCCTCCGAGGTAGGCGGCTAGAGCACAGGCCCAGGTGGCTCTGCGAGCCTTCGGGTTGGTAAACCAAAGCGCCGAGCGAGCGTGCACGCTTTGCCGCGCAGCGGTCATGACGGCGTCGCTTTCGAGGTCGTAAGTGGTTGTCGCCGCGCGAGGCCAATGAGGCGATCTCGAATGGCGTCACCCGAGGCGAAGATGCCCTTGGGGGTCAATAGCAGCACGGCCAGCACGACGACAAAGGGGAACCAATCGGAAGCCTGTGGGTTTATGTAAGTGTTTGCCAGCGTCGCGAGGATCCCAAGGATAAGACCTCCTCCCATAGAGGCGGCTGGGCGCTCGGTACCGCCGATCATGAGCGCGATAAACCCGTAAATGCCGTATGTCTCACCAAGGTAGGGGTTGGCAAACGAGATGGGCCCGACCAGTACGCCACCGATGCCGGCGAGGAGCCCCCCTAGGGCGAACGCAATGGCAGCATGCAAAGTGACGTTCGCCCCTATAGCGGAGGACATTTCGGGGTCCGCCGATATCGCCGTACCCAACTTGCCGAAAAGTGTTATGCGTCGCACCGCCTCGAAGGCGACCACGGCGCCGAGGGCAACGAGCACGGTCGCGATCTGTTGCCATGTGAGCGCTCCGCCGAGGATGTTGACGTCGTTACCGTTTAGGAGCTGCGGGAACGACAAGGAAGAAGTGCCCCAGATCAAGGCCGCGACTGATTCGAGGATTATTGCGACGCCGAGAGTGCTCACCAGCCATGCGAAGCTCAGTCGGTCAAAACGCAGCACTGGGCGCACGGCAAGCAGGTATATCAGCACACCCCCGAGCGTCGATGCCGCAAGGCCCACGCCCATCGCCAAGGCGATTGGCCAGTGCGCAGCTGATAGCGCCGCTGTGAGCATGATCGCCACCATGAGCAACTGCCCGGTAGCAAAGTTGAGGACCCGAGTGACGTAAAAGGCGACTGCAAAGCCCATCCCGACAAGCCCGTAGACCGCACCCACAGAGAGACCGGTCAGGACTACCTGGAGCACGCGGGTCCTCCGAGCGGGCACTGAGCTTGGTTGCAGGTTAAACTTGCCACTAATTCATCCCCCCATGAATTTCTACCAGGGCCCACCAGCTCAAACCGGCCCAACGGCAATGAGGGCTGCCATGCGGCCGTGACGGCCCCGAGCTCGGTTGGAGCCGTCACGGGCGCCCCTGGGTTAGTACGCTGCTGGGACCCAGGCTTGCTTGGCCGTGCTGTACCGGACCAAGGTGAGCTGGGAGGCGTTGATCGTCACGTGGATCTGAGGCGTGAACGACAGGTTGCCGGTTAGGCCTTTGTAGTTGGTAATGCTGTTCAACTGGTGTTGGATCGAGCTTGGCGAAGTCGAGTGGCCAACATCTATCGCTCGGGCGAGCATGAAGACGGCATCGTCGCTAAGCTCCGCAAAGGGAGTGGTGGCAATGTGCCACCGCTTCAAATACGCCGTTGCGAAGGCCTTGACCGTTGCGCTTGGTGCATAGGAAGCGGTCAACTCAGCCGAAATTACGCCGTTCGCGTTCGCCTTTGCAAGGTTACTGAAAGTGGTGTCTGCGGAAGTTTCGTCATTACCAAGCACTGTGAAATGGTCACCTAGGCTGTGCATCTCGTTGACGAAGGCCGCTTCGTCCTGGGGTGTCAGCCAGACGTCGACGCAGTCTGCGCCGGATTGCTTGATGGAGCTGATCTCGGCGTCCAGGGACTGCGTCGCGCCCGAGGACCAATCCTCGGAAATAGAGTCGTCGAGCTTCAACGGTTTGGTGTAGGACTCCTCGATCCCGGCCAGGCCGCCGAGCCCGTAGAAGGTTGGGTCGTGCAGGACTGCAAGCCCGGTCGGGCAGCTCTTCATGGCGTAGTCGCCGACCGCCTGCCCCCAGGCATAGGTGTTCAGGCTGTTGCTCCAAGCCCAGGGCGCGGGCGGCTTGGAGGGCCCGTTAGCGTATATAGCTGGCCCTCCGTCGTCGATGGCGCCGAGGTCGGGCAGGTGCATTTGATTGGCGAGCGCCACTGTCGTCGTCGCTGTGTCGGGCGAGCCGAGCATTGCGACAGCGCCTTCGCTGACGAACTTTTTGAACAGGAGTGCCGACGTGGTCGCGCTCGCGCCATCGTTGCCCCAGACGAGCTTCAATTGCCGGCCCAGCACGCCGCCGGAGGCGTTGATCTTGTCGACAGCCATGATCGTGCCGTTTATCACGGCGACGCCGGTCGACCCGTAAGCACCCGTGGTACCGGCTATTGCTCCTATCACGATCGGCGCTTGGGAAGCGCTCGCCGTCGTAGCCCCGAAGCCAAGAGTTGCCACTGTGATCGCTATGGCAGGGAGGATCCCAACACTTGCTCTCTTCAAGGTGCCCCCTTATAGGTCCCTCGGACCGGCGTGCCAGGACCTGGACATGCCGATGCGCTCCATTGATACTGTCCGACAATCTAGAGCCCGAATCAAGGGCTGTCAACCCATCTACCTGGGGGCTTCTTGGAAGGGACCAATCTAAGTTGTACGACACAGCAGCTTGTGCTTGCCGTCGCCGATGCCCACGAACGCGCTCACAAAGGGCTCACCGTCTTACATAGGGTTGCCGGGCCCGCCTCGCTGGAGGCGGCGCGTAGCGTCGTTGTTCAGGAGCCGGCAGGCGACGACGCCTGGTGCACGACGAGCACGGAGGTCTCGGAATGGCTCACTACGGCCGCGGCCACACTGCCGAGGAGGTACTTCTCGAACCCGCGCCTGCGGTGGGAACCCATGACGATCAGGCTCACTTCGTGGGCAGCCGCAATCTCCACTATCCCCTTCCAGGTGGGCATGGCCTCGACCGCCATGCCGTGCGACCGGAAGCCGGCCTCATCCGCCAGTGCAGCCCCCCTTGCGGCGACCTCCTCAGCAGCCTTTTTCACATCCGAAGCTCGGTCGGCGTCGAACTGCGGGTGGTGGCCAACGCCGAGCACAAAACCGACGTCAGCCGGTTGCCAAACGCACAGGACGATAGCGTCTCGCCCGTTTGCGAGCTCTTTCCCGGCTTTTTCGATCGCGAACCCGGCGAGCTCGGACCCGTCGTAGGCGAACAGCACCGGCCCGGGGCGCCCAGGGGGGGCAGCTTCAGCTGTTGGCACGTCAGTCCCCGCTCTCGGTTGCGAAGGTCCCTACCGTCGAGCGGGAGCGCGCCCATAGCCGCAGTGGCGGCGAGTACCAGGCTGGGGCCTTGCCCCCGAGGAAGAGGTCGATGTTGGCCGCCTGCGGGCGGGCCCCGGTGAGCGCGTAGATGGTTACGCCTAGGGCCGCACCTGTCACTGCGAGCCCGAGGCCGATCCACAAAGCGATGCCGGTTCCGGCGTCAAGGTTGCCGTCGGTGTTCGCGGCTAGGTGGGCGAAGATCGGAGCCACCATGAACGCGGCGACGGCGCGGAACAACTCGACGATCGCGAACACACGCTGGAGGTTGAAGGCGGGCAGCGAAAACCCGGCGACGAACAGCGCCGGGGCGACCGTAGCACCAAGGCCAAGACCCGTGAGCCCCGAACCGACGAGGGCCAACCCTTGGCTGGAGGGCACCTCGGTACGGAACACGGCTATCCCCGCTGCCAGCAATGCCATGCCGGCCAGGGGGAGGTAGTGCATGGCACGTTTGCGGATCACCAAGCCGAGCACAATCGCCGAGACGACCGCACCGCCAACCTCGGGCAGGTAGAGGAGGCCGACGTGCACCGCGCTGTAGCGCTCGGCGAGCACACCAGCGGTGAGCGCAGTCGCCGAGACCGACGCCGCAGCAGCGAACAGCGCCACCACGATGCCGGCGACCGGGATCGAGCTTGTCAGCATCGTACGGATCGTCAGGAGCGGCCGTTTGGCACGGTATTGGTAAACGACCAGGACAACTATGGTCGCGAGGCCCCCCAGGAGCGGTGCCGTTGTCTCGGCGTCCAAGAAACCGTGGCTCGTTAGCTCGGCCGCGCCGAAGAAGGCTGCCACACAGCCGACCGACGCCAACAGGATCACGGGTAGGCCGCTCGGCGAGGCGGGATTGGCCGGCGGAGCGTCCTCGAAGGTCAGCACGGACAACACGAGCGCGAGGGCGGCGACCCCGGCGACGATCCAGAAAAGGGGGCGCCAGGCGTCCGCTTCCGCCTGCAAGCCACCGATGAACGGCCCGAGCGCTACGGCCCCGAAGATGCACATGTTCATGATCACCGCAGTGTCCCGGAGCTTGTCGGCCGGGAACATGATCGCCAGGGGCGGGACCGCAGCGATCAACAGCAGGCTGGTGCACAGCCCCTGCAGTACGTGGCCCACGATGTACATGCCGGCATCCTGAGCGGACGCCGTCAACACCGACGCGGCGACGAGCACGGCCGCGTACACGACCAGCATCCGCCGCTGCGGCAGGTGCTGGGCGAATTGGACGGCTATAACGGTCCCGACCGCATAAGCGGCATTGGCAAGGCCCGAACTGAGGCTCATCGTCTGGAGGCTCATATGCAACTGCCTGGCGATGATCGGGGTCAGTGGGCCGAGCGACGAGGACAAAGCCAGGTAAGGGATGAGCGCGAACATGACCATGGCGGCTACCGCGGGGTAGCGGCCGGCAAGCAAACCTTGGCGCATCAGTCTCCTTGTGATCTCTGGCCGGGTGAAGATCGCGTGGCCGGGCCCCGCTGCCGGGCTCGTCCCGAAGAACTTTCTAGCATGAAAGCGGAGGCACTCTCCACTTTTTTACCTACCTACCCCTCCAGTCGATGGCGGCGCCGGGCTGCTTCCTCGGGCGTGCCTGCTCGCGGCCCCAGTAGGGCCGCCGGGCGCTCTGAGTAGTGGGCCCCTCGCCGTAAGTAGTGCCAAAGACGGTTTTGTTTGCAGGCAGCCCAACGCATGTTTACCCTCAGGCAGACGACTCGAGGTGGTTTAGGTGAAATTCTCTGAACTATTGCGCTGGCACCCAAAAAGGATGCTCGCCGCTATAGGAGTGCTTGCTGTGCCAATGTTCGGCTGGCCAGGCGCCGCCGTAGCGGCACCCGCAAGCGGCGCACCCCTCCCGACCCTTTCCGTAGCGGTAATTGGCCCGGGCACTGTCAGCAGCCAACCGGCGGGGATCTCGTGCCCCGGGAAGTGCACCGCTCCATTCCCGGCAGGCGCTCGAGTCGTGCTTACGGCCAAACCCGGACCGGGGTCGACCTTCGTGCGCTGGAGCGGTTCGTGCTCGACGAAGGCTATCTGTACCGTCACCGTGTCGGAGCTGGTTGCAGTGGCTGCCCAGTTCTCGACGACCCCGTCGCTTTCGGGGCCAGGCCCACGGTACATAGCTGCCCCGGGACCTTACACAGGTTCAAACGGCCAGAACGGCAACGGGTTCAGCCTCTATGTGGAGCGCGGGGGCAGGAGCATGGTCAATGTCGTCGACCCACTGACAAGTTTGAGTTGTCAACCCAGCGGCGGGATATCAGATCATTTCAACATCCTGCAGGTCCCCTTGGGACCGGGAGGGTCGTTCAGCATCAAGACGACCGAGCAGGGTGTGATCAACAACGCAGCCGCCAAGTTCACTTTCACGCTCGCAGGCCACTTCGAGGCGGCATCGGGAACTGCGTCGGCGATGATGGCCGGGACCTGGCGCGAGGACGTCATGTTCGCCTCGGGTACCACGACCTCGTGCACCACGAACACGCAGTCTTTTAGCACAACGCTAAACCGGGAGGCAGCTTCGGCCGGCCTGGTGATGAAAGGCAATTACACGGGCAACAATGGGCAGAACGGCAACGGGTTAAGCTTCTCGGTGGTCCCGGGGGGCCGGGGCATAATCAATGTCTCAGATCCCCTCACGCAGCTGGCCTGCCTGCCTTCGTCAGCGGTTACCGACCACCTGCAGGTGCTTCAGGTGCAGGTGTCGGCGAGCGGCTCGTTCACCTCGACGACGTCGGAGCAAGGCACCATCGCCGGCCAGGCGGCCAAAGTCAAGTTCCTTTTCGAAGGTTTCTTCGAAGGTCCGGCATCTAGCTCGGGAGCGACGACCGCAGCTGGGATATGGCGTGAAGATGTGACCTTCTCCAGCGGCTCGACGACCAGCTGCACCTCCAATGACATACCGTGGACCGCTTCGGTGAGCTAGGGGCGGACAACTCTCACCGGCCGTACGGCGGCGGCCACAGCACGCAGCGGGCTTAGGGCGCGATGCCCACGACCTGGGCGCTGAGGCGCTTGCCAACGAGCGAACCGTAATAGCGGGCGTCGCCAAAGGCGAATATGCCGCCGTCGGAGGCGACCATCCAGTAGCCGCGCCCGTCGGGAGTGGCCGCGATGCCAACTATCGGCTTGTTGAGCCGGATGTGACCCGTCGAACCGTAATAGCGGGCATCGCCAAAGGCGAACATGCCGCCGTCGGAGGCGACCATCCAGTAGCCGCGCCCGTCGGGAGTGGCCGCGATGCCAACTATCGGCTTGTTGAGCCGGATGTGACCCGTCGAACCGTAATAGCGGGC
>DATJMJ010000189.1:0-19661 GCA_035508795.1 Acidimicrobiales bacterium
GACCACCAAGGCCCCCACGACCACGACCCGGGCGACGACTACGACCACCAAGGCCGCCACGACCACCACCCGGGCCACGACTACGACCACCAAGGCCGCCACGACCACCACCCGGGCCACGACTACGACCACCAAGGCCCCCACAACTACGACCCGGGCGACGACTACGACCACCAAGGCCCCCACGACCACGACCCGGGCGACGACTACGACGACAGCGGACCCGCCCACCACAACAAAGACGACGATCACCTCGACCACGAGCACCACGACCCCGCTAATAACCCTCCCGACGGTCCCGGTCGTGCTGCCCCTAGCTGCGTCCAGGTAACCGGGTCGGGACGATCAGCCTCGCCTTCGAGCACGGGAACACGGAGGGATCAGCCTGGCCTCCTTACGCCTGGCGTGATGCGGAGCCAGAGGAGTGCGCCTCCTAGCGCGGGCTGCGAGGCGAGCAGGTGTGCCTTCGAGTGCGGGATGCGGCGCGCTCTCGGCCGATATTCCGGCTTACGGGCTATGAGCCGCTTTGCTGCCCGCTGGAAGTGCTCTTGCCGGCGTCAGGTTGTCGCCAGCTCCAGCCAGCGAACGCGAGGATCAACAGGCTCAGCAAAGAAAAGGCCCACAGTTCGGGGTACCAGCCGAAGCCGATGTACCTAAGGACGACATGGTGCTCACCTGGGCTCAGCGCGACGCCCACGAGCGCCGGCGCGAGCATCTCAGTCGGTGCCGAGCGCCCATCGACCCATGCATGCCACCCAGGGTCGAACGCGACAGAAAAAAGCAATGACGATCGGCGCGCAACATCGACGTCGGCACTTATCTCACCTCTCACGAGATCGGGACTGACGACTTGGACGTCGCCCAAACCCTCGCCCGGCAGTGCGACCGACGCAACCGGAGCAGTTCGGCTCGTCGATGCCCCCTTGGATGGCTCGTCCCCGTTTACGTCTTTGACGTCTGCGGGCCTTTTAGCGCCGGTGACCCCTTTGACCCGTCTAATTTCTTTGATCTCCTTGACCCCTTTAGACTCGTAGGACTTTCCGGCCCGTGTAATCCCTTCCCCCCCTTTGGCCCCATTAGCTCCTTTGGCGCCGTCGGCCTCCCCGGGCGCCATAGGCGCCATGGGCCCCGAGACAGCCTCCGCCACCGACGCTCCCCGACTCCTCGAAGCCTCCGGCGCCCCTGCGACGCCCGTCCCGCCCCGCACCGACGAAGGCGAAGGTTGAGCGAGCCCTGGCCACTCAACCTGCCAATCCTCGCCCTCGCCGATCGTTTCCAGCAGGAGCGCAGAGCTGGGCCCGATATCGGCCCGGTTGGCGGCAAAACGAGCGGTCACGCTGACAAGTTCGGCGTACCCGTAGTCGTACCCCGTCAACTGCCAAAGGGAATAGTCTCCACTTGCCATGATTTGCCGTGCCGGGACTGGCGGGCTCAAGTCACTCGGTAGCAGAAGATAACGGATCCCGAAGAGCGCATAATCGGCCGGGTTATAAACGTCGAACTCGGCCTCAGGCCCCAGCATGAGCGACGTTGTCGGCACCACATAAGTTGACTCTTCGACACCCTGGGCCAAAAGGTACTTGTAAACCGGAACGTAGCCTACGAGGAACTTGGAGCCCCAGTTGCCCGACTGCCCGGCGTACACCCTTCCCCCGCCGTGAGATCGCAGGTAGCGGATTATGGGTGCAAGTTGGGCGCCCTCCACAGCGTCAGCGCTGCGTTGCGCTTTTATGGTTGATGCGTCGCCTCTGTCGTAACGGTAGATCTGGTGTACTGCCGGCCAGGCCCACGCGCACGCTATGAGCACGAAGCTGATCGCAGTCGCCCTGAATGCGGTCTTCCCCAATGCCAGCCGACCAAATGGGCCTCGGCCCACCTGTGCCGGGGTCGCTCGGGCCGGGGCCGTTTCGTTGGTGGGCCGGCCCGCTCCGACCGGGCTCGCAGTCGAGCGCCCTCCCACAAAGCTGTCTGCGAGCCGCCACCAGATCCTCCAGGCGGCCATCACCCCCGCACTTGCAAGGTATATGCCGGCAAGTTGGGTGCCCATATTAAACCGGCGGAAGTACAGGTCAGCGTGCGCCGGGACGAGGTCGACAAAAGGTCCCCAGGTCGTTCCCCCAAAACTTAGGAGCAAGCAGCCTACGAAAAGAGCGAGCAATCCCCGCTCGACGGTCTTGGTGCGCCACCGAAACAACGTCGCCACAATGCCAATGAGCACGAGGCCACTTACGACAGGCACTGCTCGCCTGGCGTCAAAAATCTCGCCCTTGAACAGCCATGCTATCTCCCTACCTGCGCCGTACCCCCGTACGTAGGGCGTTTCGGCAAGGAGTTCGTTGATCGCCGACCACTTGGAGAACAGGACCAAAGGCACGACGAGCCATGCCGAAGCCGCCAAGGAACCAGCCAGCACCGCGGCCGCTCGCGTGAACCGTTGACGCCAATACCCTTCCGAGACGAAGGGGAAGATCATGGTGCCGAAGAAGGCGAGGTACCCGCAGATGAAATGGAAAGCGAAAGTGAAGCTGACCGCCGCCGCCGCCGCCCAAATGAAGCGAGGGTTACCGAGAGCCCTCCACGTCAAAGCCCAAGCGAACGGGAGCAGCCACATGCCAAATAGTTGCGTCCAAACCTCGGCGCCACCCACCCACGAGTACGCGCCGCGCTCGAAAGCAATACCCGTATATGAGACCACGAGCGGGGAGATAACCGCTGCCAGCATCGAAGTCGTCCGGGGCTGCTTGAAGACACGCGCCGAGGAATAGATGGCGACTGGCCAAAAACCTACCAGGACCACGATCGCCCACCGATAGGCGGTCGTCGCGCCAACGACAGTCCCGGCGATCCCAGTGATAACGGATGCAAGGCTCTGGTAATGCATGAACTGCGCTGAGCCCAGACCAACGTAAGGGAACCACGCCGTGAGGGGGAGCTGCCCGCGCTCTATCAGGCTCGTGGCGGCCTGGACCATGTCCTGGTGGACGGATCCGTCGTACAGGTACGCGACTGGGAGCGCTTCAGCCCTGAAACTCCAAGTATTGAGCACGGCCACTGCGGTCACGATGAGGAGGTACGGGTTCGCCAGCATCCTGGCGGTGAATCTTCTGGGGAAGGCGCCCGGGCGAAACATGCGGGCCAGACTGGCGGCGTCCTTCGTCCCCGGGCCCGCTGCGCTCACGGCCGTTCCTGCTCTCGCCACGCGCACAAGGCCCCCGGCGTTCGAAATGACCGGTCGCCCACCCTCGGGACCACGGTCGTCCCCCTGACCAGGGTCGTCCCCGCCCTCGGGCCCGGCCCCGGCTTGGCCCACGCCCGGAACTCAGAGCCGGCCTCAGACCCCGCGTTGGCCTCGGACCCCGCCCGAGGCTCAGACCCCGCCCCGGCCTCGGACCCGGCACCGGCCTCGGACCCCGCACCGGCCTCGGACCCGGCCCCGGCCCCGGCCCCAGCCTCGGACCCGGCCCGTTGTGGCAGACCGATCCGTCGCCGGCGCAGCCGAAAATGGCGGCCGCTCTTCATTCGAGGGTGGATGGCGCGGTTGCTAGAGGTGACGCGGCCTCATGGCGCCTGCCCTCGTGCCACGCGCGCGCCTGGGCCGAGTGCTTACGGCACGGGCGCAACTTGTTCGAGGGCTGGCGTCAATACGGTACCGCTCGTGAAGGTCTAACGCGTGCCGAGTGCCGCTAGGGCACGCGCCGGAAGGGCGAGTGCCGCTGGGCCGGAGCCTCCACGGCCGCCCCCTGACGCTCGCTCCTCGCGTTACCGCCTGGGCTCTCGCTACGGCCTGGGGTCTCGCTACGTCCTGGGTTCTCGCTGCGCTCCCGGTGCTCGCAGCCGGCTGGGTTCTCGCTGCGGCCTGGGTTCTCGCTGCGTTCCCGGTGCTCGCAGCCGGCTGGGTCCTTGCCGGAGAGGACTCTCCGGGGCCCGTGCCGAGGGTCACTCGGCGCGGCCGAACGATTGGATTTCCTCCATCTCTTTGGCTGTCAACTCGCGAGGCGCTTCCCCACGTTCGGATTTAGCCCTGTATACCTGGCGCCTAATACCTTCCACCACGTCGGGATTTGCGAGCGTTGTTATATCGCCGACGTCGGCGAAATTGGAAATGCTCGCGATCACCCGGCGCATTATTTTGCCCGAACGGGTCTTCGGCATGTCGGGCACGATCCAGACGTTCTTCGGTCTTGCAACCTTGCCGATCTGGACCTCGATCGATGCCTTCACCTTGTCTTCGATTTCCCTGCTGGCAGGAAGGCCCGGTTGGAGGGCAACGTACATCTCCACGACCCTCCCACGGACCTCGTCCATGACCGGCACAGCGGCGGCCTCTGCAACCTCGGGGACGGTCAGCACTGCTGATTCGAGTTCCTTGGTGCCCAGCCGGTGGCCCGCAACATTTATGACGTCGTCGATCCGCCCGAGGATGCGGTAGTAGCCGTCGATCGCTTGGACGGCGCCGTCGCCGCACAGGAAGGGCCAATCCTGCCAATCCTTGCTCGACTTGTCCTGGCAATAGCGCGAGTAATAAGTCTGCACAAAGCGTTCTGGTTGCCCCCAGACCGTTTGCATTATCCCCGGCCAGGGGTTACGGATGCAGATGTTGCCGGCACGGCCGCTGCCGGCCTCTACGACCTTGCCTTCCTCGTCGTAAATAACGGGGAAAATCCCAAGTGCGGGCGGACCACAACTGCCAGGTTTCATCGGCTTCAGCGCCGGGAGCGTACTGGCAAGGAAGCCGCCTGTCTCGGTCATCCACCAGGTGTCGACGATCGAAGCCTCCCCCTTGCCGACAGCCTCGTAATACCAACGCCAGACTTCGGGTTCGATCGGTTCGCCGACGGTGCACATCAGCTTGAAGTGGTACTCGTGTTTGGCCGGTTCGTCATGGCCGACTTTGCGAAGCATGCGGATTGTCGTTGGCGCCGTGTGGAAAATGTTGACACCGAAGCGCTCGGCGATCCGCCACGGGCGGCCCGGGTCGGGATAGGCGGGCGCACCCTCGTAAAGCACGCTCGTCGTCCCGAGCGCCAAAGGCCCATAAACGATATACGAATGGCCCGTTATCCAGCCGATGTCTGCAAAACACCAATAGGTGTCTTCAGGATGAATGTCGAGGTAAAATTTGGAAGTGCCGGCGACATAGGATAGGTAGCCACCGGTCGAATGCTGCGCCCCCTTGGGCCTCCCAGTCGTGCCGCTTGTGTACATGAGGAAAAGGGGCGCCTCTGCTGGCATAGAGACTGGCGCAACCTTTTGACGTAGGTAGGGGCCAATGATTTCGTCCACGAAATAATCACGCCCTTCGACCATCGGGCTCGACGAGAGGTACTTGCCCGGGTGGCGCCGCCATACGAGCACCTTTTCTATTTCAACGCCCTGCTCTTTGGCTGCTGCAATAGCCTCGTCTGCTTTAACCTTGTGGTCAAGCAATTTGCCGTCGCGGTAATAGGCATCCATCGTCACGAGGACCCGGCTGCCCGAATCGGCTATCCGGCCGCCGCACGCAGCTCCGGAAAACCCGGCGAACACTTCCGAGTGGACCACTCCGAGGCGGGCACACGCGAGCATCGAGACCGGCAAGTCGGGGACCATCGGCATGTGGAAGGTAACCCGGTCACCCGTTTCGAGGCCGCAAAAGCCCCGCAGCATGGCGGCGAGCTCGTTGACCCTGCGGTGGAGCTCCCTGTAGGTGATCGTCTCGGTCTGCTCGTCTTCGGGCTCGGGTACCCAGATGAACGCTGCCTTATTGGCTTTGGTGGCGAGGTGGCGGTCCACGCAGTTGTGACTTGCGTTGAGCCGGCCCCCGACGAACCATTTCCAAAACGGCGGGTCCGAACTGTCCAATGTCGTGTGCCAGTATTGGTCCCAGTCCAGGAGGTCGGCGTACTCGCGGAAGCACTCGGGGAAGCGTTCCTCGTTGAATCGCTCGTATATTGCCGGGTCGGATGCGTTGGCGGTGGCAATCAATGAGGTGCGCGGGTAGAGGTACTCTTCTTCCCGCCAATGGACGGCGATCTGAGCCTCACTCAGCAGCGCTCCAGCGTCTTCCGCACTTGTCATCGTCCCATCTCCCTCGGCTTAGGGTGAAAGCTAATGCTACTCAGCCGGTCTACTCGAGGCGCTGCGCGGTGGTGAGGCTGACGGGGAAAGGAAGGGTGAAGGGAGAGTGAAGAAAGCGAGGGGAGGTGGGGGAGCGAGAGGGGGTAGGGGAGGTTGGGGAGCGTCCTCGGGGAGCTCGCCCGTTGGGCCCCCTCGGCCTGATGGCCCCCCTCGGCCTGATCGCCTGCCTCGGCCTGATCGCCCCCATCGGGCTGATCGCCTGCCTCGGCCTGTTCGGCCCGAGCAGGGAGTGCCCTCGGCTCAACCCGACCCGTCCGAATTGTCGCCTCGCCTGTTGGATGAGGCCACCATGCGGGCCGGGTCGGCGGCGTCTGCCGGGCCGGTGAGGCTCGTCATCACCTCGATGGCGATCGGCGGGGAGGCGGTTGGCCGGGACGGCACTGGCAAGGTCGTATTCGTCGAGGGCGGCCTGCCCGGCGAGGAAGTCGACGCCCTTGTCTACGACGAGCGAGGTAGTTACGCCCGTGCCAGCCTCGTCGACGTGCTTCTTGCGTCCCCGGACCGCACAGAGCCGCCCTGCCCGCACGTCAGCCGGGGCTGCGGCGGCTGCGGGTGGCAACACATCCTGCCCGATGCGCAGGTGGGGCTCAAGGTTGCGCTCGTCACCGAGGCGCTCCAGCGGTTCGGGGGGCTCTCCCAGCCGGACGTCCTGCGTGGCCCCGCCCTCCCCGCCACCCGGTACCGCACGTCTCTGCGGGTTGCGATCGCCATCGGGCCTGATGGCAAGCCGGGGTTCAGACGGCGCCGCAGCCACGAAGTGGTCGAGGTCGACAGTTGCCTCGTGGCCCATCCCCTCCTTGAAGAGTTGCTCGCTACGGGCCGTTTCGGGGCAGCCACGGAAGCCGTCCTGCGTTGTAGCGCACGCACCGGAGAGCGACTGTGCGTGCTCGGCCCGACCGCAGAGGGCGCCGATTTCGGCGGGGTGCCGGAGGTAGTCGTGGTCGGCCGTGACCAACTTGGCCGCGGGGTGCGAGCAGCGTTCCACGAGGAGGTGGCCGGGCACCGGTTCAGGGTGTCGGCGGACTCGTTTTTCCAGGCCCGACCAGATGGGGGCGATGCGCTGGTCGGCCTCGTGGCTGAGGCTTTGGACGCAGCGCCCGACGGCCCGTTGGTCGACGCCTACGGGGGTGTCGGGCTGTTCGCCGCTGCGCTGGGCGGCGACAGGCGGGTAACCGTAGTAGAGAGTTCGGCGCCGGCAGCGGAGGACTGCAGGGTCAACGTTCCCGCAGCGACCGTGGCGCGCGTCGGCGTGGAAAAATGGCAGCCGACTCGAGCTTCGATTGTCGTGGCTGACCCGCCCCGCAGCGGTCTCGGCCGCAGGGCTGTTGAGGTCCTGGGCGGCACCGGAGCGACTCATCTCGCTTTGGTCTCCTGCGACGCCGCGTCGCTTGGGCGGGACGCCAAGCTGCTGGCGGGGCAAGGCTTCGAACTGCGCCGTACGACGGTCGTGGACATGTTCCCTGGGACGCCTCACATCGAGACAGTGAGCGCCTTCGTCCGTTAACTGTCGACCGCGAAAGCCCTCCAGGAGCGACGAGGCTGGAGCTAGTGTAGTGTCGCGCAAATAACAAGTGGTTGTGGTAGGCTGTGGTATGCACCCACCCACACCCGCCCTGGTCCTGGAAGAGGGCCAACGTGACGTGCTCGAAGTCCTGGCCAGGTCCACGGCAGCCCCCCATCGTGAGGTCGTGCGGGCCCAGGCCCTATTGCTGGCCGCCGGTGGCTTGGCCAGCACCGCGATCGCCGCCCAGGTGGGTGTCGCGCCCTCCAGCGTCGTGGCTTGGCGGGAGCGATTTGCCGCCGAGGGGCTGGCAAAGTTCGCCCAGGTCCGCAAGGGCCGGGGGCGGCGTCCCGAGATACCGCAGGAAAAGATCGACGAGGTCGTCAGGCTGACCCAGGAGTCAAAGCCCGAGGGCGAGACCCACTGGAGCTGCCGGACCATGGCCAGGGCGACAGGGGTCTCGGCGGCGACCGTGCAACGGGTTTGGCATGCCAGGGGGTTGAAGCCTCACCTGGTGGAGAACTTCAAGCTGTCCACCGACAAACGCTTCGAAGAGAAGCTGGTGGACGTGGTCGGGCTCTACATGGACCCCCCAGACAAGGCTGTTGTCCTATGTATCGACGAAAAGAGCCAGATCCAGGCCCTGGACCGCACCCAGCAGTCGTTGCCGATGAAAAAGGGACGGGCGGGCACCATGACCCATGACTACAAGCGCCACGGCACCACCACCCTGTTCGCCGCCCTTGACGTGCTCACTGGTGTGGTGATCGGCCAGTGCCTGCCACGGCACACCAACAACGAGTTCGTCCACTTCTTGCGCAAGGTCGACAAGGAAGTGCCAAAAGGCGTGGCCGTACACGTGATCTTGGACAACTACGGCACCCATGGCCATGACAACGTCGACGCCTGGCTGGCCAAGCACCCCCGTTTTCACTTCCATTTCACGCCCACATCGAGCTCCTGGCTAAATTTGGTGGAGCGCTGGTTCCGGGACCTCACCGATAAAGCCATCCGCCGTGGTGTGTTCCGCTCCGTGCCCGATCTCGTCGCAGCCATAGAGGCGTACCTCCGGGCCCACAACGACGACCCCAAGCCCTTCGTCTGGACGGCAAGCTCGGACGCGATCTTGGAGAAGGTCCGCCGCGGACGGGTAGCCCTTGACCGAATCACTACCTAATAGTGAAACACTCCACTAGATCGCGGCTTTGCGTCGAGCCCGCGCGCGACCGAGCCGGCCGGGCGAGGCGACCCAACTGCCCACGATCGGCCGTGACCGATGACCTGGGACCCGGACCGGCTCAATCAGTTGCGCCCTGCCGAATTAACCGCAGATTCTTTGGCTGTCTATAGCTGGACAGGCGATGGGACCCGATAGGCCCGCCAGCCCGAGGCATCGTCACAATCACCGGCCGACCACGGCGCTACCTGCCGCTGCCTGACCAATACCTGACGCTGCCTGACCGCGGCGCGCCCTTCCCCACCGCTGCCAGCCTGCCTGACCGCTGCCGGCCTGCCTGACCGCTGCCGGCCTGCCTGACCGCTGCATGCCGTGACCGTCCGGCGTACACCAGCGACGAGCCAGCGCGCACGGACGACCCAGCGCGCGCGCTTCGACCATCCGGCGAGGGTGACCTGGCCGGACCCGCGTAGCTGCCGCCGGTGGACCGTCCCCCTGGGTCGTTGGCCCAAGGCTGCCGGCTTTCGATTCCTTACGGTGGGACGGCGTCAGAGGTCGCTCCGCCCGCCGGGTTGACTTTGGGAGGACCAGGGTGCCTCGGGTCCCCGGGTGCCACAAAGGCCCGCTTTCCGCGGCCGGGCACCAGCAGCCAACCCTGATTTGTCTTGAGGCGGTGGTGGAAACGGCAAAGCCGATCGAGTAGGTCGAAGAGGGTGATGTGGCTTTTTGACCAGTCGAGACGGTGGTCGCTCTGCAAGAAGTCAGCTCTGATGCCGCATCCCTCGGCTGCGCACGTCGGGTGGACCCAATCGAGCGCGCTCTTTTGGTAAGCGTTTGGCCGCCTCCCGTAGTGTGCCACGCCCACCACGTCTTTTCCCTTGGTAATGATGAACTTGAGCGCCGGGTCCCCGCTATCCATGATGTCGTAGATGACTTTGGGTGTTACTGTCCCAAAGCCGGCAACCTCGGAGACCTCGCCATCGATCGCGTGACCTCTCAACATTGCGGTGTAGTCGACCCTGAACATCACCTCGTACCGGGCCTTGGGAGCAGCGCCGCCGCCGGAGGCTGTGGCTCCCCGGCTCGCAAGCCGCACGAGGGCGTCGAACAAGTAAGCCTCAGGACGCTCGTGCCTGCCCTCTTTGCGCGCCTCCTCGAAGACATCGTCGGCGTGGTGGCGTAGCCAGTTGGTGATGATGGCGCCGTGCTCTGGGAGGCCTCGAGCCCCCAGGTGCCAGGCCCCTTCTTGGTCGGTCCATGTGCGTACCTCCCGCCCGGCGTGGACGCGTCGGCGCGCGGCTTCCATGTCCTCGACTGCCGAGCGTGCGCGGCGGGCTTCTTCGGCAAGCTCTGTCACAGAGCCCGTGCGCGCTGCCTGGAGGAGGCGAGATGTCGCATCTGGGTTGAGCTCAGCCGCCCTGGTCACCAGACCGAGCTGCTCGCGCGACAGTTCGCCGCCCCTTGCAGCTGTAGCCACGTCAACCTGGTTGGCCAGCGTCCCCGCTACCTCGATATCTCTCCGAGCGCGTTCGAAAGAGGTGCCCGAAGCCTTGGCCAGAGTTTCTGTGGCGAGGCGGAGAGCCGTTGCCTTGTGGCCAAAATGCGCCATGCGGGCCGCAGCAAGCGAGGCGATGGTCGCAGCCATCTTCTCGATCGCCCCCGCTGCTTCGACTATCAGGGCGAGATCGGCAGGCGCGACGACGGAAGGGTCGAAGTTGCTTGCGTAATGGCTCATCGCCTTTTTGATGGCTGAAAGTCCACGGCACACGGAAGCCAGCTCCTTTGGGCGCGACCTGCCTACTTGGAAGGCCGGCACCAAGAGCCGGCGAGCGAAAGAGCGGCCCTCGCGCTTCCTGCCCTCCGTCGAGGGCTCGTCGCTGAAGGGGCTTGACTTCTTGAGTGCGATGGTATTCAAGGGGTGTAACGGGAACTCAGGCGGTCGCGAAAAAGTTCCTGTGGCCAAGTTTCGGCCCGGGTCCAGCGAGGCGAGCCAAAGCGAGCCCAGCTCGAACCAATCCAGCCCGCTCAGGTCCTCACCCCAGCCCAGCCCTCCAGGCTGCCCTCCAGTGGGTCTCGGGGGCCGCCAGCCCGTCCAGGCTCTCCCCACGAGTCCAGCCCCCGCCAGGCGAGCGCACCGGGCGAGCGCACCGAGCGAGCGCACCGAGCGAGCGCACCGGGCTAGCGCACCGGGCGAGCGCACCGGGCGAGGCGAGCCCCTCAGCCCAGCCCGCTAGGCCAGGCAACCAGAGGGCACGGGCCCTGTGCACCGGCAGACGCGCGTCTCGTTCGCCGGCAAACCGGAAGTAGAGCCGCCACCCTGACTGGCAGCCCAGGTGCAGCCGCCACCAGCGGGATGCCGGCCGCCCCGACGAATGTGCCCCCGCAGCTAAACGCTCAACCACTGGTGGGATGGTCGTCCGGGCTCGTCCCCTCCCTTAGCATCTGCTGGTAGTGCCACCCATCCGGCTCTCGGTCATCTTGCCCGCTCGTTCGGGCGGTATCGACCCGCACTACCCCCCGGACCGCGCGCCCAGGCTCAGCGGGCCGTGAGTGGCGCCACTGCCTGAGCTTAAAGAGCCAAAGGAGCTTCCAATGCTTATTTCGACTATGAACGACATCCCGGGTTACCAAGTCACCGATGTCCTCGGTGAAGTTTTCGGCCTCACCGTGAGGAGCCGCAATTTCGGCTCACAGTTCGGGGCCGGTCTCAAATCCCTTGTTGGTGGGGAGCTGAAGGGGATGACCAAGAACTTGACCAACAGCCGGCAGGATGTCATCGGGCGTATGGTCGAAGAGGCACAGGCGAAAGGCGCCAATGCGGTGCTTGCTATGCGCTTCGACACCTCGGAAATGGGCGGCAACTGGACGGAGATTTGCGCCTACGGCACCGCTGTCCGAGTGGCTGGCCTGCCCGACACCTCGGCGACCGCCTGGGAGGGCGTACAACAACCGTCCCTCCAATAGCCCCGCTGCGCCAAGGCCGTGTACCTGGACCGGTGAACAGCAAAGGCCGTGTACCTGGACCCGGGGCAGCAATAGCCTCCAGGCTATTGAGCCGGTGTAGCCGGCAGGCCGCGCCAGCGTGGCGGCCAAGGAGATGCGCCAAGGGCCTATGTCGCCCCGCTGTCGTCAGTATGTTCGTGAAGACCCCCCGTCGTCAGTATGTTCGTGACGACCCGCCGTCGTCAGTATGTTCGTGACGACGCTGCCGTCAACAGGTTCATGTGGCCCCGCTGGCACCAACAGCAGTGATCCGCCGGGCTGTAAGGGTCTTAGTAGCGGTAGTCCTCGGCCTTGTACGGGCCTTCCACCGGGACGCCGAGGTACGAAGCCTGCCCTTCGGTAAGTTGTGTAAGGCGCGCGCCCAATTTGGGGAGGTGCAACCGGGCCACCTTCTCGTCGAGGTGGCGGGGGAGCACATGGACGCCGACAGGGTAACGCCCTGGCGACGTATAGAGCTCCAGCTGGGCGAGGACCTGGTTGGTGAAGCTCGTCGACATGACGAAGCTCGGATGCCCCGTGGCACAGCCGAGGTTGACGAGCCGCCCCTCGGCGAGGACTATTACCGAGTGCCCGTCGGGGAAGTCCCAGGCATCGACCTGTGGTTTCACCTGATGGCGCGAGACGCCCGGGAGGCGGGCGAGGCCTCCCATGTCGATTTCGTTGTTGAAGTGGCCGATGTTGCACACGATCGCGTTGTGCTTCATGTTCGACATGTGCGTCGCCATGATGACATCGCGGTTGCCCGTCGCGGTCACGAATATGTCAGCGATGCCCACAACGTCCTCGAGCGTGACGACTTGGTACCCCTCCATCGTGGCCTGCAGTGCGCATATGGGGTCGACCTCGGTGACGACGACGCGCGCCCCTTGGCCTCGTAGCGACTGGGCGCAGCCCTTGCCGACGTCGCCGTAGCCGCAGACGACCGCGACCTTCCCGGCGACCATGACGTCGGTGGCACGGAATATCCCGTCCACAAGCGAGTGACGCACGCCGTAGAGGTTGTCGAACTTGCTCTTAGTCACAGAATCGTTGACATTGATGGCTGGGAAAAGCAACGTACCCGCAGCTGCCCGCTGCCTGAGGCGGTTTACCCCTGTGGTCGTCTCCTCGCTGACACCCCTTATACCTGCAGCCATTTTGGTCCACATCCCCGGGCGCGTACGGAGAGACTTCTGGATAGTCGCGGCTATCACGCCGAGCTCTTCGTTCTCTTCAGGCCCAAGGTCGGGGACCTGGCCTTCGCGCTCGGCTTGGGCTCCCAAGTGGATGAGCAGAGTCGCGTCCCCGCCGTCGTCGACGATCAGGTTGGGACCGTCATCTGCGGGCCACGCAAGTGCCTGCTCGGTGGCCCACCAATATTCTTCGAGGGTTTCGCCTTTCCAGGCGAAAACGGGTACCCCCGCGCTCGCAATAGCGGCGGCCGCATGATCCTGAGTCGAAAAAATGTTGCAGCTCGCCCAACGAACTTGTGCCCCGAGGGCGACAAGGGTCTCGATGAGCACGGCCGTTTGCACCGTCATATGGAGAGAACCGCTGACTCTCGCCCCCGCCAGCGGTTGGGAGGCGCCGTATTCCTCTCGCAGCGCCATGAGGCCGGGCATCTCGACTTCGGCCAGGTCTATCTCGCGCCGGCCGAAATCAGAAAGGCTGATATCTGCTACGCGGTAGGGCAGGGGTTGGGCAGGCGCGTGGCGTGTGTCGGTCACTGGGGCTCCTTTCGGGCGCGCAAGCGCGCAAAAAAAAGACTTGGGGCAGGCCGGGGCCATCGAGGCCCTTCCCCAGCGGGTCAGCCCGCCGACATCCTACCGGCGTGCCGGCGCAGCGGCCACGCCGACGGGTGGCATCGTGCCGGCGACGACACCGGCGACGGCTCGAGACGACCGGGCCGCGACCACTGCGGGCCAGCGCCAACTACCGCCCCCGCCACTACGAGCGAGCGCCAACTACCCCCCGGCCACTACCGGTGCGCAGAGGCACCGCCGCCCCCCCTCCAGGGCGCCTGGCCTGGTTGGGTCGGTCGCGAGCCCCGGTCCGGCCTTCCCGGCGAGGTTGGCGGCGATGCCACCGGCGGGGGGGCGTGCTAACGGGCTGGCGACCAAACTGGTGAGGAACCCGTGAAGGGACGTGTGGCGCAACCCCTGCCGAGGCGTGCGGGGAGGTCCAGGGCCATGAGGCTGGCTCCTCTACCGGACCGAGGGCTGTGAAAGGCCCGCGACGAGGCCGAGGACCGTCACAGGGCCCGCGACGAGACCGACCGCAGGGGCGCCAAGCGGTGACGAGACGGACAGCTGGGACCGTCACAGGGCCCGTGACGAGACCGACCGCTGGGGCCGAGGGCCCGTGACGAGACCGACCGTTGGGGGCGCGCAAGCTGTGACGAGACGGACCGTGGGGCCGAGGAGCCGTGACGAGGCCGAGGGCTGTGACAGGGCCTCTTACGGGGCCGACCGCTGGGCCGCGGCCTGGGAGGAGAGCGGCCCCGCACCCGGTGGCGCCTTAGGTGCCGGGCAATGTCCCTCGGGGCAATGGTCGGGCCAAGGGCCCTGCGCCCCGAGCGACTTGGGGGCCGTCCCGTCCAGGCGCTCCTGGACCAGTTCGCGGACCATCGAGACAAAGAGCGGGTGCCCGCTGACAGAGCGTGCTCTCACGAAGCGGGCCCCTTTTTTCTCGGCTAACGCCGCTGCTTCGACGTCGAGGTCGTGGACGATCTCCATGTTGTCGCACACGAAACCAATTGGTGCAACGACGATGGCGGCCGCCTGCGATGTTGCGATAACTTCGCCGATGTCGGGCCCGAGCCACGGAGCCGAAGGGCTCCCCGAACGGCTTTGCCATACGAGCCGCCACGTTTGGGCCCCCGCCAGGCCGGCCGTGAGCGCGGCTGTCTCGGTGACGTGTTGGACGTACGGGCTCGTGTTCGCCATCGGCTGGGGGATGCTGTGGGCCGAGAACAAGATTTCGACCGGCCCTTGGACGTCGCCGCACAGCGCAAGCGCTTTGCCGAGACTGTCAGCCCACGCACCGACCCACCCCGGATGGTTGTAAAACAAGCGCAATTTGTCTATTACGGGTGCCCCCGGCCCAACGGCAGCCCGCGCTGTCGCGATGTCATCTAAATATTGACGGCAGCTGCTGTAGCCGCCGTACGCCGACGTGACGAGCGCCAGCGCCCGCTGCACGCCGTCGTTTCGCATTTGTGCGATAGTCGCCGGCAAGAGGGGGGCCCAGTTGCGGTTACCCCAGTAGAGGCGGAGAGCGAGGCCGGCGAGTTCGCCCTCGAGCGCGGCAAGCAGCTGGCGGCAGCGCTCGTTGAGCGGGCTTGCTCCGCCGGCTTGGTAATAGTGCTCAGCGACGGCGGCGAGACGCTCTTCGGGTACGCCGCGCCCGTCGGTGACCTTCCGGAGGAAAGGCATGACGTCTTCGGCACGCTCGGGTGCGCCAAAAGAGACAAGGATCAGTGCGTCGTAGCCGTCCACGTCGCCAGACCCTAGTGCCCCGTCGGAGTAGTTGTGCTGCTCCACCAGCGACCGGTGGCGGGCGACCGGTGGCGGGCGACAAGCGGCGCACGAGAGCCGGTGTCGCACCAGCGGATCGGCGGCGGGTTCTGCGATTGCCCGGTGGGCGGCGATTTGGGGTCGGTCATGGGCAAAATGGTCCTATGACAACCCGGACCAGCTTGCTCGCCCGCGTGGGAGCGATCTCAGCTTGCTTGGCAATATCGTGGGTGCCGCTCACGCTCGCCACACCTGCATCAGGCTCGCCATGGCCGTCCGTACCAGCATCGGGCGGGGCGGCGGCTGTCCTGGGCGGCGCGGCGGCTGTACTGGGTGGGGCGTCGGCACGCCGGGCCAGCCAACCTGCTCAAATGGCCCAGCCGGGAGCACGAAGTGCCACCCTGCCCGCGTCGTCAACGAGCTGCGGCCCGACGTCTGGAGCCGGGCAGGCGCCCTGGCCCGAGTTCGGCGGTAGCCCGCTTCACTCCGATGTCGGGGCTGGCGTGGCTCATGCAGCGGGGCCACTCCACGAGAAGTGGCGATCGGCGTCCCTCGACGGTGCGGTTTACGGCCAGCCGCTGCTCGCCGGAGGGTGCTTGTACGTCGCCACGGAGGACGACTCTGTCTATGCCCTCAACCCTTCCAACGGCGCGGTGATATGGCACGTCCACCTCGCGACGCCAGTGACGAGCGGCCTCCCGTGCGGCGACATCGACCCTTCCGGGATCACAGGAGCGCCGGTGCTCGACACTGCCAAAGGCTTGCTTTTTGTCGTGGTACTGACGGATTTTTCGGGGAACCCCGTGCACGAACTAGTGGGGCTCAAGGCCGCTAACGGCCAGGTCGTGTTGCGGCAACGCTTCGCGTTACCTGGCACAAACCCCGCGGCCGAGCAGGAGCGGTCGGCGCTCCAGTTCCAAAATGGCAATGTTTACATCAGCCTTGGGGGCCTCTATGGCGACTGTAATAGGTACCTCGGAGCTGTCATTTCGATCCCCGAGGCGGGCGGCACGCCTGGGTATTGGCACGTTCCCACGGCCAACCAGGCAGGTATTTGGGAACCGGGCGGGCCGGACATCCTGCCCGACGGCGACCTCTTGCTCGCCGACGGCAACGGGGCAGCTTCTCCCGGGCAGCCGTTCGACGGTTCCAACGCCGTGTTCAGGCTCTCGCCCGGGCTCAAGGTAGTTGGCGTTTTTGCCCCAGCCAATTGGGCGCAGCTCAATACGAGCGACGGCGACCTCGGTTCGACCGGGCCGGCGGTACTGCCCGGCGGCTTTGCCCTCCAGGTCGGCAAAGCGGGCGAGGGCTACCTGGTGGACATCAACCATCTCGGCGGCGTCGGTGGACAAGTCTTCGAGTCCCAGGTCTGTAGCAGTAGCGGTGCCTGGGGCGCCGATGCTGTGTCAGGAGAGACGGTCTATTTCCCGTGCGAAGTCGGCCTGACGGCAGTCAAGGTCAGCGGGCGGTCCTTCCACGTGTTGTGGGCTTCGAGCGGGGGAGGGCTGGGCTCACCCGTCGTCGCAGGGGGACGCGTCTTCGAACAGACCGACGGAGGGCAGCTCCAAGCGTTCGACCCGACCAACGGCCATGTGCTCCAAACCATCAACCTTGGCTCGCCGGTAACGCATTTTCCCTGGCTTTTGCCTATAGGTAGCACGCTGTACGCGGCAAGCGCAACGAGCATCGTCGCTTTCAGCGGTCTCTGAGACGCCATCGCCCCAGCAGGCGGAAAACCGAGCGCTCCGAGCGCTCCGAGCTCCCCGGCAGCGGGCGGCACGCCGGCCCGGGCTGGAACAGCGAACGGGCTCGGCCTTTCCACCGCTCCAAGCGGTCAACCGACCCGGTAAACCCCTTCTTCCTGCACACCCCAGTTGGCACACGCGGAAAAGGTCGGCTCCCAAATGTCCACATGCTCGCCGACGATCGCGCCACCCGTGTCGTCGGCAACGCGCTCTCCCACCCCGTCTATGTAAAGCCGGGTGCCGAGGGGGATGACACCGGGGTCGACGGCGACGCTGTCAGGGCCGGCGAGCGCTCCGCTGGCGGTGACGCCCGTGAGGTCGTAGCAAGTTACGATAAAAGTCCCGAGGAAATTGAGGTCGCTCGTCGAGTCGTTGCCCGAGGCCTCCCGCCCCGCTTGGTCGCGGGCTGCCGCAGCACCAGGGAGGGATGGCGCCGGCTCGTCGCTCGAGGCGACGATGTACCCCTTTCCACCTGGCACGGGCGCGATCGAAGCGGCGTGGTCTTGGGTATCGGCCTTGCCTGAGCCGACGGAGCGTTTGGCGCCGCTCGCAACGCTCGCACCGCTCGCACCGCCGGGGACCGGCAGACGACCGGAGCTCGTCGGCTTGCTGCGGCCCGAGCTCGACGCAGAGGGCTCGTCCACTTTCGCGGCCGAGGCGCGGCGAGCAGGCGTGGAGGCCGAATGTTGCTTGGCCTTGGCAGAACGGTCAGCCGGTGCTGCGTAGGCGCGCCCGAAGTAGTGTGCCGCCCCGAAACCGTGGACCGTGCCGCTCGCGGTGAGGAGCCAGTAGCCCTGGGCGTGGGCGGTGCTCGCGATGGCGCTCACGTCCACTCGAGAGTGTGCCATCGAGCCGAAAAACTTGGCCCTGCCGTAGCTGAAAACACCCCCGTCCGATGTGGCGAGCCAATAGCCCGTACCGCCAGGGGCGGCCGCAATACCGACAACGGGAGCCAAAAGTTGCGACCCTCCGAGCGACCCGAAGTACCTCGCGTCCCCGAAGCTGTACACGCCGCCTGACGCGGTAGCGAGCCAATATCCTTTGCCGTCCGCAGTGGTGGCCAAGCCGACGACCGGGGCCGGCAGCGAGCGGTTGCCGAGCGAGCCGTAGAAACCGGCGTCGCCGAAGGTAAAAACGTCTCCGTCACGCGAAACAAGCCAGTAACCGTCGCCATCGGGGGTGGCGGCCATCGCGGCGATCCCACCTGCCGGGGCGCGACCGGCGAGCGAACCGTAAAGATGTGCGGTCCCGTAGGCGAAAACGTCGCCGTCGGAGGTCGCGGCCCAGTAACCGGGCCCGGCAGGCGAAGCAGCGACGCTCACGAGGTATGGGCCGCGCTGCGCCGGTTCGCCCAGGTAAGAAGCGGTCCCAAAAGCCGCCACCGACCCGGCCTTGGTCAGGTCAGCCGTGCGGCCCCCGGCCGGAGGCGGCGCCTTGTGCGGCGGGGCTAGCAGCTCTGCCAGCACGGACGCGGGTAAATCCTGCCCGGTAGGTGTGGCCGTCTCGGCCTGCGCCGACAGGAGCGAGGGCAGTGCCAGCCGACCGGGGCCCGTGTACGAGAAGGCTTCGCTGGGCCCCCACGCGGCGGGTCGCGCCGGCAACGCCGCCAACGCCGCCGTGGGCGAGGTCTGAGCGTAAGGGCTGCCTGGCGGAGTGGCTGCGAGAGCGGGCTGGGCGGCGAGAGCCGGCGGGGCAACGCTGCTCACGGCCAAGACGACAAACGGGAATGCCAGCCTGATGGCACGCAGGGCGGACCGGCGCTCCGGGCGGAGATCCAGATATCGCGGCCCACGGTACAGCCGGGCATGTTTGGGCGATTTCGAGCTGCGGCCACGATAGGTGGCAGCGTTAGCGAAGTGGAGCCCTTTTGGCGCCTTTCGCCGTGCACGCCTCGACATCGGCGAAGTGGGCCCCTGCAAAGCCAGGCGGCCAAAGCCAGCGCGCGAATGCGCGCTTGGTGTACTTCTGCTCACTGGGTTTTCTCCTTGGTCGCGCGCTTCGTCGGCGCAGCGGCGAACTAGGCCCAAGAAGGCCAGAAGAACGGCCGCTAGCAGCGACTAGGCGCGTGGCCCCGCGAACCCATAGTTCGGGAACCCGACGTTAAACCCGAGCACTAAACGCACTTTGCGGCGCGGGAGACTGCGTTGGAACTGCTAATCGCCAGCGCGCGCTCGGGTCATGCCTTATTCGGGGAATTACATTACCGAGGGCTCGCGCTTATGTCAACCCTTTGCCCGAATTGTTACCCTGACCAGCAGTGATATCAAGTGCGGAATAGTTGCATTTTGCTGGTGATTATTCGGCATGTAATTAGTGAGCAAAGCACCGCTGTAAGTGGCGAAATCCACTTCACACACGGTGATGGCCGGTCACTGAGCGTCGGGAGGGCCCGGTCTAGGCGCTCCGCTGTCGTAAGATTGGTGCATGACACAGGCGAGCGGACAAGTGGGAGGCACCGGGGACGAGGCCATCGAGTCCATCGAGGCCCTTGACGAGGTCATGCGTGACGAGATGCTCGAAGGCAAGGCGCTCTCGGGGGACCATGTGGCGGAGGTTACCGAGCCTGCCGCAGGCATGGACGAGCCGACAACCGCAATAGACGGCCCCGGTGCTGCTCCGAGCCC
>DATJMJ010000190.1:0-2936 GCA_035508795.1 Acidimicrobiales bacterium
GCCCACAGGATTGTGGGAAAAGATCGCGGCCTCGGTTGCCTCCGAGCCCGGGGGGGCCCACGCCGAGGCACCCGAACCTCCTGCGCTGCCTCCCCCCGTCACCGGCGTGGTGAGCATTCACCGGGCCCCCGCCGGGGCGCCGGCCCCCCCGGCCCAAGCCCCCCCGGCCCAAGCCGTCCCGGCCCCGGCGCCGGCGCCGCTAAGGCCACGAGCCGGTCGCCGACTGGCGAGCCTGGTCTCGGTGGTGGCGATTGCCGCCGCCGCCCTGGTCGTGCTCGGGATCGAGGTAGGCCGCCTCCACTCGCAGGTGCAGACGCTGAAGAGCCAGGTCGCGGCGCAAGATCTGAAGGGGTCCGAGGTGGCGGCCAATGCCGCCCCTCATGTGACCGTCGACCTGGCGCTCGCCAACCGGCAGCCGGCCGCGACCGTCGTGGTGACACCGTCCGGCGGCGCCTATTGGGAGTGGTCCTCCCTGCGCAACCTCCCTGCATCGCAGACCTACCAGCTATGGGGGCTCGTGCGGGGCAAACCGGTCTCCCTGGCACTCGTGGGAGCCAAACCCGACACGATCTCGTTTTTCCGCTTGCAGCCGCAGGCCACCGTGCTCATGGTGACGGCCGAACCGGAAGGTGGGGTGCCGAGCCCGACCACACCGGTCCTCGCCCAGGGGGCCGTACCACCCTCGGCGCTCAGCTGAAGCCCGATTGGCCCGGACGGAGAGCCGGCTGAGGCGAGCCGTTGCTAGCTTGGCCATGTGAGCAGCCAACGAGTGCCCGGTGGCGTGGTGCACGAGCTCCCCGCAGACCTTCGCAATGCCTTGAGCGGCAATGCCACCGCACTCGATGCCTGGATGGACATAACCCCCCTGGCCCGCAACGAGTTCATTTGTTGGGTCGAGGACGCCAAACAGGCAAAGACCCGGGAACGCCGCATTCGCCGCACCCAGGAGGAGCTCGAGGACGGCATGCGCCGGCCGTGCTGCTGGCCCGGGTGCGCGCACCGGGCACGGACCGGCAGGCAGCCCCAGCCGGCGGGCAAGGAGTAACTTACCCCTGTCGTTTTTGAGGCGCTGCGGGTTGAGAGCCTGGCGCTGACGGAAGGAAAGACATTTTGTGGGCATATCGCCTGACAAAACCACGCCTCGTAGAGCGGGCGGGCCAACCCGACAACACCGCCCCTCTCCTGACCGGCCAGGTACGGCTCAGGTTCCGGGCAGGCGGCCTCTGCGGCAGTGACATGCCCCGCTTCAAGGGCCTCGGCGGGCCCCAAGCCGATGGTGACTACGGCGCTGCACCCCTGCACGAGCTGGTCGCCGACGTGATCGAAAGCCAAAGCCCCGACCTGGAGACGGGCCAACGAGTGGTGGGGACTCTTGGCCGCTTCGCCGGGCTGGCGCAAATCGTTGTCGCCTCGGCCTCGACGTTCGTCCCTGTACCCGAAGGCCTCGACGACGTGAGCGCAGTGATAGCCCAGCCTCTCGCGACTGTGCTGCGCGCCGCTGCCAAGTTCCCCGACGTCAAGGGCATCCGGGCGGCAGTGATCGGCACCGGCC
Organism: Acidimicrobiales bacterium; assembly: GCA_035508795.1. Taxonomy (GTDB): domain Bacteria; phylum Actinomycetota; class Acidimicrobiia; order Acidimicrobiales; family Palsa-688; genus DATJMJ01. The sequence goes on from DATJMJ010000190.1 coordinate 1,553, forward strand.
CGTGCGGGTTGGCCTTTTGTCACGTGCTGAGCCACCGCGGGGCCGGTCACATTTCTGCGGTCGACCCTGTGGAGCGCGCCGGCACGGCCAGGTTCTTCGGCGCCGACGAGTTTTTCCATACGCAGGCTACGCAGTGGTCGGAGGGGCTCGAAGACGTTGCGCGCCCCCAATTGGTGGTCGAGGCTGCGGGGCACCAGCAGACGACCGTGCGTGACGCCGTGCGTGGCGTAGCGGAACACGGCTTTGTTTACGGGTTCGGCGAGCCGGACGACGCCGATTACAGCATCCCTTACGAAGAGCTCTACTTGAAGGACGTGACTCTGTCTTCGGGCCGCACCATCGACCGATGGCGCGAGCTCCTCCAAGATGCCTTGGGGTACCTGTCGCGTTACCGCGGCGACTTCGAGGGCTACGTTTCACATGTCATCCCTGTGGAAGACGCGCAGCGGGCTTACTCCCTCTATGCACAACCTCAGCCGGGCCGCTTGAAGGTCGTGATCGTGCCCTGACCGTGCGGTACTGACCGTGCGGTCCTGACCGTGCGGTCCTGACCGGGGTTTTGTACGGGCGGGCTGCGGCGAGCATGGCGCTAGGGTGCTGCTCGTGGCTGAACATCTCATCGACAAAAGCGTTCCCCCGAGTGGTGACGGCTGCCTCGAGTGCACGGCAGCGGGCGGGTGGTGGCTCCATCTCCGGCGCTGTGCTGCGTGTGGCCACATCGGGTGTTGCGACTCGTCACCGAGCCAGCACGCGAGCGCTCACGCCCGGGCCGAGGGGCATTGGGTCATCCGCAGCTTCGAGCCCCGCGAGGACTGGTTCTACGACTACCGCTCCGACGAAATGGTCGACGGGCCGCCACTCGCCCCGCCCGAGCACCACCCTCTCAGCCAACCAACACCTGGCCCTGCCGGCAAGGTCCCGCGCGACTGGGAGCGGCACCTCCACTAGTACGGGCAACAGGCGCTAGCGCCCCGGCGAACGCTGGCCGGCCAGCCGTCCCTCGTCGCCGGCTGCCCGGTCGCCGGTCACCCGCCGGTTGCCCGGTCGCGCGACTAGTGCGGGCCTCACCGGCCGGCGAACGCGAGGTGCTCGTGGACCGAGCGCACCGCCGACGACCCTTCGCCCACGGCGGCTGCGACCCGTTTGGTCGAACCGGAGCGCAGATCTCCCACAGCGAACAAGCCAGGAAAGCTCGTCTCGAAAGGAAGAGGGCGTCGACCTAGTAGCCCCCAACGCTCCCCGAGCTGTTCGTCGGGCAGCGCCCTGTCGGTCAGCACGAACCCCTGCTCGTCGAGCGCGGCGCAACCCGAGAGCCAACCGGATTGGGGATCGGCTCCGATAAAGGAGAAAAGGCCCGTTATCGGCACCTCCCTTTCGCCAGTTG
>DATJMJ010000191.1:0-8256 GCA_035508795.1 Acidimicrobiales bacterium
CCCACGCCGGCACCAGGGCCCTCCTGCTCGTAGCCGAGCGCAACGTCCGGGTGCTGCGCGAGACCGGCGAGCTGATCGGCCAGGTGGACATCGACCCGGCTAGGGGCTACCAAGCCCTGACCAAGCCACTAGTGTCCGGGACGTCCCGCGACAGCCGTCCGCTATGACTCGCGACACAACAGGGGTGTCGGAGGGGGGACTTGAACCCCCACGGGCTTGCGCCCACTAGCACCTCAAGCTAGCGCGTATACCTATTCCGCCACTCCGACGTGGCGCCGGCAAGCCGGCAGCCAGCAAGCATACCTCCCGGAGCCTGGCGCCGACCCATCTGCCGCCGGCCTCCCCGACCCCTGGACGATCACGAACGCCTGTTTGTCACCGCCCCTCAGGACCTGCCCGAAGGAAGGGGCGACCGGCTGCTGTGTGGACCGCGCGCCGGCTACTCCGTGCGGAGCGCCGCTATGGGGGCCAGGCGGGCCGCGCGGTATGCGGGGTAGGCGCCCGCAATGATGCCGATCCCCACCGAGGCGATGATCGCCACTGCGATAGCAGCGCCGGAGAGCTCGATCTGGTCGCTGACAAACCGCGGGATCACCTCGGCACCTAGGACACCGAGGCCCGCGCCCATGACGCCGCCCGCAAGGCCGAGCGAGGACGCCTCTACCAGGAACTGGCGCAGGACGACGCCAGGCGTCGCGCCGAGAGCCTTGCGCAAGCCGATCTCACGGACACGTTCTGTCACCGAGACCAGCATTATGTTCATCACCCCGATCCCGCCTACAAGTAACGAAATGGCGGCGATACCGGCCAAGAGGACCGTGAGGGTGTTGTCGACCGAACTCGCGGTGCTCACTATCGAGCTTTGCGTCGTGATGGTGAAGTCGGCGTCGGAGGGGTTGTCGATGCCGTGGAGGGCGAGCAGCTCGTCGTCGGCTTCGGTATAAGCGGCACCCATCGTGGAGCGGGACCCCGCTTCGAGGTAGATCGTGCTCACCGACGACGTCCCTGTGAACTCCGCTTGAGCGGTGGTGATCGGGATAACGGCCATGTCGTCCTCGTCGGTCGAACCGGAGCTGCCCTCACTGTCCAAGATCCCGATGACGGTGAAGGGGATATCGCCGATGTTTACGGTCGCCCCCACCGGGTCGCCCAGCAGCCCGAGCTCTTCGGCGGTGGTCTGGCCGAGGACCACCACGTTGGCGTCAGTTGTGACATCCTGACTGGTAAAAAAGGTTCCCTCAGCCATCGAGCGGTCCCTGACCGAGAGCCACTGTTCCGTCGACCCGTACAACGAAGTGTCCCAGTTTGTCTCCCCGTTTACGAGGCTCTCTTCGGCCTCGACTTGCGGTGCAACCCCGACTACGTCAGGGTCGTCGGTCTTGTTTGCGAGAGCCTGGGCATCTTGGTAGGTCAACGTGGACGCCGAGCCGGAGCCCCCTCGCACCAGCCCGGTCGTGCTGCTACCCGGGGTGACGATCAAAAGGTTGGTCCCGAGCGAGTTGATCGCCGAATTGACCGAGGCAGATGCCCCCTCTCCGAGGCCGACCGTCAGGATGACCGCTGCGATCCCGATCAGCATGCCGAGGACTGTGAGGCTCGAGCGCAACCTGTGGCTGGCGATCGCCTCGAGGCCCGAGCGGAAGGTGTCGAACAAGGTCATGGCGCCGCCACTCCTCCGGAGCGAGGCGGGCCGGCAAAAGCGATCACCTGGAACCGTCTCAGCGGGCCCTCGCGTACGGCTAGGGCGGCTAAGTGGAGGTACATCTCATCCACCGAGGAGGCTGCCGCCTCCGCCACCGAGGCCGCGGGTAAAGGTCGAACTACCGCTTCCTCCGAGACCGGAACCACCGCGGTCTCCGAAGCCCGAACTGCCGCTCGCACCACTGGTAGGCACGCTCGAGCTGAGCGAGGCTATGACAACGCTCTCGCCGGGTTTCAGGCCGGAAACAACCTGAGTTTCCGCACCGCCGGTCGCACCCGCCGTGATGGTCGTCTCAACTTCTTTGCCGCTCTTCAGCACGTAGACGTAGCTACGGCTGCCAAGCGTGTGGACTGCGCTCGTCGGGACTATCAGCACGTTATTGACTTGCTTCACCACTAGCTCGACATCGGCGCTCGTCCCCGCATAAAGCCCCGTGGGGCTCCCCGTCACCGCGATCGTGACGGGGAAGCTCGTCACACCGCTGCTAGTGGAACCAGTTGTGCTGAAGCTGGTAACCACGCCGAAATACTCGCTGGTCGACCCCGTTGGCGTTATGACGGCTTGTTCGCCGTCCAGCACCTCCCCGATCTGCGAGGTGGTGGCGTCCGCCTCGACGACAAACGACCCGGACGGTTGAAGCACAACTTCTGCCGACGTCGAACTCGAGCTGTCGGTGGACGAGGTCCCGGTGCTCGATGCCGATGTCGACGGTGTGGAGACTGTGGTGTTGCCTGCTGTCACTGCCTGGCCCTTGCTCAGGTCCACGCTGACGACCGTCCCGCTTATCGGTGCACGCAGCACGGCGTCGGCAAGATCCTGCTTTGCCTGGTTGACGCTGGCTTGTGACGAGGCGACCGACGCTTCGTCGGACGCCAGTGTCGCAGGCTCGCTCGACTGCGACGAGCTGAGGCCCGACTGCGCCTCTACAAGCTGCTCTTGGGCACTCGTGACTGCATCTTCAGCCTGCTCGAGGGACTGAGCGTCCTTTTCTTCGGTGGACACGAGGTCCGATCCGGCCGTGGCGATGGCTTGCTCGTCTTTTTGCTCCGTGGCGCTCAGGTTCTGTCGCGCCGAGGTCACAGCCTCTGCGTCCTTCTGCTCGGTCGTCGCAAGGCTTTGTTTCGCAGAGGTCACGGCCTCTTGGTCCTTCTGCTCGGTCTGGGCGAGGCTGGACTTTGCAGAAGTCACGGAACCGCCGTCAGTTTGCAGGGCCTGAGCGAGTGCTGCTTTTGCAGAGCTGAGCGACCCGTTGTCTTTTTGCTCAGCAACCGATAGTGCCGATTTGGCACTGGCGACTGCCGCCAGGTCCTTTTGCTCAACCTCGGCTAGTTGCTGCTCTGCACTGGCGAGCGAACTGTTGTCTTTCTGCGCGGTCGTCGTCAACTGTGCCTGGGCAGAAGTGATCGACTCCTGGTCCTTCTTTTCGGTCGACGAGAGGCTGGCCTCGGCTGTGGAGACCGCCGCTTGGTCCTTGGTTATCGCCTGTTGTGCGCCGGACACCGTCTGCTGGTCTGAACTGACTTGGGACTGGGCGGCACTGACAGCACTTTGATCGGCGCTGCAGGCCGACGCAGCAGAAGCCCCGCTCGAGCCCGACCCCGTCGATGCCCCGTTACCGGCGCAGTCGATTGCCTCTTTTTGCTGGTCGGCCGTCAGTACCGACTTGTCGCCTGCCAGGCCCGCCTGGGCTGTTGCCAGCGTGCCTTGGTCGTCGGCAAGTTGCTGGCGAGCCTGGGTAACGGCCTGCTGGCCCGACGCCTTGTCGCTTTGCAGCTGCGCCTCGGCGGTGGACAACGCTGACTCGTTGGCCGCCTTGTCGTTGGCAACCTGCTGCTTCGCGGTGCTGACGGCGGCCTCGTACGTGGCCTTGTCATTGGCCAATTGCTGCTCAGCTTGCGTGACAGCCGCTCGGTTGGTCGAAGTGTCATCGGCCAGTTGCTGCTCGGCCTGGGTGACAGCACTGCGTTCGGTCGCCGTCGAGGTTGACAGTTGCTGATCTGCTTGAGCAACGGCGGCCTCGGCATTTGCCTTGTCGTTCGCCATTTGCTGTTCGGCCTGGGTTACGGCCGCTTGCTCTGTCGTCTTGTCGTTGGCCTCCTGCTGCAGTGCCTCGGTGACCGTGGCCGCTCCTGTGGCCTTGTCGGTGGAGAGCTGTTGTTTCGCTTGGGTGACGGCCGCCTCCGACTGCGACAGGGCGATCGCGTTGGAGTTTTGCGTGGTCGTCACATTTGCCTTGTCCTCGCTCAGCGCGAGCTCGGCACTGGAGACGCTGCCCTTCGCCGACGTGAGGCTTTGGCCCGAGCCCGCCGACGCCTGGTTGGCTTTTGCGGTGTCCAGGTTTGCCTCCGCCTGCTGGAGGTCCGATTCCAGGCTCGTCGTGCTCAAAGTAGCGATGACCTGGCCAGCTTTGACTGTTTGGCCTGCAGATACGGCGAGACTGTTAACGGTGCCGGCGACGGCAAAATTGACGTTTGCCTGCGTCGCCGGCTCGACCGTCCCGGTAGTGGACACTTCTTCTTTGACATCGCCCGTGGTTACAGTGGCGGTCCGGTAGCTGCCGGTGCCGCCGGTTGAGCGGCCCAAGAAGTAATAACCTGCACCGGCACCAATCACGGCTGCGACCAGGACGGCAGCAGCCGGCTTGCGCCACCGGGCCCTTCGCCTTATGAAGTTCCCGTCCGTGCTCGCTGGGGTACTGGGGCCATCAGCGTCGACAACGTGCTCCCAGCTGACTCGAGCCCCGACGGGAGCTATGGTTTGGTCGGGGTCGATGAGGCCCGGCTCCTCTGGGGCAAGTGTCATTGCTCAAAACCTCCGCTTTGTTGCTGGTAAATATGCTAAAGCTGGCAACTCAGCGCGTCGTGAAAGACCGCTGACAGTTGTCTGAGGCCTTGCCGTGGACCGGCGCGCGTTTGGCTGTGTGCCAGCTGAGAAAGCACCGGAGCGTGGGCGGTAAGGGGGCCGTCCAGCCCCCTTACCCGACCGGGCCTGTCGCCAGGTCGACAGTTGCCTTGTAAGAGTTGCCGTACTCGTCGACCCAGTCGACGATCACCTTTTGGCCTGGGCGCAACTCCTCCAGGACATCTTTGAGGGCTGAGGACGAGCTGACGGCGTGCCCTCCCACAGAGGTGACCGTGTCACCTGCGGAGATGCCGGCTTCGGCCGCGGGCGAGCCCGAAAGTGTGCCCACAATTGTTGCGCCCGACGTCGCCGTACCGAACGAGTAGTAACCCGCCGTCGACGACACCTGGACCCCGAGGAAGGCTGTGGGCCCGATATGGACCGACGAGGAGGATTTTTGGGCCTCGATCTGCTTGGCGATCGAGACTGCCTCGTTTATGGGGATGGCGTAGCCGTCCGTGCTCGAGGCGTTTTGAGAGCCTGCGAACTGGAACTGGAACGTCGAAGACCCCGCAGTGTCGATGGCGACCACCTGGCCGCTCATGTTGACAAGGGGGCCGCCCGAGTCGCCCGGTTGGACGTCGGCGTTGGTCTCGACGAGGTTGGCCAGCTGTTCGGACGACCCCGTCGACTCGTCAGAGGCAGTGATCGATCGGCCGAGCCCGGTCACAGTGCCGGCGGCGGCTGTAGGTGTCCCACCGACGCCCCCGGCGTTGCCGATCGCCACGACGTTTTGGCCGACCGCCACACCCGACGAGTTGCCGAGAGAAGCTGTCTGCAACCCGGAAGCGTCTTCAAGCTTTATGACCGCTATGTCCGAACTGACGTCGTAACCGGCGACGGTGCCGGCGTAGGTCTTGCCGTTGCCGATATCGGTGACCTCGATCTTGGTCGCACCTTCGACTACGTGGTTGTTGGTCAGGATTTCGCCCGACGACGTGAGCACGATCCCCGTGCCGGCGGCCTCGGCCTCGCCGTAGTCGAGCGTCGATACCACGTCGACGAGCCCGGGGTCGACCTTCGCCTCCACTTGGGTGAGCGAGAGCGTGGCGCTCGTTGTCGCCGCGTCCTTGGTCGTGCCCTGGTTGGCGACGATGTACCCTCCACCGGCTCCCACCACGGCCGCGGCGAGGATGACGGCGGCGCCCGCGACCCGGCCTTGCCGGTTGCGCCACGGGCGCCCGGCGACGGCGTCCGAGGGACTGGCCGCCTGCGGCGCAGAGGGCGCCTGGGGCGCCTGGGGCGCCTGGGGCGACCAAGATGCCTGGGATGCCTGCTGGTACGGGGCAGGCCCGCTCGCGGGCACCTCGGGCCCGCTCGAGGCCGGCCAGATCGGGGACGTCTCGCAGGTGCCGCTCGAAGAGGGGGTGTTGGGGTCGCCTGAGTGGCCTTCGGGGACGATTGTGCTCATCGTGGGCTCCTTTCATTTTCCGAACGCTCTCATGGTCCCCATGAGGTCTGAGAGACGCCTAGGAGCCGCCCTAAAGGCTGCCTACAACTGTCTGATGGCAGGCTGAAAGTTCAGTCCGTCGTGCGCCGGCGGAAGACGTAGGCCGCCAGCGGGGCGCACACGGCGATCAGTGCGACCGACCACACGAGGGCGGCCGCCAGCGGGTGCTGGACCGGCCAGGCCGACGTTGCGGGGACCGGGTTGGGGTTGCCGAACAGGTCCCGGACGCTCGATGTGACCGAGCTCACCGGGTTCCAGTCAGCGACCGCGCGTAGCCACGCCGGCATGTGCAAAGTGGGCACAAGCGCGTTGGACACGAACGCCAGTGGGAAGATCACGACGAAACCTATCGACATCGCTGACTCGGGCGCCTTTGCGACGAGCCCGAGGCAGGCAACGGGCCACGTGAGCGCGTAAGAAAACAGGAGCGCGACCCCGACTGCGCCGAGGACCGACAAGATGTCGTGCCCCGGGCGCCAACCGACCACGAGCCCTGTCAACAACACGATCAAAGTGCACAGCGCTGACGAGAGCAGATCTGAGATCGTGCGGCCCACGAGCACCGAGGCCCGCCACATTGGCAATGTCCGGAAGCGCTCGATGATCCCGGTCGACAGGTCCGTCGCCAACCCGATACCTGTGCCCATGGCGGAGGTCACCAGGTTCATCGTGAGAAGGCCGGCAATTGCAAAATCCTTGTAACTTGCGCCGCCGGGCAACGACATCCCCGAACCGAATATGTAAACGAACAAGACGGTGAAAAGGACCGGCTGCACCGTGACGTCAGACAGTTGCATCGGCTCACGGGCGATGTGCACCAGGTTGCGCCGGGCCATGACCCAAACGTCACGCAGGCGCGCCGCCGGCTTCCCGAACGTGGCCGGCGAAGCGGGGGCTGTCAGTTGGAGCGCTGTCATACTGCTACCTCCTCGATCTCGGACGAACTGCTGTCTGCTTCTACGGTCCCGCTGCGCCCGGCCCCGCCGGTCCCGCCGCCCCCGGCCGCGCCATTTGCGCCAACTGTTTCGTCGGTCGCGGCGCGCCCGGTCAAGGCGAAGAAGACGTCGTCGAGCGACGGTTGGCGGACCTCGACGTCGTCGACCGAGACGCCCGCGGCGTCGAGTGCCCGCACGACGGCGGTCGCGAGCCCGCTCATGACGTTTACCGGTGCCGACACCCTCTTGCCGCCCTCGCTGACCCGCAGCTCTCCGCTGACGAAGGGCGAAAGAGCCGAGTTCAGCACCTCGGGCCGAGCGCTCTGGCTCAGCGTCACCTCGAGGCGGGCGCCGCCGATGGAGCGCTTGAGCTGCTCGGGAGTGCCCTCGGCGATCGACCGGCCGTGGTCGACCACTACGACCCGCTCCGCCAGCTGGTCGGCCTCGTCGAGGTACTGGGTCGTGAGGAGCACGGTCACGCCCTCGCTCGTAAGCCCTCTTATGACGTCCCAGACGTCCGCGCGGCTCGTCGGGTCGAGCCCGGTAGTCGGCTCGTCGAGGAACAGCAACGGGGGCCGGCTCACCAAGCTCGCCGCCAGGTCGAGCCTCCGGCGCATGCCGCCTGAATAACCCTTTGCAACGCGCCCGCCGGCGTCGGTGAGACCGAACTGACCGAGCAACTCGTCCGCCCGCCGCCCGGCATCCCTTCGGCTCAGGCCCGATAGCTGAGCTGCCATCACGAGGTTTTGCCGCCCTGTGAGCAACCCGTCCACCGTCACGTCCTGCGCCGTCACACCGATCAGGCGGCGGACCTCGGGCCCGTGCGTCAGCACGTCGTAACCTGCGACCCGCGCGATACCCGAGTTGGGGACGGTCCGGGTGGTCAGTATGCGGACCGCTGTCGTCTTGCCGGCTCCGTTCGGGCCGAGGACCGCCAGGATGCTGCCCTTGGCCACCTCGAGGTCGAGCCCCGCCAGCGCGTGGACATTGCCGTAAGTCTTGGTGAGGCCCTTCGCCTCGATCATCAGTTCCCGGCCGGCTGAGCTTCCCGCCTTCCTCGACTGCTCCATCTGGACCACTACTCCACCTCCTCGACCTGGGCCAATCGCCTCTGCTCGCAATTGCGCCATCGCTTTGACCAGCCTTCCGCTTACCTGCCGCACGGTAAGTGCGGCCTGTGTCACTACCGTACATGACTTACTTGCCGGCCGTCAAGTAGAATACTGGACTGTGAGCACACAAGGTCGCCGGAGCAGCCCGGGCAGCGG
>DATJMJ010000192.1:0-4083 GCA_035508795.1 Acidimicrobiales bacterium
GAACACCGGGGGATGTCGCCGAGGTGAGGCGCCCCATGGAGCGGTAGGGGTAAGGGCCGGAGGCGGGGCCGGAGGCGGGGCCGGAGGCGGGGCCGGAGGCGGGGCCGGAGGCGGGGCGGGAGCTGGGCCGGAGCCCGAGCCGGGATCGGGGCCGGGGCGGGGCCGGGGCCGGGGCCAAGGTTGAGCCCAGCTCCCGCTAGGTCCTGGTCCGAGCCCAGGTCGGTCCCGGGCGCTAGATATATCATGCAGACGACTGTTATGCTGAGCGACCTGCATGGCTGGCCCGGGGAGGGACGAGGCGGGGGTGGAAGGCCGGAGCTCGCAGCCGGTGCGGCGGCGTGAGAGGCGGCGGCGCTCGGTGGGGACGAAGGGCCCGGCGCATGGGGTAGTAAGTCAAGAGATAGCGGATCAAGAGGTAAGCGGTACAAGGCGAAATGTAGGATCAGGAGACGCTTTCACGGGCTCAATGCCCGGGCCCGGAGCAATAGGAGGTTGTTATGCCCGGCTCGGTAATCATTTCGGGCGCCCGGACCCCGATAGGTAAGCTGTCGGGCGCTTTCGCAACTCTCGGCGCGACCGATCTGGCCGCCGTAGCAATCGCCGAGGCGCTCAAGCGCGCCGGCGTCAGCCCCGACGAGGTCGATTACGTCTACATGGGGCAGATCCTCCAGGCGGGGCAGGGACAGCTGAGCGCCCGGCAAGCCGCCGTCAAGGCGGGTATCCCATTGACGACGCCGTCGATAACGGTCAACAAGCTCTGCCTCTCGGGCCTGAATGCCATCTACCTTGCGGACCAGATGATTGCCGCAGGCGACGCCGACATCGTTGTTGCCGGGGGCATGGAGTCGATGACGCGAGCGCCCTACCTGCTGATGGAAGCCCGTTCGGGGTACCGCTACGGGGACGGGGTGCTGGTCGACTCGACCCTGCTCGATGCCCTCACCTGCGCCCTCGACAACGTGAGCATGGGGCTGGCGACCGACAACTACAACCACGGCAGCGTCTCGCGGCTGCGCCAAGACGAGTTCGCGGCCGCTTCGCACGAAAAAGCTGCCACTTCCGCCAAGAACGGCTTCCTGGCCGACGAGATCGCGGTAGTAACGGTGCCTCAGCGTCGTGGGGACCCCGTGGTCGTAGAGGCCGATGAAGGCATCAGGCCGGGGACAACCACTGAGACCCTGGGGCGGCTCAAGCCGGTGTTCAGCGACCAGGGGACCATCACAGCTGGCAACGCCTCCCAGATATCCGATGGCGCGGCCGCCCTCGTGGTTGCGTCCCGAGCCGCTGCCGCACGGCTGAAAGCGCGCCCGCTCGGGGAGTTCGTGAGCTACGGGCAAGTGGCCGGGCCGACGCCGTCGCTCCTCCTCCAGCCGGCTAACGCGATCCGCAAAGCCCTGGCGAGGGCGGCGGTGGATCTTTCACAGGTCGACGTCGTCGAGATAAGTGAGGCCTTTGCAGCTGTTGCCGTCGCGTCCATGGACGACCTCGGGCTCGCCGAAGACAAAGTCAACGTCAACGGTGGCGCGATCGCGCTCGGGCACCCTGTCGGCATGTCGGGCACGAGGCTCGCCCTGACGGCGCTCTACGAGCTCATGCGACGCGGAGGCGGTCAGGCCGTCGTCAGCCTGTGTGGAGGGGGCGGCCAAGGTGACGCGCTCCTTCTCCGCTCGCTTGCCTAAAACCGCGGGCCGCTCCCACTCCCGCTTCTTCGGTCTCCCCTGCTCCTCGGTTCCGTGGGTGGCAGGAGGGCTTGTATCTCCAGCACCCGCCCGGTCCCGGCGCCACTCGTAAGTGCGTCCCCAAAGGCTACTGCTTGACATATATAGCGACAGGCTGGTATGCTTAGCAGGGTAGAGGAACGACCGAGGAGGAGCCTCAGATGCCAGAAACCACTACTTCCGTCAAGGCCAAGGCGAGCACTGCCAAGCTGTCGGCAACCCTAAGAGACGAGATGATCGCCTCGGTGAAGGCAGCCCAGCAGTTCTCTCTCGATGCTGTCAGCACATGGGTCGACATGGTCGGTAAGGTTTACCCCGACCTGCCGACAGTTCCGTTCGTGCCGTCCCGCGGGGAGATACTCGAGGGGCTCGGCGCCGGCTTCGGGACGCTCGAAGAGGTCGTCGCACTTCAGCGCAAGTTCGCCACCGACCTCGTGAACGTCTTGGTGCCCGCTCTTTAGGCTGAAGAACTACAAGCTTTCTCCCGGAAAGGGTCGCGCCAGTGCCCACTAGCCAAACTGGTCCAACCAGTCCAGGTGATGAGACCGACGCCTCGCCTGAAGGTCCGCCGGATGGGCCCGACGTTTTTGGGCTCGGCGCCTACCTTCGGGCGCAACGCCGGCTGGCCAACCTGTCACTCCGGCAGATGGCTGATCTCGCGGGCGTCTCCAACCCTTACCTCAGCCAGATCGAACGGGGGCTTCACGAGCCTTCGGTCCGTATCCTCCGCTCGATCGCCGAAGCGCTCAACATCTCGGCAGAGACCATGCTCGCTCAGGCTGGCCTGTTGAGCCGGGACGAAACGACGCCTTCGGACACCGAAACGGCTATCCGCAACGACCCCGAACTGAACGAGGACCAGAAGCTGGCGCTGCTGTCGGTCTACCGCAGTTACCGCGCAAGCTGGGCCTCTGAAACGGGAACCGGACGGGTGGGCGCACCCACCGAGCGCGGGGAACGGGGTAGCGAGCCAACGGCTCGAAAGGTCAGGCACGAACCGGCAGACCGGGGCGAAAGCGGGTAATGAGGCAGGGCCGAAAGTCACCTTCGGCCCTGCCTGCCAACTTTTTGTTGCAATCGCGAATTCGTTGGTGCTAGGTATAAGCAGCAGAGTGCAGGGTAAGCACGGGAAAAAATGTGTTGCCAGCCCTGTTTTTGAGGACTGCGGCAGCGGCACTCGCACCTTCTCCTGCAGCTGGCACGAGTGCCGATGGAACACGAGTGCCAATCAAACGATGAAGGTTATCGAGCGTTTCGAGCCGAAACGGAGAAACGGAGAAGGGAAGGGCCATGGACCTCAGTTTTGACGGCCGAGTCGCAATAATTACGGGGGCGGGGGGCGCGATCGGGCGTTCGCATGCCTTGGAGCTCGCCAGGCGTGGCGCCAGGGTCGTCGTGAACGACGTCGGCGGTTCTGTGCACGGGGAAGGTGAGGCGAAAACGGCGGCGCAGCTCGTTGTCGACGAGATCAAAGCGGGTGGCGGCGAAGCGGTTGCAAATTTTGACACTGTCACGACGCCTGAAGGCGGCGAGGCGATCGTGCAGTGCGCGCTGAGCGCGTTTGGCCGGGTGGACATACTCGTGAACAACGCCGGCATCCTGCGCGACAGGGCCTTCCACAACATGACGATCGACGACATGAACGCGGTCCTCGATGTCCACCTGAGGGGGGCAATGTTCGTGACACAGCCTGCTTTCAGGCTGATGCGGGAGCAGAAGTTCGGGCGGATCGTCAACACGACGTCCGCTTCGGGGTTGTTCGGCAATTTCGGGCAGGCAAACTATGGGGCTGCCAAGGCGGGGTTGTGGGGCCTGACCCGCGTGCTCGCCCATGAGGGGAGCCGGGTCAACATCCGCGTCAATGCGATCGCGCCTCTTGCAAGGACCCGCATGACCGAGGGGCTCTTCGGTGAGCTCGAGGACTTGCTTGCCCCGGCAAGCATTACTGCGGTAGTCGCCTACCTTGCTCACGAAAGCTGCGAGCTAAACGGGTGCGTCTACTCGGTCGCTGGTGGGCGTGTCGCCCGCATCTTCATGGCCGAGACGCAGGGGGTCCTCCTGCCCTCACCTACAGCCGAGGCGTTCAGGGACTCCCTCCAAGCCGTGGACGACGGTGCCGGCAAGGACGGCAGGTACTTCGTGCCAAGCTCGTTGTCGGAAGAGAAGGAAATCATCGAGCGTTCCCTGCGAACGCTCAAGGCAGTCGAGGCATAGTGCGATGCCCCCCACGACCTCCACGCCACCCGGTCCCAAACCGAGCCGCGGCCGCTCTCCCGTCGGCACTCCGGCCCGTACTCCCGGCAACAGTTCCCAGAGGGCTCCCGCAAGCGCCCCGGCCCGCACTCCCGGCAACACTCCCCCAAGC
>DATJMJ010000193.1:0-7272 GCA_035508795.1 Acidimicrobiales bacterium
GAAGGCCATTTAGCGGTGTTCGCCCAGGTCACTACGATAAACCCGCCCCGATCTTGTGCCGGGAATCGTTTACTGCTAGCGTCCGCACCTGCCGCGTATTGGTACGTGGCTCGTGCTAGACAGGAGCCTGCCTGGGGGCAGGCGGACAACTAAGTGAAAGAAGGGGCTATGGACACTGGGGAGCCAACTGTAACCACTAGCGACTCAACCCCGACGACGGAAGTGCCAGCCGAGCACAACCCGCTCTCTCGCCGGAAATTTCTTCAAGCCGCAGGGGCCACGGCGCTACTGCCACTAGCCTCCAAAGGTTTGGGCTTGGGCAAGGCCTTTAGTGACGTGCGCTTCGCCAACTCGTCGAAGGGTGCAATAAAGTTATGGGCCAGTACGTTTGGGACAGGCGCGGAAAACACTCTTTGCGCTTCTCTGTCCAAGCACTGGGGCTATAACGGCTACACCTGTAATTACTCGCAGATCCCGGGCGACTTCTACGAAGTCATCGAGGCTGCGCTCGCAGCCAACAAAGGCCCTGCCGTAGCAGACGGCTGGGCGTACGTGGGTTTCCAGTACGCCGACGAAGGTGCCATTTACTATTGCGACAACATCGTCGAGACATACAAGAAAAATGGTGTCTACGACGACTACCTGGGCAATGGCTCGTTCTTTACGGCTCTTCGCAACAGTGAGGGCCAGGTGGGCATCCCCTGGGGCGTGGACACCCGTATCCTTTGGTACAACGAGGTCCTTTTGAAGAAGGCCGGCGCAGCGGTGCCCACCGACTGGCCCTCCTACTTGGCAGCATGCAAGGCCCTCAAGAAGATCGGCGTCTACGGGTATGTCACCTCGGCCAACGCGACGAACTCCTCGTTCGGTACCCATACAGTTGCCACGTTCATGGTCAACAACGGCGGCGGCTTGTACGACGCCGAGGGCAATGTCGACATAATGAACCCGCGCAATGTGGAAGCTATGGAGTTCCTCCACGAGCTGGTCGTCGACGGGTACGTCGACCCAGGGTCGATCTCCTATACGGACAGTGATACCTATTCGGAGATGAAGGCCGGGCGCACCGCCATGACGTTGTCGATCGCAACGCTCCCAACAGCGGCCGGCACGTCGTACACAGCGGGGCCGCTGTATGTCATGAGCCCGCTCGCCGGGCCTCACGGCGACAAGGGGACGATCCAGTACCTGAAGAACATGCAGATGTACAAAAACAACCCCAACGTTGAGGCCACGGAGCAACTGCTCATGTGGTACAACGACCAGTACGCCGGGCCGAACGGGTTCTTTGCCAAAAACCTGACAGCTTCGGTGCCGATCCGGAAGTCGGTTATTGCTCTACCCCAGATACAGTCCAACCCGGCGATGGTGAAGATCGTCAAGGAATGGGTGCCGGTCGCCCACTCCGAGGGATGGCTGGACCCCCACGAGTTCTCGGGGCTTGCAGTCGTTGACGATGCTCCCCAGATGATCAAGTTCGCTGAGAGCATCCTGTCGGGCGACCCTGTCGTACCAGCCCTGAAGGCGTTCCAGGCTTGGGCTGAGCCGTACAGCGCTAAATACAAGGCCTAGGGAGCTCGAGGCTCAAAAGGCCAAGGGCAGACGATGCCGTGGTGGAGGCTGACCGGCAGGGGCGAGGTGGTACCCGTCCCTGCCGGCCGCCTCGCAGCTACTAGCGGCGCGTTTCGCCCGGCAACAACCAAGGCCCAGGCATATACTCGCGGCGGAAGGAGGGGCGAGCTGTGGCTGTAGCCGCGCCGAGCCGTATCAAGGCTTTGAACCGCGCCCGGCGAGGTGTCGGGCTGGGCGGCTCTGGGGGGGTTGGGCGCTCCGACCCGCCTCAGAGGCAGAGGCGCATATCCGCCCATCGGCGTTGGACGATGGGGCTCATGGTGCTGCCGTCCGTGCTGATGGTGGTCATCATCTATGCGTACCCACTGTTTTTCTCGGGCTCGCTGTCGGTCCACAACGGGACTCTCCTCAACACGGGGTCCTTCATAGGGCTTGACAATTTCTCGGCGATATTTTCTCAGTCTGCCTTTTGGCAGGCTGCGAACTTCACCCTTATCTACACCGTCGTAGGGGTCTTTGGCAGCTGGGCGGTGGGCCTCGGCCTGGCGATCCTCCTCCGGCACAAAGTGCATGCCAAAAACGTCTTCAAGGCATTGTTGCTCCTGCCGTGGGTCGTACCCGTGGTGGTTTCGGCAACCTCGTGGCAGTGGTTGGTTTCCACACCCGGTAGCCTGCTCCCGAGCGTCGCGCGGGACCTCGGGCTGGGCAACCTCTACGTCCTGACCAACCCGGCGCTCGCCAAGACGGTGGTATGCGTCTACAAAGTGTGGCTGAGCTTCCCGTTCATGATGCTGATGATGAGCGGCGCGCTAGCCGCCGTGGAAGAAGATGTCTACGAAGCTGCCCGCGTCGACGGGGCGACCGCCTGGCAGCAGTTCAAAGGGGTTACCCTACCGCTCATCCTGAGACCCACCTATATCAGCTGGGTGCTCATGTTCATCTTCTGCATAGGTGATTTCCAGTCGATCTACCTTCTCACCGGAGGTGGTCCCATCGGTGCCAGCACCACCCTCGTCGTGCTTTCGTACCAGACCGTCTTCGGCGATTTCCAGACAGGCCAAGGCGTTGCCATCGGTTTGATCGTGGCGCTGATATCGGTAGTCGTGGCAGTCTTCCTGTTCCAGCGGATCAAGCGTTCGAGGATTTACCTATGAGCACAGTGGCAACCCAAGCCCTTGGCCAAACCGGCACAGCGGTGGCCTCCACGTCTACCGCGCTGCAAGGTCCCACCAAGCGGAAGAAGGGCTACTGGGGGTACACCGCGGTCCTGTTTGTCATTACTGCCGTCGCACTCGTGCCGATTGGCGTGACGGTGTGGGAGGCGTTTACGCCGCAGGTGTCGAGCACGTCGCACGCCACCTTGACGTGGGCCAACTTCTCATACGTCTTTTCGCAGACGGGAGTGTTCACATGGCTGCGGAACAGTGGGATCGTGGCCGTTACGACGATGTTGCTCGCGATCTGCGTGGCTTGCCCGGCAGGCTACGTGCTCTCGCGGGCGCGCAGTAAGGCGATAAACGGCTACGCGCTTTTGCTGTTCATCGGGCAATCGTTCCCGGTGATCGTATCTGCCATCCCGCTGTTCATCCTCTTCTCCAAAGTCAACCTCGACGACAACCTGATCGGCGTCGCCATCGTCTACGTCTGCAGCAGCATCTCGGTGGCGACGTGGATGATGGCTGCCTACATCGACACGATCCCGGTATCGCTCGAGGAATCGGGGTGGATCGACGGTTGCTCCCTGTTCGGCGGGTTCATGCGGATCGTGCTGCGCAACTGCCTCCCGGGCATCCTCAGCACCGCCATCTTCTCGTTCCTGATCGCCTGGAACGACTTCCTCATTGCAGTCGTATTCCTCCGCTCGGACTCCAACTTCACGTTGCCCCTCGGGCTCGAAACCTTCTTCGCCGAGAACACGACACAGTGGGGCTATGTCATGGCCCTGTCGGTAATAGTGATGATCCCGCCGGTCATCATCTTTAGTTTCCTCCACAAGTACTTCAGCATCGGCGGCATCAGCGGGGCTCTCGGAGGCCACTAGCCCCTCGTCGGCGTGACCCGCCGGGGCCTTATTGGAAGTAACCGGCCGGGGCGCACCCGCGGACGAACGCGAAGGCGACATCGATCTCTTCGTCGCTCAGTCCCTGCAGCTGATGGAGGACGACGGTCCCCCCGAAGCCTGACTTGTCGAGGAGGGAAAGGTAACGCGGGTAGTCGAGCACCCCGTGGCCGGCCGCAAGGTGACCGGCTTCCCCGTCGCGGTTGAGGTCCTTCGCGTGCGCCAACGCGATGTCTTTGGACACCAAGGCGAAGGCACCGTCAAGCTTTTCGGCCATTAGGGGCAGCTGGCCCTCCTGGAAGATGTTGGCGGGGTCCATGAGGACCTTGACGTGGTCGGAGCCAACGTCGTCGATGATACGGCGTGCCTTCTCGGCGGAGTTGACGACGTTGTTGACTTCTGGCTCAAATGCGAGGTTGACGTCGTGGTCCTCGGCGACCTTGGCCGCTTCCTTCATCGCTGCGACAAGGTCCGCCCAGGCACCCTCGCTGTTGTTTTCGGGTACCCGTTGCCACATGATCTCCGCCTTGCTCCCCGTGCAGAGGGTCACCGTCGACGTCCCGAGCGTGCCGCACGACTCGATGAGCTTGCGCAAGTAGCCGAGAAGGAGAGCGCGTTGGCCCTTGTCCGGGTGGACCATGTTGAAGGTGCCGTCAACGGCCGACATCGTTATGCCGCGTTCTGAGAGTTGGCCTGCGATCTGACGGCAGAGGTCGTCGTTGATGTGCTCGCCCAAGACCTCGAGGCCTCGCAAGAGGGAAGTCTGGATAGGGATCGCCGGTACGGCGGACCCAAGTTGGAACTGGACGGTAGGTATCTTGTGACGGGCAACGGCATCGAGCGTGCCGCTCAGGCTGGAGCGCGGGAACTCGCTCGACAAAACTCCCAACTGGGCCATGGGTAGCTACCTCCTGGGACGGTGTCCGGGCCTTGACCACTTGTCGCGCGTGGCCTATATTACATGAATAGTACCCACGTAGTGACATTTCGCGGCAGATCACCCGGACCAGGTGCCATAAGTGACTCACAACGAGATCGGCTAATGCCCACGGCTCGGCCCAATAGGCGTGGCCCGTACAAAACGGGGCTGCGCAGACGGAGCGAACTGATCGAGTCGGCCATCAGCGTCTTCGCCGGTGCGGGCTACACCGGAGGGTCGCTCCGCCAGATCGCGGCGAGAGTTGGGGTCACGCCGGCGGCACTACGGCGCCATTTCGGTGACAAGGAGGGGCTCCTTATCGCCGTCCTCGGGCGCTGGGACGCCGACCACGAAAGGACCATAGGCAAAGGGCCGGGTGGCCTTGGCCGCTTCGAGGGCACTCTCGACACGATCCGCAAACACGCACAAGCACCAGGGCTTATCGACATGTTCCTTACGGTGGCGGCCGAAGGGACGCAGCCGGGCCATCCCGCGCACGACTACGTCCATTCCCGTTACGACTCCTTGGTGAAGATATCCATCGGGGACCTCCGCGAGGCACGGGACCTCGGGACGGTCCGCGCGATGGACGACCCCGAGGTAGAGGCAGCTGTCCGGGGGATTTGGGCCCTCATGGACGGCCTGCAATTGCAGTGGTTGCTCGACCCCGAGATGGACCTCGTCGAGATCTTCGGTTACTGGCTCCAAAAGACCTTGGCGGACTGGGCTCCGGGTGCTCCGGGTGCTCCGGGCGCTCCGGGCGCGGCCCGGTCCGGCCGTAGCGGGGCCCCCAGGGGGCGGGGGCTCGACAAAAAACCCGAGTCGCGTTTGCAGCTTGCGCTCGACGCCACGGACATGGCTAAAAACCAACAGCTGCTCTCCACCCTTCAGCCTCATCTGGCTCGGGTCGAGATCGGCACACCGCTGCTCGTTTCGGCCGGCCTCGGCACGATCGCCTGGGCGAGGTCTTTCCTCCCCGAAGGCGGCATCGTCGTGGCCGACACAAAGATCTGTGACGCCGGAGAACGGATCGCCTCAGCTGCCTACGCCGCCGGCGCCGACATTGTCACCCTCGTGCCGGCGGCTGCAGACTCGACGACCTGGGAAGGGGTGCTCCGCGCTGCCCGGGACGCACCAGTTGCCGACAATCGCCATGTCGGGGTGCTCGTCGACACCATCGGGTGGAAGGTCGAACGTGACCAGCTGAACGAGTGGGCCGCTGCCGCCCGAAGGGAAGGAGTCGGGTTCGAGGTATGCGTCCACAGGTCCCGCGGGGGAGGGGAGCCGTTCGCGGAGTTGATCGACGACGTCCGGGTCAAGCCGGCGCGGGCCCGGTACGCGGTCGCAGGCAAGATGACAGCTGGCTCGGTAGGCCAGGCGCTCTCCGCCGGTTTCTCGACGGTGGTGGTCGGGAGCGCGATTTCCGAAAGTGATGACCCCGCAAGGGAGTGGGCGGCATTCCTGGCGGCAGTCGGGCAACCGTCCGCCAAGGGCCGAGAGCCCTGAGGATTACTGGCACACGAGCACTCAAAATGTGCGGACATATGAGCACCGAGAAGTAAGGACCAACAAGTGAGCACCGACAAGGAGGATTGCGGGTGACTATCGCGGCTGGCCAATCCATGATCATCGGGACGTACACAGAGAAGCTCGCCCATGTGGACGGGAAGGCACCTGGGATACTGGGCGCGAAATACCGGGACGGCAAGGTGTCGGACGTGACCGTCCTCGCCGAGGTGCGCAACCCGTCGTGGCTGGTGCTGTCGGCCGACGGGCGCAACCTCTACAGCGTCGCCGAGACTGTCGAGTTCGAGGGCGAGCCGGGTGGGGGAGTGGTTGCCTTTTCCCGCGACCCGGTCAGCGGCGACCTGACCTTGCTCAACACTGCCCCATCCGGTGGAGTCGAACCGGCGTACGTGGGTATCGACCCGAGCGGCTCGTTCGTGATCGTAGCCAACTACCGGAACGGCACCCTGGCGGTCTATTCGTTGGGCGAAGGCGGCAGGCTCGGGGAGATGGTAGACCACGTGCGCCATGCCGGTTCGAGCGTCCACCCGGTCCGCCAGACCGGCCCTCATGCTCACCAGGTCCTGTTCGACCCGCTGACCGGCTACGCCTTGGTGCCCGATCTCGGCGTCGACGCCGTCGTAGTTTATGAGCTCACGCCGTCGGGCCGACTCGTCGAGCGAAAGTCCGATCGCTTCTCGGTGCATCCCGGCGCCGGCCCGCGACACCTCGCTTTCCATCCCGGGGGCCAGTACCTGTTCCTGGTGGACGAGTTGACCAACGACGTTGTATTGCTCCGCCGGGCGAAAGAATCTCGTTTCGAGCAAGTGCAGGTGATCTCGACGCTGCCTTCTTCGTTTGACGGCCACAGTCAGGCAGCTGCCATACGCGTGTCGGCTACCGGGGAGCTGGTTTTCGCCTCCAACCGCGGTCTTCACAGCATCGCCGTTCTCTCGTTCGACCCGGGCGAGGGCCGCCTGAGCTTTGAAGCGGTCGAGCCGAGCCGCGGTTCTGAGCCCCGCGATTTTGTACTGTCGCCCGACGGGAGCCAGCTACTGGTTGCCAACCAGGACAGCAGTACGATCGAGGTCTTCTCGGTCGACGAGACCGCACGCCAATTGCAGCCGGTTTCGTCCGCAGAGGTACCGACGCCAGTCTGCCTGCTATTTGCTTGATGTGCCGGCGCAAAGGCGTTTTGGGGCATGGGCCAGATGAG
>DATJMJ010000194.1:0-27393 GCA_035508795.1 Acidimicrobiales bacterium
GCTGGGGCCGGGCCTGCATTTGCAGGCGCCGCCGCTCAGCTCGGGCGTCCTATCCTGCCCGACCGCCGCAGCCGCCACGGTTTTGCCAGCAGGCGCAACCTGGTCTCTGAGACCTCGGTAGCCGCAGCGCGCAAGCGGGCGGCGCAGACGCGGCCATCGTTGAGCGGCCGATCGCGTTCGTTGCCGAGGAACGAGGTGGGCTACCCGCTTGGCCGTTCCTACCCGGCGGGCGTGGAGCTTTGGCCGAGCTGGGAGGCGTCGCTGCGGCTCGTGGCGCCCCCCGGCGAAGGCAAGACCTTCCGTGTGCTCGCACCGATATTGCGCCAACACCCCGGGCCTGCACTTGCAACCTCGACCAAGGCCGACCTCTACGAGCTCACGGCGATGGCCCGCCAGAGGACCGGCCCCGTGCTCGCTCTCGACCCCGATGGCCTCGTTCCCGCTGCGCCCCCGGCCAGGTGGTCCCCGGTGAGCGGTTGCGAGCGGACCGAGGTTGCCGAGCGGCGGGCGGCAGCACTTGTCGCGGCGACCTCGGACGATGGCGACGTGCAAAACGGCGCCTTCTTCCGGGACTCGGCGCGCGACCTCCTCAAGGCCTACCTGCACGCTGCGGCGCTCGCCCACCTCGACATGAGAGCCGTCGTCGCGTGGTCGCGCCGTCCGGAGGACTCGACGCCCATCGACGTGCTGTGTTCCTACACCGGGGCTGCACCGGGCTGGGACGACCTCGTCCAGCTGCATACGAGCGGGGCGGCTGAGACGACTTCGGGGGTCCTGCGCTATGTGGGCCGCGCCCTTTCGTGCTTCAGCCACCAGGCCGTCCTCGCCAGTTGCTGCCCCCCTCCTGGTGCCGAGCTCGACATCGAGGCGTTGTTGCGTACCAACGGGACTCTGTACTTGCTGGGAAAGGCCTCGCGGCTCGGGGCCGTCGCCCCCCTGGTGACGGCTCTGGCCGACGAGGCGTTCGACTGCGCCGAACGTGTAGCTGCCCGGATGCCTTCCCGGCGGCTCGACCCCCCTCTCCTAGGTCTGCTGGACGAGGCGCCCAACATCGCCCCCCTCCCGAGCCTGCCCGACCTCCTGGCCGATGGACGAGGGCGGGGCATCGTGCTGGTTTACGCGATGCAGTCGTTTTCGCAGGCGGTCACCCGGTGGGGCGCGCACAGGGCGGAGACCATGGGTAACGCCACCTCGATAACCGCGGTGCTCGGCGGCCTCACCTCGCCCGGCGACCTGCGCGACCTGGAGAGCCTTTGTGGGCAGCGACGGGTGAGGCGAGTGTCGGCGCACCGCGGGAGCGGGGGGCAGGGCCGCCGGGAACAGTCCCGGACGCTGAGCTGGGACAACGAACCCGTCCTCAGAGCCGACCAGGTGAGGACGTTGCCGGCCGGGTTCGCCCTCGTGCTGTGGGGCAGGGTGCCTCCCTTTCTCAGCCGCCTCCCGCTCCTTTCCGAAACGCGCGGGTGGGGCTCGGTGCAGTCGGAGGAACAAGCGACCAGGTCGGCCAACGACCGAGCCCGCGAGCTCAACGTGGCGCGCTCAGGCCTGGCGCCAACCGGTAGCACGCAAGGCCAGCCAAGTTGAGACGGTTCCCCCCTTACCGGCCATTTCGGGGCGCGGCCCCGCCGCACTTCGTCGATAGGCCCGACTATGACGACCTCTCCGCGGCCGGCCTCTTGCAAATGGCGCTCGCCAACTACCTGGCCGGCCCATCCGACCCGCGCTTCCACCGCCTCGTGATCTCCGAAAGCCACGCAGGCAAGACGGCGTTGCTGCGCCACGTTGCCCAGGGAGCATCCGAGGATCTTTCGTGGGTTACGGCGTTCCACGGGTGCCGGCCCAAGGAGCTGGTCTTGTGGCGGGTTGCGGGCCGGCTCCTGGAGGCCGTGCGCGCAAAGTGGCCTGGTGCCGCGTCCACCTTGCCCGCGGCGACGGGTGCCGACGGCTCGTGGTCCGACCTCAGACGTTTGCTGGAGAGCTTGGGCAGCTTCGCTCAGAGCATGTCGCGCGGCTTGTTGATCGCGCTCGATGACGCCCATTTGCTGAGCAGCGCCGAAGCCGAATGTGTTGGCCACCTCGCCAGGGGCTTGGCTCGGGATCGACTGCCGGTCGCCTTCCTGCTGAGCGGCGGGCCGCGGCTCGGCGCACATTATGCGCGGGCCGGGTATTTCAGCGGGACGGTGTGGCCGGCCCAGCTCGAG
The DNA here is from genome assembly GCA_035508795.1 of Acidimicrobiales bacterium. Lineage (GTDB taxonomy): Bacteria > Actinomycetota > Acidimicrobiia > Acidimicrobiales > Palsa-688 > DATJMJ01. The sequence goes on from DATJMJ010000194.1 coordinate 2,202, forward strand.
GGGTTCGACGATGCCGAAGCAAGAGAGGCCCTCGTCGTACCGGCGGTCGAGCGGGGAGTCGAGTTCGACGAGGAGGCGTTGGCAATTGCCTGCGCCGAGGCCGGAGGCGACCCCTTGCGCCTGCAACGGGTCGGCTTCGTGTCATGGACGGCTGCTGCCGCGGAGTCGCGCATCACTGCCGGAGACGTAGAAGCCGCCTGCTGGTCCATAGCCCAACCAACAGCGGGACTTGCCCCGGGCGCTTAGCGTCGCGAAATCCCTTTGAGGATCTCTTCGTCGCGGCCCGCCCGGCGTCTCCTATCTTGTCCCTCGTGGAGAGCCCCTACCTGCCCCGGATCAACGTAGCGACATCGAAATTGCTGGTCACAGTTTCGGCACTCGACGACGTCGCGGTCGCCGAGCCCAGCCTCCTGCCGGGGTGGGACCGCGCGATGGTCATCACCCACCTGGCGGCCAACGCCGAGGGTTTGCGCCGTGTCGTCGAGGCTGCCGGAAGGGGAGAGGTGGCGGAGTTTTACCCCGGGGGCGCGCCGGCGCGCGAAGCGGACATCCAGTCGGGGCGGGGCCGGCCCGCGTCGCAACTGGAGGAGCGCCTGCGAAAGGCGTGTTCTGCAGCCGCCACTGCTCTCGAGGTTGCCCGGGACGAGGTATGGCAAGCAGTCGCGGTCCACATCAGTGGTGAGGTGAGGATCGGTCCCGGGCCGGTGGTCGGGCGGCTCCGCGAGGTCGAGATCCACCATGTAGACCTCGGCTGCGCGTATTCGTCACAAGACTGGCCGCTCCCCTGGGTCACCGAGGAAATGGACCGGGCCATGCTGGCGCTCCCGTCGCGCCTTCCCGCAGGCACGGCCGTCTACCTTTCGGCCACCGACACCGGGCAGCATTGGGTTGCGGGGAGCGGCGACGCGGTAGAGCTTGCCGGGCCAACGGCGGAGCTTTTCGCCTGGGTAACCGGCCGGGCGAGCTCGGTGGCGGACCAGCCCGGGCCCGAGCTCACCCCCTACCGCTGATCAGCCTTACCGTGGCTAAGGAGCTGTCAAGCCGCCAGGCGAAGTTCGGGCAGTAGCAACCACTTGCGTTCGTCTTCGATCAGCAAGGCGCACCGGCCACAAGCTGCCAGCAGGCGCAGTGGCGCTCGCCTTTGTTCCCAGTCGTTCAATTGCGCCGCCAGCTTGTCGGCTGAACGCCTCCCCGAGCAGCGCCAAGTGAGCGAAACGTCGCTCGTTTCGATGCGCCGCCGGCTGCCGGTGACCGGGTCACGCCGCTCGCCGATGCCACCGCGCAGGTGGGTGAGGAGCTCGGAGCCGAGGACATAAACGGCTTCCACTTCGACGGCGTCGAGGTCGAGGTAGAGGTCGGGGTCTCCCGGCATCGGCCGCCCGGTGACTTGACGGCGCGACGGACGGGCAGGCGTTGCCTTCACGGCCGGAGGAGCCTCCTCGCTGGCCGGCGACGGGCGACCGCGCACCCACGGCGACCACGGGCGACGCTGCACCCACGGCGACCACGGGCGACGCTGCGCCCCCGCAGGCCGGGGATGGCCCAATGCGAGAGCCATGGCTGCTCCGGCCGCTACGGCCCCCGCAGCTGGCAGGGCTTCGCCCGCGGCAAACATGACGGCCCCGAGCGCGAGGCAGCCAATCGACAGGCCGAGAGCGCACCAGTGGAGCGCGGGGACCGACGGGCCCGGCGGGCCTCCCCTGGTCTGCGCCGGCCCCACCGTCCGGCTAGGAGGTTGCACTGCTGAGACACATACCCATCGGGGTCGCAAGCAACCCATAAAGGGTCAGGCGCCCAAGAGGTGTCAGAGCCCGAGGGCCGCGCTGCAGGCGGGCCATTGGCCCCAGCCCTCGGCCGCCTCCAGGCGTACGGCCGCCTGGTCCTGCATCCAGTAAGGCTCGAGGTCGGGCCTGCCCGGGTACCCCATATCGGACCACGTCGGCCAGGAAAACTGGTACGCCCCGTAGTAGCCGTTACCCGTGTCGGCCTGGTAGTCGTCGCTCGACTCGCATTCACGGAGCTCGAACCAGGGCCCCCCGAGAGGGGGCGGGTGGGCGGTGGTGGCCGTCGTCGCCGGGGGGTCGGGATCTGGAGCCGGCGGGGGGACCGTCGTCGTGGTCGTCGTCGTCGTGGTCGTGGTCGTGGTACTGCTTGAGGTGCTGGTGGAGCTCGTCGAGGCCTTGACTGCGGCGGCTCGGGCGGTCGTGGGCGGCGTGGCCCTGGACGCCGGGGCGGAGGCGGCGCTGGACGTAGTGGCCCCGGACGTCGTGGCAGACGTGGCGCTGGACGGCCGGGTGGCCGGCGCTCTCGAGGTGCCGGACGCTTTCGGCGCTCTCGATGTCGTACCTGGAGGCGCCGTCGTGCTGCTCGTGGCCGAGGTCACCGTCGGCGGACCGGCTGATGGGTTCTTGGCGGCGCTCGGTACGCGAGGTGCCATGTCCGGCAGGGCGGCGCCGTAGGAGGCTGACCGGCTTGCTGCCGGGGCCGTGGCGGCGCTCAGTTGGTCCACGACAGCCTTCACGATCCCGTTGCCAACGGGGAGACCGGTGCTCGCCCGCTGGACGGCTTCGAGGTGGCTGAGCCGGGCCTGGGCCTGGTCGAGGAGGGCCTGGAGGGTGGCCGCGCGCGAAAGGGCCGCGCTACGGGCCGAGTAAACAGCTCGGACGGCTACAAGGCTTGCTTGCAGCTGACGTTGGTACGCAGCCGTCCTGACGCCCGCCAGGGCTTTCTCGTTTTTGAACTGGCTCATTGTCCGTGATATCTCGCCGACGGCGAGCTCCTGGTAGGTATTCCCTTCCAGCTGCTCGACGGCACTGGCACGGGACTGCTCGACGTCCCCGTAACCAGGCAGGACGTTGGTGTAGGCGAGGACGGCTTCCTGCTGGAGGAGCGACGTCGTGCGAACCAGCTGCCGGCCGGTCAGGGCGAGCGAAGCGCGCGACGCCGCGACGTCCCGGCGAAGAGCCGTGGCCTCGCCAACGTCCGCCTGGTAGCGGACGGTCCAGTGATGGACTTGTCCAGCAATGGTCAGGACCTGGCCTTGTAGGGCTTCTACCTGTGTTCGGGCGTTGTCCACCTGGTCCGCGGCGGCCGGCCCTACGAGCGCGCCAATACCACTGACAGCTGCCGCGAGGCCGATGAGGGCAGAAGCGGCGCCCCTCGTCACCCGCAGCGCCCCAGCTGCCCGTAAGGGCTGGCGGCACGCCACGACGGCGCCAGGTTAGCCGTTTGGGCAGCGCAATGCCTAGTCCCGGCGCTGGCGTTGCCGGTGGTCCGCTCGTTTCTTCGAGCCCGGCGCCCAACGGCTGCTAGGAAACATGACTATGCCGTCCGGTCCTGGCCTCGTCATATCTGCGGTATCGAAGGCCTACCGCTCCGACCGCGGCCGCACACAAGCCCTGGAAGGGATCGACCTCGAGGTCCCCCGCGGCCGCTTCGTAACCCTCATCGGGCCGAGCGGGTGCGGCAAGTCGACTTTGCTCCACATGATCGCCGGAGTCGACCGCCCTGACCAGGGTGAGATCTCGATTTTCGGCGATAGCGTCGCCGCTTCGCGCCGCAACAAGGCGATCGGCTATGTCCCCCAGTCGCTCGCCCTCCTTCCCTGGCGAACCGTCCTCGAAAACGCCCGGCTCCCGCTCGAGCTGAACCGTGCGGCGGGGGCCGTACCGGCCCGCGACCCCGAGGACGTGTTGCGAGCGCTCGGCCTCGGGCCTGTGCTCAGCCGGTACCCCTCGGAACTCTCGGGAGGTATGCGCCAGCGGGTGGCGATCGCCAGGGCCTTCGTGCACGAACCGGCGCTCCTCCTGATGGACGAGCCGTTCTCGGCACTCGACGAGCTCACGAGCGAGGTGCTCAGGCGCGAGTTGATAGCGCTCTGGCAGTCCAAACAGTCAACAGTGCTGTTCGTGAGCCACTCCGTGCCCGAGGCGGTACTGCTCTCCGACGACGTCGTCGTTATGACGCATTCCCCCGGGAGGGTGGCCACCGTGATCGAGGTCACCCTCGCGCGCCCCAGGGGGAACCTCATTGAAGTCACTGCCGAATTCCGGGAAATTGAAAGACAGATCCGGTTGGCGCTCCTCGCGGTGACCGAAGAAGAGCCGGCAGGCAATGGAAAACAGTGACCGACGGTGACTGACGGCGCGCCGCCCGAAATGGGGCTGTCCAGGCGACGTGTTGGGTGGGGCCTGGTCGCCAGGGTGCTGCCCCCGGTCGTACTCCTGGCGGTCCTGGCGCTCGGCTGGCAGCTGATCGCCCTTCGCAACAAGTTCCTGCTCCCTCATCTGGGCGCAGTCTGGCACCAGCTTGCCGGGCACCCCAGGGAGTTCGCGGATGCCGCGGCGGCTACTCTTCAGGAGACCGGCGTCGGGCTTGCGGCGAGCCTGGCAGTGGCGTTTTGCCTTGCGGTGGCAATGAGCCACTCCAAAGTTGTCGAAAGAGCCGTGATGCCTCTGGCCGTGGTGGTAAACGTGACCCCCGTCGTGGCCCTTGCGCCGGGCCTCGCCACGGCACTTGGCTTTGGGCTCGCTCCCCGGTACGTGGTGACGGGGATAATCGTCTTTTTCCCTTTACTTGTCAACTCTTTAGCCGGGTTGCGCTCAGTTGACCCGGAAGCCCTGAGGTATTTCTCTACCCTGGCCGCTTCGAGGACCGAGGTCCTCATGCGCCTCCGGATCCCGTCGAGCCTCCCGTTCCTGTTTGCCGCCGCCCGCATCTGCTTCCCGCTGTCGCTGATCGGCGCCGTCGTGGCAGAGTTTTCGACCGCCGGCAGCAACAATGGGCTTGGCTCACTGATCTACCTGGCCGACCAGCAGGTGGAGCTCTCGCAGGTTTATGCCGGCATCTTCTGCCTTTCGGCGCTCGGCCTCCTCTTTACTCTCGCCGTTGTGCTGCTCGAGCGAAGGGTGCTCTTTTGGCACCCGTCCGGTTTTGCGCGGCCTTGAAGGTGGCCGTTTTAAAACAGCCCTACGGCCAGATGAGAGCCGTCCCGTGGTAGAGCGAGGCGGCGATCGAGGTGTCCTCGTCGCGCGCCAGGTCGACCGGTTTGGAGACGAGGTGGTACTTCAAAACGGCGGCAGCTTCAGGTTGCCATTCTGCGGCCGACTGGACGCCGGTACCTTGCCCGGGTAAGTGGTGCTGCTCGGCCAGAGCGCTCTCGATGCGCCATTCCTGCTCAGCGTGCCCAACGTCGAACAATGTCGCCGACGCCTTGGCAAGAAAACCGACGCACACTGCTGCATTGTTGACGCAGTAGTTGAACGCCTTCAGTTCGGCACGCAGGAAATCTGCCACCGCCTGGCGGTGGGCGGAGAGGAAAACACGGTTGACTACCTGGACGTTGAAGGTGCCCGACACACCGAACTGTGCGGGAGTCCACATGGTGAAAGGCTCGTGCGCGTCCCGCAGCGTGATCGGTTCGTTGGACTCGTAGGCCTGGAGAGCATCGTAACGGCCGGTGATAAGGAGCAACGGGTTGTAGGTCGTGTCGTTCACGAGCGTGACCTTGGACAGGTCGACGCCCGCCTTGACGAGCATCTCGTCGAGGACGACCGGGAGGACGGCGTGGTACCCGAGCACCTTGCCCTGGAGTTGTTTGAGGTTGGTTATCCCCGCCCGGGTCAGCAAGACGTAATCCGAAATGTCACCGAAGGTCGAAACCCCAACGAAGTTGGCCCCATTTGCCTGAGCGACGAGAGTGTCGGCTGCGCTGCCCTCGCCTGTCACCTGAGCGGTACCCGCTGAGACGAGGGGGAGGCTCTCTCCCGGCGGCGCGTCGATGAAATCGACGTCGAGGCAGAGATCCTTGAAATAGCCGAGCTTTTTCGCGGCGTAGACGTCGATTATCCCCGCCGACGCGTCGTACCCGAACGGCGACACGAACTTGACCGTCCCTGCAGCCTTGTTGGCGCCGCATTCGGCTGGCGGGACTGCTGGCGAGGCTGCCTGCGAGGCGGCGAGCGGGAGGGGGACCGGCACCGCCCCGGCCGCGCCTGGCGGGCAAAAAAGGCCGACGGGCGCCAGGCAGGCAGCCATTAGCCACGACAAAGAACGCCTGGCAGGGCGATGCCTGGGGGTGAACCCGATGGGCCGCTTATCCATGGCCTGTCAATGCAACTGGCTATAGGCGCCGTCGGCACCCGAGACGACAGCTCCGACAACCAGCACGAGCATGATGAGAGCAAAGATGAAGTCGGCTTTTCGAGTGACGAGGGCGTATATACCGAGCGCCTGAGCCACCACGAGCAGCCCCCCTGCTACGTAAAAAGGCGTCACGGCTTCGTTTGCTCGTCCGGAAAGGCCGCGCCGCGTACGCGTCGGCCAGCCCTTTGCCGTGCGGGTTTCATGTGCCGCAGGTTAGCGCCCGGCGACGGCGTAGAGAGCGGGGAGGGTTGACCTGTAGTTTTGAACAGGGTGCAGGACATTACCGAGACGACGTGGCTAAAGGCTTCCGACGGGTCGCAGCTCGAGGTCGGCCCGCTCTTACCGGCTCGGCTGGAGGAGCTCTTTTGGCTGTTCACAGACATCGTTGCCCGCTACGAGGGTTTCCCTCAGCTTCCTCCCCTCACCCGGGCCGTCTTCGAAGAGACGTGGGTGCGGCCGGTGACGGTCGTCGTGGGGGCGCTCCGGGAAGGGCAACTGGCGGGCGCGTACTACCTGAAACCCAACCAGCCGGGCCTCGGTGCCCACATTGCCAATGCGGGCTATGTGGTGGCTCGTGGCTTGCGAGGGCTCGGCATCGGCCGGGCGCTCGTCGAGGACTCAGTCCCGCGCGCTTCGGTTGCCGGCTACGACGCTTTGCAGTTCAACTTCGTGTTCGCGGACAACCCGGCGCGCTCGCTTTACGAGGAGCTTGGCTGGAGGGAGATCGGCAGGGTCCCCCAAGGAGCCGGCCCCGGCCGTGACGCCCTCATCTACTGGCGTTCGTTGCGCTGAGCGCAGCTATGTGCGGTCCTGTCGCCGGGCTACTGCTCACCGGGGGGCGTTCGAGCCGGATGGGTTTCGACAAGGCGCTGCTACCTGTGGGCGGCGCCCCCAACGCTACCCGGCTGGCAGCGGCACTGGCGGGTGTGGCGTCACCGGTAATAGAGGTCGGGCCCGGGTTTTCCGGCCTCCGCCCCGTCCAGGAGGAACCGAGGGGCGCCGGGCCTCTCCTAGCCGTCTGTGCGGGCGTCAGCGCTCTCGGGCGGCTCGGGCACGAAGGGCCGGTGCTGGTCGTCGCCTGCGACATGCCTTTCGTTACGGGCCGGATCTTGCGGGCCCTGGCCGATTTCCCGGGAAGTTCCTCGGTCGTACCTTGCCCGAACGGTAGGCCGCAGCCCCTCTGCGCCCGTTGGGCGGCCGCCGACCTGGCGCTCGGGGCTGAGCTGGCTGCCACCGGCGCGCGGGCCATGAAAGCATTGCTTTCGAAGGCAAGCTTCGTGCACTTCACCGAGGACTTCTGGCCCTCCGGGGTTGTCGCCGGTGATTTTGCCGACGTCGACACCCCCGAGGACCGGCTCAGGTTGGGCCTCGCCGGACCGGGTGACCTGACCAGGCCCTGACCAGCCGCGAGCTACAGCGTCCCGGCGGTCACGTCCCGGTCGAGCGGTAGGACGATCTCGACCCGAGTACCGCCCTGCGGGCCGGGGCCGACGTCGATCCTCCCCCCATGAGAGCTGATGACGCGCTTTACGATCGCGAGGCCAAGGCCTGACCCTGGCATCGAGCGAGCCGATTGGGCCCGGTAAAAACGGTCGAATATATGGGGGAGATCCTCGGGGGCGATCCCAGGCCCCTGGTCCGTGACCGTCATGCGTAGTGCGCCGTCGGTCCTCACGTCGACGTTGACGTGGCCGTCCCGGGGGCTCCATTTGGCGGCATTGTCGAGCACGTTCATTACTGCCCGTTCGAGCAGCGCCGGCTGGGCCACCACCTCGGCCGGTTCCATCGACACGTCGAAATGGACCGACATGGCGCGGCGCTGGGCCCTGTCGACTGCCCTCCGCACGATCTGGTCGAAGGCGACCGGTTCGGGAGGCGCCACCTGCCGCTCGTCGTCGCGAGCAAGGTCGACGAGGTCTCCTACAAGATTGCCCAGTTCCTGGAGCTGGGCGTGAACGTCCGCCAGGAGCTCGTCACGGTCCGCCGCCGGGAGATCCTTGGCGCGCATGAGGACCTCGATGTTGGTCCGCAGGCTCGTGAGCGGTGTCCGCAGCTCGTGGCCGGCGTCGCTCACGAGCTGCGCTTGCTGTTGCCGGGAGGACGCGAGGGCGGTCAGCATCGAGTTGAAGCTCGCGGCCAGCCGTCCGAGCTCGTCATTGCCCACATCGTCGATGTTGGCCGTCAGGTCCTGGGTCTGTGCTACGTGCTCTGCCGCCAGGGTGAGGTCCTCGACGGGGCGCATGCCCGCCTTGCCGACTGCCCAACCGAGGGTCGCTGCCAACCCGACGCCGCAGAGGGCGACAAGGATCAAGATGAGCCGCAGGTAGGCGAGCGTGTTGTCCATGTTGGTCGTCGGGTACCCGATCTGGACTGCCAGCTGCCCCGCCAGTATCGGCACTGTCGCCACGAGGTAGGTCTTGCCGTCCTTGCCCGTGAGGGTCTGCTCGTAGATGTCGTGGCTGGCGGAGGTGAGCACCCGCTTCGCCGACGGCGTCAGGTTGAAGACGCTGGACTGGGTCAGGGCGTAGAAGCCGCTCCCGGTGGGGTCCTGGACGTACTCTATCGACTCGACCGGCCCGTTCACGCCGAAGACCTGCACCTTGTCACCGGTGTGCTGGGCGAGCCCGGGCAGGCCTCCCGCCCCGTGGTCCTCGAGGTAGTTGATGGCGGATTGGAGCTGGTTGTTGGCCTGGCCTTCGAGCTGCCGGCTGACCGCTATGTAGGAGGCCAGGGCCGCAAGGGCGACGGCGACGCCGACGGCGGCGGCGACCAGGACGGTGATCCGGCTCCGGAAGCTGATGCGGCGGATCCAGTGGTCGCCCGAACGCCCCCGGCTCTCAGGCCGGGGCCATGAGAGCGCCGCCCCGCCTGGCGTCGTCTCCGGTTGGCCGTCCGGCGCCATCGGTTCATCGGTCCAGGGGTTTTCCGTGGCCGTCACAAACGGTGCATGCGAAGGGGCGGTGGCGGGCAGGCCCGGCGCGGCCGGGGAGGCCGGGGCGCTCAGGGAGGCTGGGGCGCTCGGGGAGGCCGCGGCGCTCAGGGAGGCTGGGGCGGCTCCGCCGGGGGCGAGGGGGTCGGTGGCGAGGGGATCGGGGGGCCAAGGAGGCGCCGCAATGCGCGTCGCGCCCTCGTTACGCCGCCTGTAATGGGAGGTCCAGTTCAGCGCCACGGTCGTCGGCGAGCTGCCTTTCACCCCCTCATTTCGGCCGGTAACCGCATGACGTAACCGACACCGCGCACGGTGTGGATCAACCTGGCTTCGTTCTCGGCTTCGGTCTTGCGCCTGAGGTAGCCGATGTAGACCTCGAGGCTGTTGGAGTTGAGGCCGAAGTCATACCCCCACACCCGGTCGAATATGACCTCCCTCGGCAGGACCTGCTTCGGGTTGCGCAAGAACAGTTCGAGCAACAAGAACTCCGTTCGGGTCAGTTCGATCAGGCGCGAGCCTCGCCTCACCTCCCTCGTGCCCGGGTCGAGCGACAGGTCAGCAAACTTGAGCACCTCGTTTTCGGCCGTGGGAGCCGTCCGGCGCATGAGCGCCCGCAGGCGAGCGAGCAATTCCTCGAGTGCGAACGGCTTGACCAGGTAGTCGTCCGCTCCGGCGTCCAACCCGTCGACGCGCTCGTTGACCGATGACCTGGCCGTCAGCATGAGCACAGGGGTCCGGTCGCCGGCAGTGCGCAGCCGCCTGCACATTTCCAGACCGTCAAGACGCGGCATCGCAATGTCGAGCACGATCGCGTCAGCCGGTCGCTCTGCGTGGGCGGCGAGGCCCGCCATGCCGTCTTCAGCAAGCTCTGCCGTGTACCCCTCGAAACGAAGGGCGCGCTCGAGTGCCTGCCGTACAGCCGGCTCGTCGTCGACGACTAGGACTCGCACGTTGTCACCGCATCCCAGTGTGCCTCGCGCGCCTGAGAAGGTGCTGAACGGAGGCTCGGAACTTGCGCACGAAGGCTCCGCTAACCTGGGCAGATGGCTCAGCACCTCGTGGAACGGCGCCTTTTGGACGTCTCCAAGCGGCTCCGCAAGGCACGTGAGGAGCTAGCAGTCGCGGACGAACAACTGAGCGCGCTTGCCGACGCCGCCGATGACGCCCGCATCCGGTCGCTCGTGTCGGAAACCCCCCTGGCGGCGAAAGAGAGCCAAGAGGCCCAACGGCACGCCGATGCGATGGCGGCGGCCCGTGACACGCTTGCCGCCCAGGTCGGCCGGCTCGAGTCCGAGCTCGACGAGTTGCTCGACAAGCTTCTCCCCTCAGGTGGCCCATAGCGCCTGAGCGCCCAACCGGTGCCGGAGGGAGCTCGCCGAGGCGGGACGGTTGGGGGATTTACCCAGCTCGGCCCCCGTAGGCAGTCCACTAGTCTTTCGGCCGTGGGCGCAAGAGTCGTGATAGCAGAGGACGAGGCTCTCATACGCCTTGACCTGAGGGAGACCCTGGAAGAGGAGGGTTACCAGGTCGTTGGCGAGACTGGTCGCGGCGACGAGGTTGTCCAACTCGTCCGCGACCACAAACCTGACCTCGCGATCCTGGACATCAAGATGCCGGGTGAGGACGGCCTCAGCGCTGCGCAAGCCATCACTGCCGAGCGCCTTGCAGCCGTCCTGATCTTGACGGCGTTTTCTCAGCGGGAGCTGGTGGACCGGGCGCGCGAGGCCGGCGCCCTCGCCTACCTGGTGAAGCCGTTCCAGCGCAACGACCTCGTTCCGGCGATGGAACTGGCGCTCGGGCGGTTCGAGGAGATGAAGGCGCTCGAGGCGGAAAACAAGGACCTCGAGGAGCGCCTCAACGCTCACAAAGTGGTCGAGCGCGCCAAGGGCGTGCTGATGGACGAGCTGGACATGAAAGAAAACGACGCCTTCCGCTGGATCCAGCGCCGCGCCATGGACCAGCGCGTCACCATGAAGGAGATCGCCGACAAGGTGCTTTCGGGAGAGCTCAGGCCCGAGTAGCCGGCAAGCGGGCTTGCCCAGCCGCTTCAGGTTCAGCGCAACAGTTGTAGCGGCCTCGCCTTTGATCCGGGGCCAGGGTCTGATCCGGGGCCAGGGGCGCTTTCGCAGTCGTCCACGGGCGCGGCGTAGAGCAGCTTGGCGAGGTGTTCGCCAAGGACGATGCTTGTCTGGCCTGTATCCAGCACGATGCTGCCGTCCGGGCCTTTTGCCGCCACGGTTGCTTCGCACCCCGGCACGAAGCCGTTGTGCTCCAGGTACAAGAGCGCGTCCGGGTCGAGCTCGAGAGCCGCCGAGATGCGCACGAGCCGGGCGCGCTGACCTATCTCTGCCTCTGCCAGGGCCGTTGCCGGCTCCGGCCCACCGCCGGACCCCGGTATGAAGTTGCCGTGCGGGCACGTCGTCGGGTTGCCCAGGACCTCGGCGAGGCGGACTTCGACTTCATCTGAGATGACGTGTTCCCAGCGGTCTGCCTCGGCATGGACCTTGTGCCATTCGAGCCCGATCACGTCGGTCAAGAGCCGCTCGGCCAAGCGGTGCTTGCGGATCACGCTGGTTGCCACCTCGCGGCCCGGAGGCGTAAGGCTCAGCGCGCGTCCGTGCAGCTCGATGAAACCTGCGGCCCTCAAACGGTGCACCATTTCGGAAACGGTCGGGGCGGAGTGGCCGACCCGTTCGGCCAGGCGTGCCTGGATCACTTGGTTACCCTCGTCCTCGAGGTTGAATATCGCCTCGAGGTACTGTTCGATCGGAGGGTGTGCGCCTGGGCGGTCCCCGTTGAGAGCCATGTTCGTGAGCATATGGCCGGCTACCTCGGGCTTCCCGGGGCCCGAAGGCTCCCGGGCCAGGGACCAACGGCCCAATCGCCCTGGTTGGTACTGTCGCCCCGGCCCGCCGGGGGCGCTCTGATGGGTGGCAGACTCTAGGTATGGCGCGTCTCATGTTGCTCGACGGCAATTCGCTTACCTACCGCGCCTTCTTCGCCCTGCCGGCGGACCTTGCAACGGCGTCGGGACAAGTGACCAACGCCGTCTACGGCTTCACCTCGATGCTCGTCAACCTGGTCAAGGACCACAAGCCGGACCGGTTGGTCGTGGCGTTCGACCGTCCCGAGCGCACTTTCCGGCACGACCTGGTGAGCGGCTACAAGGCGACCCGTTCCGAAGCTCCCGACATCCTGCGCCAGCAGATGGGCCTGGTCCGCAAGCTCGTCGAAACGATGCGCATCCCGATAGTGGAAGTACCCGGCTTCGAGGCCGACGACGCCCTCGCCACGCTCGCCACAAAAGCGGCAGCCGAAGGTGACGACGTGATAGTCGTCACCGGTGACCGGGACACTTACCAGCTCGTCGAAGACCCCCACATCAGGGTTTTGTACAACCGCCGGGGGGTGTCCGACTACGTCCTTTACGACGAAGCCGGCATCGTCGCGCGCACCGGGGTGACGCCCAAGCAGTACCCGGAATTTGCCGCACTGCGGGGCGACCCTTCAGACAACCTTCCCGGCGTGCCCGGCGTGGGAGACAAGACGGCCGCCAAGCTGATAACAACCTACGGCTCTATTGAAAACCTTTACGGGCACCTCGACGAGCTGACCCCGCGCCTGCGGGAAAGCCTCACAGCTGCCGAGGCGCTCGTCCACAGCAATGCGAGCGCCACGCCGCTCGTGCGCGACCTGCCGGTTACCGTCGACCCGGACGAGGCGGCGTTCGGCGGCTGGGATGTCGCCGAACTGAGGAGGCTGTTCGAGTTCCTCGAGTTCAGGACCTTGTGGGAGCGCCTGGTCGAAAACACGGGCAAAGGGCAGGCTGACGTCGCCACGGCCCCTGCAGCCCCTGGCGAGCAGCTCGTCGTTTCGCTCGAGCGGGTCGACAGTGCCGCCGCCGTGGCGGACCTAGCCCGCAGTTGGGTGGCGGCCGGGACTGCGTTGGCGATGGCGGGCGCTTGGCAGGGTGCCGAAGGGCGGTCCACATTGGAAGGGCTTGCCTTTTCCCCGTTGCCGACAACGCCCGGGACGCCGGGGGCAGCCGACGCCAGCGACGCCGCCGAAGCGGCCGGCGCTGCCGGGCGGGGCGCCACCGCTTGGTGGTTGGGCCCGGCGGTCCTCGCCGACAAGAGGGCCCAAAATGCGCTTTCGGACCTGTTGGGCAGCGGCGGTGGCGCCGAGGTATCGGCGCACGACGCCAAGGCGCTCGTGCGCAGCCTCGCCGGCGCGGGCATCGATTTTTCCAATGTCCAGCTCGATACTGCCATCGCTGCCTACCTTGTAGACCCCGCCGGTGACAAGTACCTCCTCGAGGACCTCGCCGCACGGTACGCGGGCATCGCTCTGGCTCCTGCGGGGACAACTCCTGCCGGGCAGCTCGACCTCTCGGGTGAAGCCGATCCCGCGCTGAGCGCCGCCGAGAGGGCGGCGGCTGTCGCCAACCTGGTGGCTCCCCTGTCCAAAGCGCTCGAGTCGAGAGGCATGTCGCGCCTCTACGACGAGGTCGAACGGCCGCTCGTCCGCGTCCTTGCGCGCATGGAGCTGATCGGCGTCCGCGTCGACGCCGCCGAGCTGGGGCGTCTCGCCCGCGTCCTCGCCGACGAAGCGCGCGAGCTCGAACGCCGCGTCCATGAGCTCGCGGGAGCTCAGTTCCTGGTCAATTCGGTACCGCAGCTGCGGGAAGTGCTTTACGGCAAACTCGGTCTCACCCCGGTCAAAAAGACCAAGACCGGTCCTTCGACCGACAACCAGGCGCTCGAAAAGCTGAGGGACGAGCACCCGATCGTCCCGGCCATCCTGCGTTACCGCGAGGTCGAAAAATTGCGGTCGACCTATACCGATGCACTCCTGGCCGAGATAGGCGAAGACGGGCGGATCCACGCCACTTTCAACCAGACCGTGGCCCGGACCGGGAGGCTCTCGTCGGACGCCCCCAACCTCCACAACATCCCCATCCGTACCGAAGAAGGCAGGCAACTACGGCGTGTTTTTGTCCCCGCCGAAGGGATGCGCCTGCTGGTCGCCGATTACAACCAGATCGAGCTCAGGGTGATAGCCCACCTGGCCGAAGACCCGGGGCTCGTGGAGGCGTTCAGGTCGGGAGCTGACATCCACCGGATGACCGCCGCACGCATCTTCGGCGTCGACCCGGCCGAAGTCACGATAGGGATGCGCTCCAAGGCGAAAATGGTCTCTTATGGCTTGGCCTACGGGATGGAAGCATACGGCCTAGCGCAGCGCCTCGGGATAGAGGTCGAAGAGGCCGCTCAGATATTGAAGGCCTATTTCGAAAGTTTCCCGCGTGTGCGCTCGTACATGGACGGAGTAGTGGCGGCGGCGCGTGATAAGGGTTACACCGAGACACTTTTCGGCCGGCGGCGGATGATCCCGGAGCTGGCCTCACAGAGCTACCAGGTGCGCATGGCCGGCGAGCGCCAGGCTATGAACGCCGGTATACAGGGCCTTGCGGCGGACATCTTCAAGGTGGCGCTGGTGCGCCTCGACGCCGGCCTCAGCGAACGAGGGCTTTCGAGCAGGTTGATCCTGCAGGTGCACGACGAGGTCCTCGTCGAGGTGCCACCCGAGGAGGAGCAGGCTGCCGCCGAAGTCACCCTTTCAGCCATGATGGGGGCGGCCCAGCTCAGCGTGCCGCTCGAGGTCAACCTTTCGTGGGGCGCAAGCTGGGCGGACGCCAAGTCCTAGGCGCAAAGCCAACCTTTGGTCGAGATCGGCGATCGCTGGCAGGAGCCGCCAGGGACGGTTAGACCGCAGGAAAAGGGCCCGACCGCTTGACCGCCAGGTAACGGCCGGCCGGCTCAGGTACCGGGAAGTACCGGGACCCTGCCCGACGCGATGTCACTTACCGGCGGGAGATCCTTCCATATGTAGGAAATGTACGGGTCCTTGCTCTGCAAGGGCTCTTGCCCGAGGAGCCATTCCACCCATACGACTGCCAAGGCTTGGCCGTGGGGGGTCCAGACCGGTGAGGCCGGCCACTCCGGGCCGACGATGATCTCTGATATGTGGAGCTGCTGGATCTCCTGAGCGGCTGCCACACGATTGGCCGTCGTCCTGGCGGGCATCGGCATGAACTGGTTCGCGACACTGAGGAGCACGGGCAAGGTGGCTATGTCACCGGAGTTGGTACCGGTCATACCGGTGTCGCTCGGCATCGCGAAGCAAAACCGCGTCTCGCCCTGCCATCGCAGGTCCATCTCGTCCGAGACCGGCAGCATGAGCGCTACCGGGGGACCGGCGCGCGCACCTTTTGCGCTGCGGTCGGGGCAAGCAAGATGGGTGGTGAAGGCGGTGTACAAAGGGCTTGCGGCGGCAGGGAAGTTGGTGACCGGGAACAGGGCGACCAGACCGACAGCAGTCGTCGACCACCCCACGACCATGACAGGCCACGAATGTCGCCTGAGGGCTTCGCAACCGAGTGCTACCAGCAAACCGACGCCGATGCTCGTCATGGACGCGAAACGGTCGGGCAGGAGGTTGTGGACGGCCGGCAATTTGCTCAGGTAGTAGTACGGCAGGTTGTGGCGTGTCACCCGGCCGTCGTAGTGGAGGGTCTCTCCCATGGACAGGACCGCCGCGCCCAACGAAAAACTGAGGGCGACCCAGGTCAAGGGACGGCGCCTCGCGAGGAAGAGCGCCAGCAGGATGAAAAGGAGCAGCGGTACGCCGATATAGGCGTTGTCCTCCGAGCCGTTCCCGGTGAACTGGCTGCTGATCTGGACCGCGGCAGCGGGAGCAAACTTGGTGACGTTCGTCGGTACTATGAAGTTGAGCAGGTCGCTCACGTACACATTGGTCGGGTGGACGTCCTGGACTTTGTAGGGCCCGAGGTACTGGAGCGCGAGAAACGGTGCCGACAGGATCGCGAAGGAGCCGCCGGCCACGATGAACGCTTTTGCGGCGTAGAGCCAGTTCGAGATCCAATCGCGGTACGAAATAACGAGAAGGACTGCCACCCCGCCCGCGGCGGTAATGACCTCCATCGCGAATATCTCCTCGCTCGTAAGGAATTGCGCCCACGCAAGCAGGCCGAGCGCCAACCCGTCCAGCCATTCTCGACCGTCCTGCACGACGAGGATGCGGTCCAAGACGATGAGGAACAACGGACCGCTCATTATTAGGACTTGAGCGAGGTGCCCTGCGGATTGCGCAAGCATGTAAGGAGAAAAGCCCACGACGAGCGCGCCGGCTAGAGCCGCAACCCGTGACGTCCATCTCCTAAAAGCCATGTACGAGAACGTCGCGGTCAAGGCGGGCCCGCTCATCAACAGGACGTTGTAGGAAAATGCAGCCCCGAATATGACGGTGGCCGGGGACATGAGGAAGCTCGGGAGTATCACCGAGGTGTTCCACATGAGGTTGACCCCGCCGGGGGCATTGACGTAGTGGGACACGAGCGGGTCGAGGGAATGGCCGAGGGCGAAGGGCATCCAGGCGAGGAACCACGAGTACTCGTCTGCGTCGCCTGCGCCACCGACCTGCGTGTTGAGCATCGACTGCGTCGCCTCGTGGTACACCGCCAGGGTCGCAGCCAGAAAAACTGCAAATGCTATGGCGCATTCGGGCCAGGTGAGCTTGTTCCTCCGGTGACGGTTGCTTGGCGCGGAGGCTACAAGGTGGCGCGGCCCGGCCGCCGGGCCCGGTCCATCCGTGCCGCCATCGTCGCCGTGGCCGTCGCCCCCGTCGCCCCCTTCGGCCCCTTCGCCGCCGCCGCCGTCGCCGTTGCCGCCGTCGCCGTTGCCGCCGCGTGGTTGCAGGCCGGTTGCGAAGGACGTTGGCGCGGCACCGCCCGGTATCAGGCCCGCCGTACCCTGGCCTGTACGCCTGGCGCCCTCAGCGACAAGGCTCCCGCCGGCGCCTACGCCGGCTCCCGCCGCCGGGACAGCGCCTGTAGCCGCTTCGGTCCCCGCCTGCCTCGTCCTGCGTTTACGCCTGCGCAGCGTGGAAGCGCGTAAAACACCAGGTATGGCCTGCTACCTTCCCGCAGGCCTCGGCGGCACGGGCCGCAACGGCTGACCGACGTACGTTGAGAGCGGCCTTATCAGGGCGTTGTTTGCCTTCTGTTCGATGATGTGGGCGGTCCAACCGGTTACACGGCTCATCACGAAGATCGGCGTGAAAGTGGGGATGTCGAACCCCATGAGGAAGTAGGCGGGCCCGGAAGGGTAGTCGAGGTTGGGGTACAGGCCCTTGGATTGCAACATCTGCTCTTCGAGCCGTTCGTACACGGCCATCAAGGCGGTGCCTTCGGGGCTGCGGCTGGCCAATGTCGCCAGCGTCGACCGCATGGTGGGCACCCGGCTGTCGCCGTGCTTGTAGACCCGGTGCCCAAAACCCATCACCTTGTGGCGGGCGCCGAGCTCTCCCGCAAGCCAGTTGTCCACCTCGGATGGGTCTTTAACCTTCTCGAAGAGAGCCATCACGGCTTCGTTGGCGCCACCGTGGAGGGGCCCCTTGAGGGCACCGATCGCTCCGGTCACAGCAGAATAAATGTCGGACCCCGTCGACGTGATAACTCTTGCAGTGAACGTCGAGGCGTTGAACCCGTGCTCGGCGTAAAGGATCAAAGAGACTTCGAAAGCCCGAGCCAGTTCTGCATCGGGCGCAGAACCGTTGCACATGTAGAAAAAGTTGTCAGCAAACGAAAGCCCTTTGTCGGGGGCTACCGGCTCGAGGCCCCGCCGCCGGCGCTGCTCGGCAGCCACGACAGTTGGCAGTTTGGCCCAAAGGTCGATAGACCGTTCGAGGTCGCTCTCACCGTCGAGCGGGGCCTGCGCCCCCAAAAAGCTCACGGCCGTGCGCAGGACATCCATCGGGTGACAGGTGAGCGGTAGACGGGAAAGGGCACCGAGAAGATCCGCGGGCACGTCGCGGCTCTCACGCTCTGAAGTGACGAAATCGGCAAGTTGTCTTTCGTCCGGCAGTTCGCCGTACCACACGAGGTAGGCGACTTCCTCGAAACTCCTTGATGCGGCTAGGTCGGGTACCGGGTACCCCCGGTAGAGCAGGGAACCCGATCCCTCGTCCACTACCGAAACGGCGGATGTGTCTGCGACGACGCCGTCCAAACCTCGTCTTACTTCGCCCGGGCCGTCACTCATGCCCGCTCCTCCTCGATCTCCTGTCTTGCTTGCGTGCCCGCCACCCGTGCCTCCGCACCTTGCGCCCCGGCGCGTGGCTCCGGGCCGGTGGACCGCAAGACCTCCTCGTCGAAGCGAGAGTAGCTGTCGTAGTCCAACAGCTCATAAAGCTGCGCTCGAGATTGCATTTTTTCTACGAGTCCTTTTTGCGTCCCAACAGAAGCGATCTCACGCAAACCTCGCTCGGACGCTCCCATCGCGAGGCGTAACAGGGTAACCGGGTAAATGACGACATTGACCCCTATCGAAGAGAGCGTGGCGGTGTCGAGCAGCTCAGTCTTGCCGAACTCGGTCATGTTGGCAAGGATCGGCACGTCGACGGCGCGCCGGTACTGCTCGAGCTCTTGCGCACCAGCCAGGGCCTCGGGGAACAACATGTCGGCCCCCGCGTCCACGTATGCCTTGCCCCTCGTGATCGCGCCGGCGAGCCCTTCGATCGCCCTCGCGTCGGTGCGGGCGCAAAGGACAAAGCCCGGGTCACGGCGCGCCTCGCTTGCAGCCCTGAGGCGCCGGCACATCGCCGCAACGCTCACGATTTCCTTGCCGTCGAGGTGACCGCACCGTTTCGGGTTGACCTGGTCCTCGATGTGGCAGCCCGAAGCACCCATTTCCTCGAGGACCTGCACCGTCCGGGCGGCGTTCAGCGGCTCGCCGAAGCCGGTGTCCGCGTCGACGAGCGTAGGAAGGCCGATCACCCGGGAAACCTGGTGGGCGGCCAGGGCCACCTCGTCCAGGTTCGTCAGGCCGATGTCGGGGAGGCCTAGCGAAGCAGAAACCACGGCGCCCGAAACGTAGGCCCCTTCGAAGCCCAGCCGCTCTATGAGCATCCCGCTGAGCGCATTGAACGCCCCGGGGAACCTGAGCAGCCGTCCCGAGGCCAAGCCCTCCCTCAACGCCTTGCGCCGGTCTGCTGCCGGCGTCTTGGAGTAGAGCATCAGGTCAACCCCCGGGAGAGCGCCCTGTCTTCGGCCGCCAATCCTGGGGCCACGAAGGTGCACTGGCGGACTTCGGTCGTGGTCAGTTCCGGGAGGCGCTGCACGAGGTCGAGGAAGCGCTGCTGCTCTTCCCCGGGCAGGGACGGGGAGGCGAGCGAGCGGAACTTCTCGAGGTACTCGGCGCGCCCGAAGGGCCGGGCTCCGAGGGGGTGGGCATCGGCCACGTCGATCTCGTCCTCAACCCGCTCCCCGTTGACAAGCTCGATGACGACGCGGCCCCCGAAGGCTTCTCCGGCGAGGTAGCGCCTGGTCCACTCGGGCCCTTCTTCGGTCCGGACCTTTTGCCAGAGCTTCACCGTCTCGGGACGGCCGGCCCGCTCCGGGGAGTAGGAGGTCTCGTGGTGCCAGCGCCCGTCTTCGAGCGCCACGGCGAAGATATAGGGGAGCGAGTGGTCGAGTGTCTCGCGCGACGCCCCGGGGTCGAACTTCTCCGGGTCCCGTGACCCCGTGCCGATCACGTTGTGGGTGTGGTGGCTCGTCTCGATGATGACCTCCCTGACGGCCGACAGGTCGGGGATCCGCTTGCGGAGGCGGCGGGCGAGGTCGATGAACGCCTGCGCCTGGTACTCGGCCGAGTATTCCTTGGTGTAGGTGGAAAGGATGGCCGTCTTGGCCTCACCCGGCCCAGGCAACGGCACCTGGTACGAGGCGTCCGGCCCGTCCAGGAGCCATGCGATCACCCCGTCCTCGCCCTCGTAGATGGGGGCGGGTGACGTTTCTCCTCGCATGGCACGGTCGACGGCTTCTATCGCAACCTTTCCCGCGAACGCCGGTGCGTACGCCTTCCACGAGGAGATCTCCCCCTTCCTCGACTGGCGAGTCGCAGTAGTGGTGTGAAGGGCCTGGCCGACGGCGTGGTAAACGACCTCGGTGGGCAGCTCGAGGAGCGTTCCGAGGCCGGCAGCGACCGACGGCCCGAGGTGAGCCACGTGGTCGATCTTGTGGGCGTGCAGCGATATCGCCCGGCTGAGGTCCACCTGGATCTCGTACGCCGTCGCGACCGCCCGTACGAGTCGGCTCCCGCTCGCCCCGACGTGTTGTGCTACGGCGAGCAGCGGTGGGATGTTGTCGCCGGGGTGGGAGTACTCCGCCGCGAGGAAGGTGTCGTGGAAGTCGAGCTCGCGTACGGCGACCGCGTTGGCCCACGCGGCCCACTCGGGCGACGTCCCGCCGGCACTGCCCCCGCCGGTACTGCCCCCGCCGGCACTGCCCCCGCCGGCACTGCCCCCGCCGGCACTGCCCCCGCCGGCACTGCCCCCGCCGGCACTGCCCGTCTTACCCGGCCCGCCCGGGCCAGCTGCTCGGGTCGTGCCGCCCCGGAAGTCCTGCCTCGATGACGGGAGGTTCTCTGCGTAGTCCCAACCCCAAACCGCTGCACCTGGAACGAGGTAGTGCGGGAGTGCCTGTGCGCGAGCATTCGCCACCGGCCGGCGGAGCAACGATGCCGCCGCCACAGCGGCGTCGTCGATGAACCTGTTGACGATCATCTCGGCCACGGCCAAGGTGACCGGGACCGGGTCCGTCGCGACCTCGGCGATGCGCCAGGCGAGTTGCCGCTCACGTGGCACCGCGTCGGCGCTCTTATGCGGCCTGACCTCGTACGTCTTCACTGGGCGCCCCCCAGCCCGGGTGCCAGCCGTGGCTCACCGGTTAGCCGGCGCCCGGCCGTTGCCCGTGTCGGAGCGGTTGCGCGTGGGCCTGCTGGTCCCCCTGGCCGTGACGGGAGCGCGCTTGTCGGCTCGTACGGCACGTAGGTGCAGGCTAGTGCCCCGTCAGTGCCCCGCCTTCGATGGGAGCACAGATGCGCGGAGGTACCTCTGGTAAAGATTGGGAGATGCGGGCCCGGTCGGCGGTCGGGGTTGCTCGGCTCGAGCCCGCCAAGCGTGCGCACGATCTGCGCGGTGAGCGTCGTGGGAGCGGTGCGCGCGGCAGGCGCCGTACGCGAGGCGCGCGCGGCACCCACTCGGCCTTTTGGTTGGTGCTTTTGACAGCGGTGGCTGTCATGGCTTGTGCCGAGGTCAATGTACCGGCGGCTTTTGCGGCCGTAAGCACGTCGCGCTCGGCGAAGCTCGCAGCGCAGGAGCACGGACGGATCTTCAGGGATGGCGGGGTTATTGCTTATGGGGAGGCCGGATTTTACGGAAGTCCTCTCACGGCCAAGCTTGCGGCGCCAATAACCGCGTTGGCCGCAACGCCCGACGGGCGCGGCTACTGGTTGGCCGGGGCAGACGGTGGCGTTTTTCATTTCGGCGACGCCGGCTATTTCGGCAGCGATGGCGACGTCCGGCTGCACGCCCCCATCGTGGCGATGGCCGCGACTCCCGATGGCCGGGGATATTGGCTCGTCGGCGCGGATGGCGGCGTGTTCAGTTTTGGGGACGCTCGTTTCTACGGTTCTCCAGGGGCTACGGGCGTGCCCGACCCGGTCGTCGGCTTCGCCGTGACGCCCGATGGCAGGGGTTACTGGATGGTGACCTCCCACGGTGCCGTCTATTCGTACGGCGATGCGCGCTATTACGGCTCACTTGGCGCGACGAACCTGCACAACATCCCAGTCGTCGCGATCGCGTCGTCAGCCGACGGGCGAGGCTATTGGCTGATCCAAGGAGGTGGCGAGGTGATCCCGTACGGTGACGCGCCTCGCCTTGGCGGTATGCGGGGGCACCCGCCCGTCTCGGGTATCGCCGTGACCTCCGACGGCCACGGATATTGGCTCGTGTGCGGCAACGGCGAGGTGGACGCTTTCGGTGACGCGGCATACCTGGGCGGTGACAACAAGTCCTACCCGAGACCTCCGATTTCGGCGATCGTGGCGGATCCCGAGGCCACTGGTTATTGGCTTCTCGACGCCGCCGCCTTCTCAGTCACCCCGAGCCACCCGGGGCCAGGTGCCGGGACAGCAGGGCGCGTCGTGGAGGCAGCTGCCAGTCAGCTCGGGCCGAGCCGTGGAGGGCCCGGTTACTGCAACCCGTACGGCCCCTGCGAGGAATGGTGCGCCCTTTTTGCAACGTGGGCCTGGGAAACGGCAGGAGTGCCCGTACCCCGTCTCGCCTTCGCAGGCGCCGTCTACGACTGGGCCCGCACCCACTCGGCGGTGTTGTCGCCCAGGCGGCGCCCGGTGCCGGGCGACCTGGTCTTCTACGGCACCGGACCGCAGAGCCCGGGGGCGTCGCCTCATATGGGCATCGTGGCGCAGGTCTGGCCCGACGACGAGATCGACACCATCGAGGGCGATGCCGGGCCAGGACCGAACGGGTGGACATCCGTAGTCGTCAACGGCCCGTTCCTGGTTTCGCAGTCGTACTTTGCAAACGGGATGCCCGTTTACGGTTTCGCTACTCCCTGACCTCCTGCAGCACGCCACTTCGTTCGCCCGAGCTCCAGGTCCTTCGCTGCCTTGATGGACCGCGCGGCGATGGAGCTTCGTTAACCTTGTCGCATGCCTGAACCTGCCGAAGGCCTCGACGCGACCGCCATCGGCCCCGTTTCGTGCAGCGACTGGGCATCTAGCCAGGGCCTATCGCCAATCGGGACTGCGGGCGACTACGACGGCTTGCTCCTTGTCGAACAACCCTTGCCATGGCCCCAGGACATTGCCCAGCTCGCTGAGCTGGTCGATGTTGCGCCGCTGGCGGCATCGGCGAACCTCCGCCTGCAGGCAATCGTCCCCGTCGGCACCCTCGCCCCGGTGCCAGGAGGCATTGAGGTGACAGGTGGTGTTGGCGGGGCTGGCGGTAAGCGCAGGGTCGTCCTCTACCGCACGCCCGCACCCCCGGGGCGGTCTCCGGAGCTTGGCGGGGCCGGGGAAAGTATGCCTATGGGCAGCGCGCCTTTTGCGGCCCCCTCTCGCTGGGCGGCGCCGCTGGTCCGCTCGGAAACCGTTACGGAGGCAGGTTCGCTAGCTGAAGCTGTCACCGCGCTCCTAGAGGTTCCCCGGTCGTACGAACCCGGGCGACCAACCGCCGAAGGCAACGGGACGGGGGACATAGTCGACGTCCTCGTGTGCACCCACGGGCGCCGGGACATGTGCTGCGGCTCCAAAGGCACCGATTTGGTAGGCACGCTGCTCGACGATCCCATTTCGGCACCAGAAGCCGAAGTCCGGCTCTGGAGGACGAGCCACACAGGCGGTCATCGTTTCGCCCCGACGGCCGTAGTCCTACCTTCCGCGACCTTGTGGGCGTGGGCCAGCCCTTCGTTGTTGCAGGCGGTCGCGATGGGCGCGGGCCCGCTCGAGGAGGTGACGCCCCACTACCGCGGCTGCGCATGCCTGGGCTCGCCGCAAGAACAGGCGCTCGAAATGGCCGTGCTCTCGGAGGTCGGATGGGGCCTTCTAGCGTCGGCGCGACGCGCGATCAAGCTCGGGGGAGAGCGTTTGCGCCTCGAGACAGAGCTGTTCGGCTCGTGGGAAGCAGCAGTTGTCGAAGGTCGGCGTGTGCCTCAACCGGACTGCCGTACAAACCCCGGCACTGCGACGAGGTCCGGCGTCGAGTGGGTCGTCGAGGATCTTCGCAGCGTTGGCGCCGGCGTCGACTAGAGCCGCTCGACTAACCGCCCCGCAGGGCGTCGTGGTCGTGCGGCCCAGGGTCGTGCGGCCCAGGTCGTGCTGCCCAGGTGGTGCTGCCCAGGTCGTGCTGCCCAGGTCGTGCTGCCCAGGGTCGTGCTGCCCGGGTCGTGCTGCCCAGGGTCGTGCCGCCCAGGTCGTACTGCCCAGGTCGTGCTGCCCAGGCACCGGGGGCCAGGTGTCGGCGGCACATATCGGCGGCCCGTTAGCGATGCTCGGCTCGCTCGCCGTGCCGCCCTGTAGTCGAGCCCATCCGGGATGGCCCCATCGGCCGGCGGCCGCCGCCGACGCGGTCATTGGTTGGCGAGCAGGTGGCGGACCTCGGCGACCACGCGGTGGGCGTCGCCGAGGATGTCCTCCCAGGTGTAAACAAGCATGGTGACCCCGCTGGCCAACAAGCGGTTGCGGCGTCGGGCATCGGCAGTCATCTGTTCAGGGCTGTGGTGGTATGCGTAGCCGTCAACCTCCATCGCCAGGCCGGGCCGCAGAAGGATGTCGAGCCGGTATGCCGAGTCGCCTGCCACTTTGACTTCGACCCCGACTGGCGTGACCCCTGATTTCCGGAGCAACCGCTGGGCCTTGCTCTCCAGCACGCTCATCGCCTCGAAGGTCAACGGCCGGCGCCACCTGAGCTCGCGGCGTAGGGCTCGAACCCCCGGCCGTCCCGGTTGGCCACTCCTGGCGAGCTCGGCTTCAACTGATGGCACGTCGACCAACCTTTTGGATAGGGCGTTGTCAACGATGTCCCCCAGCTCCTCGGGGCGGCAGAGCCCAGCGACGTCGACGATCGTGCGTAGCGGCGTCGTGCAGGGGATTTGCTTCACCGAAGCCACCTGAGCCGGGAAGTCGCGGGGACGGTGCACGTGGGCAGACCCGGCCCGAGCAGACGTAGCCCTCGGGACGGTGAGATGGTGCCTGTCCGGCGGCCCCGTTAGGCGCCACAACCAGGCAGCCGAGAGATGTGAGGCGATCGCCGCCGGCCCCACGGCCAGGCACTCTGCGAAGAGGCGCTGTTCCGGCGTCGGTGCGGAGCCGGCGAGCCGGACGACCGACGGCATGACGGCTTCCCACTCCCCGCTCTGGAGCCGTTGGGCCACCATGGCCGGCCCGACCCCTATCGCTCGCAACTGATCGCGACTTATTACCCCGTGCTGGTCTCGCAAGCGACGGGCCAGCTCGCGGGCGGCCACCGCCCTCATGTGGGCTGGAGGGCGCGGACAGTGATTTTCATGATGTTTGATGCTACCTGCGTGCGTCTATTCGCACAATGGCGCCCGAGCCGGCTCAAAATCGGAGCACTTTGGTCGCGCTCGAGCACCGCGGTTGCGGTTCGTCACGGTTTTGTTGCTCGAAGCGCGCCCAGCTTGCTTGATCGCGACCAAAGATCAAAAAAGGTATA
>DATJMJ010000195.1:0-7270 GCA_035508795.1 Acidimicrobiales bacterium
CGGTAGCCGACGACTGAACCGGCGCCTACGTTCCAGACGCCCGTGACCGGGACCGCTGCCGACGAGGCGACGGCACCGGTGGCGGTGCTGCTCCGCGATCCTCCTGGCCCTGACGAAGAGGACGGCAGCGAGAGCTTGGCGGGAGCTGGGCCCTCGATGAAGTGGATGAACACAAACGGTCCTCCCGCTCCGAGGACAACCACCACTCCTACCCCGACGGCGACCCACCTCACGAGATGAGCCGGTCGTTTCACCATTGACGTCCCTCCTGCCGTTGAGGCCCTCCCAACTGCGGCGGCGGCCATGCTCTCGCCGCAACCTGAGAGCGACCTGTGAACCGGGCTTGAGCCGGCTTGGCTCACTTGCTCTTGGCACGGAGGGGCTCCGATAGAGCGCCGTTACAGAGCTGCCCCGCGCACCAAGCTCGTGAGAGTAATTCGCAAAAGGCCGCTCTTAAGAGGTTTATGCGCGAAAACGCGGCTCAACCTCGTTAGAGCGGCGATTGAGGAAATGCTCTCGTGAGTTCTGTACGCGGGGCAAGACAATGCGGGACTGTGAGGGCGGCGGCGGGCAGCGAGGTGGGTGGCGGGCCGCCATGACGTTGAAGTAATTTCCTTGCGTGACCTGGGCCCCCGCTCCTGACCGTTACGAGACGATGGTTTACCGCCGCTGCGGGCGCAGCGGCCTTTTGCTCCCCGCGATCTCGTTGGGGCTCTGGCAGAACTTCGGCGGCACGCGCCCCTTGGAGCACTCAAAGGAGATCCTGCGCAGAGCCTTCGACCTCGGGATCACTCATTTCGACCTTGCGAACAACTACGGGCCCCCCTATGGGTCGGCGGAGGAGACCTTCGGGCAGGCTATGGCCACCGACTTCTCGGCGTTGCGAGACGAACTTGTCATCTCGACCAAGGCTGGCTTCGACATGTGGCCCGGCCCTTATGGTGACTGGGGGTCGCGCAAGTACCTCCTTGCGAGCCTGGACCAGAGCCTAAGAAGGATGGGCCTCGACTACGTCGATATTTTTTACTCGCACCGAGTAGACCCGTCGACTCCCGTGGAAGAGACGATGGGGGCGCTGGCAACGGCTGTACAGCTGGGCAAGGCGCTCTACGCCGGGATCTCTTCGTACCCTGCCGGCGCCACACGCAAAGCAGCGGAGATCCTCGCCGGGTCGGGGGTAAAGCTGCTGATCCACCAGCCGACGTACAACCTGTTCAACCGCTGGGTCGAGCCGGACCTGCTCGACGTGCTCGGCGAGGAAGGCATCGGCTGCATAGCTTTTTCCCCACTCGCGCAAGGATTGTTGACTGACCGTTACCTCGGGGGCGTACCTGAGGGGTCACGGGCCAGCGGCGATGGTTCCCTCTCCCGTTCCACGTTGAGCGAAGAGACCCTCGCGAGGGTGAGGGCGCTGTCCGAGATCGCCCGCCGGCGGGGGCAACGGCTTTCGCAGCTCGCACTCGCATGGCTCCTGAAGGACCCCCGGGTGACGTCGGTGCTGATCGGGGTGAGCAGCGTCGCTCAACTCGAGGAAAATGTCGGGGCGCTCGGGAGGCTCGACTTCAGCGGCGAGGACCTGGCCGAGATCGAACGCTATGCAGTAGCGCCCGGGGACAACATTTTCGGCCGGCCGAAGCAAAACTGAGTTCGCCCGGCCGGTGGCGTCGCCCGGCCGGTGGCTTGGGGCGGCCGGTGGCGTGGCGGCCGGTGGCGTGGGGGTGCAGGAAGCCGAGGCCCGGCGAGCGGCGGCGGGCCGGCAGAGCGTCCTAAAGGACCGCCCCCAGCTGCCAGGGCGTAAACTCCTCGTCCCCAAAGCCCAGCTCCTCGCTTTTGGTCTTGGTACCGCCGGCCACCGAGACGATGAGGTCGAAAATCTGCCGGCCGGCTTGTTCGAGGCTCAAGCTGCCGTCGAGGACAGGCCCGCAATCGATGTCCATGTCCTCCTCCATCCGCCGGTAAGTGTCGCTGTTGGTGGCGAGCTTGATGCACGGCGCGGGCTTGGACCCGAAGACCGACCCGCGACCGGTGGTGAAACAGACGACGTTTGCGCCGCCGGCCACGATCCCCGTCACCGACACGGGGTCGTAGCCTGGCGTGTCCATGAAGACGAAGCCTTTGGCGGTTATCGGCTCGGCGTACTCGTAGACGGCTGAGAGCGGCATGCTCCCGCCCTTTGCGACGGCGCCGAGCGACTTTTCGAGGATGGTGGTGAGGCCACCCTCTTTGTTGCCCGGCGACGGGTTGTTGTCGAGGCTGGCCCCGCAGCGCTGCACGTAGTCCTCCCACCAGTGCACTCTTTCGACGAGGCGCTTGCCCACCTCCTCACTAACGGCCCGGCGCGTGAGGAGGTGCTCGGCCCCGTAGATTTCGGGCGTCTCGCCCAGGACTGCGGTACCTCCGTTGCGTACGAGCAGGTCGGCCGCCATGCCCAGCGCAGGGTTTGCGGTGACACCCGAATACCCGTCGGAACCGCCACACTCGAGCCCGAGGACCAGTTCGCTGACCGGCACGGGGACACGTTTAACTTCGTTCGCCGCCGCGGCAAGCTCGGTCACCCGTGCGACGCCCTCGCGCACGGTCGCGCGCGTCCCCCCCATCTCCTGGATAGTCATCCCTATCAGCGGAGTTGTGCTGGGCAACTCGAAACCCTCGGTGAGGGCGCGCACCTGGTTGACTTCGCAGCCGAGCCCCAGCACGACCAGGGCGGCGAAGTTCGGGTGCATGGCGTAACCGCTGAGGGTCCGGCGCAGCAGGTCGAAGCCCTCGCCCGAGGGCGCCATGCCGCAGCCCGAACCGTGGGTGAGCGCAACCACGCCGTCGACGTTGGGGAATTGTGCCAATGGCCCGCCCGCGCCGCCCCGGAACTCTGCCGCGATCATGCGTGCGACCGTCGCCGAGCAGTTGACGGTGGTGAGCACCCCTATGAAGTTCCTTGTGGCGACTCGGCCGTCAGGCCGCACGATGCCCTGGAAGGTGACCTCGCCATTACCGGCGCCTGCCGCGGTGGTCCCAGCCAGATTGCCCGAGCTCGGGCCCGGTGCGCTTTGGGCACCCAGGTCCGCACCGAAGGCATAGTCCCGCTCGAAGCGGGCGAAAGCGAGGTTGTGCGAGTGGACGTGGTCACCTCGCTTGATGCCTGTTGTGGCGACGCCGATTATTTGGCCGTATTTGCGGACGTCGGCGCCAGCCGGGATGTCCGCCAATGCCAGTTTGTGCCCGGCAGGGATGTCGCCTGAGAGCGTGAAGCTATGCCCGCCGGCGTCGATGTCCTCGCCGGCGTGAAGCGCCCTGGTAGCGATGCCGACGGAGTCGCCCGCCCGCAGGGTCAGGTAAGGCTTGGTTGCCTGTTCGGTCGGAGCCATACTCGACCATATAACAGCCCGGGACGGCCTAGGCGGCTCAGCTGAGAGGACGTCCGGCCGCCGACGAGCGGCGGGAGGCGCGCCATGCCGCCCGCCAGGCGAAGCGGCCGATCACGAACAGTACGCCGGCCAGCAAAAGTGCGAAAAACAGCGGCCCGGCAACGCGCACCACGCCTTCCCATCCCGCCACGAACCCGTTGGCAGCCGAATGCCAGGCTCGCAGGAGCCCCCCTTCGGGTCGGGGAGGGGGCGGGGTAACGACCGTTTGGGCCAGGGTGACGACCAAGGTCGAGTAGGTGGTTTCGTTGGTCAGGGTTTTCAGCTGGCTCTGGAGCTGGTCGAGTTGGCTCTGGAGCTGGTCGAGCTGAGATTGGACGGCGAGTATGCCGCCGATAGTCGTGGCTTTGGTCATGATCGTCAGGTACTGCTGGCGGCTGTCCTGAAGGGCGGTTATCTGCGCTTCCAGGTCGACGTACTGGCCGGTCACGTCGGTAGCCGAGGTCGTCTCGGAGGCAACCTTGCCGAGGGCCTTGACCTGTGCCAGCACGTTGCCGAAGGTCGCAACGGGGACCTGGAGGGTCACAGTGCCTTCGGCGGGAAACCCTGGTCCGGCGGACTGGGTCGAGGTGCTCGCCACAAAGCCGCCGCTCGCTGTGGCGAGGGCGGTCAACTGGTTGACATCGGTTTGGATCCGCTTGAGCGGCACTATCACCGTGACGGCGCCGGTTTGTTCGATCAAAGCGGACTGCCCCAAACTTGCCGCCGTGGCCTGGCCAACGTGCGCCGGCTGGGAAGGTCGCGGAGGCGACGAAGGCAGGCCACGCGCAGGCACTGAAGCTGCTCGCATGGCTTCAGCCCCCGCCGCTCCCGCAGCTTGGGTAGTTGCGAGCTTCTCTGTGTTCAGGTTGACTGCGTAGCCATGGGCCGGCGGGCCGAGCGTTGCGTCCTGGATTGCACCGGCGGAGGCGGCGGGCCCTGCGGAGGTGGCGGCCCCCGTGCCGTGGCCCGCTTGGCTCAGCGCTCCCACCAGGCCCGAAACCCCGATGATGCCGAGGGCGAAAACTGCGGCACCTGCCCACAACCGGCGGCGAGCAGTCCCCCTGCCCGAGCCGTAAGTCGTACGGGCGCTCTTGAGCACCAAGGACAAAGGTCTCGTCATGTCCTGTTGGTGGCGCCGCGGCCCTGCTTTCAACCGGGACGGGCGCAGGGGGATGGTAGGTTCGGCCGGATGGCGGAGGCGGTCCCGATCGTGACCTTGCGCACCGGTCACGTTGACGACCACCATGGCGAGCTCGTCCCCGACCCCTACCGCTGGCTGGAAGACGCAGGCTCGGACGCGACGCGGGACTGGGCCCGCCGCCAGAACGCCGCGACGGAAGCCTTCCTGGCAGCGGTCCCTTCGCGTGAAGCTATCCGTGCCCGCCTCACTGAGATCTGGGATTACCCGAAGTACAGCGCCCCTTTTAGGCGAGGAGACAATTGGTTCCAGGAGAGGAACGACGGGCTTCAGGACCAATCGGCCTTTTACGTAATGCCCGGCCCGGACAGCGAGGGCGAACTGCTCCTGGACCCCAACGTCTTATCCGAAGACGGCACGGTCTCGGTGAGCGCGATAGCGGTGAGCGACGACGGGGCTTTGTTCGCCTACGCCACAAGCGCCGCCGGCTCGGACTGGGCGACATGGCACGTGCGGCAGGTGAGCACGCGCCTCGATCTCAGCGACGTCGTCGAATGGTGCAAAAACCCGCACGCGGCATGGAAAAGAGATGGGTCGGGCTTTTATTACGCGGCCACGGAGAAGCCTGGCCCGGGGGGCGAGCTCGGGAGCGCGGTCGGCATCGAACGGATCGTGTTCCATGCCCTTGGTACTCCCCAGGCAGACGACGTCATCGTGTTCGAGGCGGCCGCCGAGCCGGAGTGGCTGCCTCACGTCGAGGTGAGCGACGATGGTAGGTTTGTGATCATCTCGGTAACGGTGGGCACGGCCCCCGAGACCCGGCTCGAAGTCCTCGACCTGAACGGCGAGGAGAGCGAGACTTCCTCGTTGACAGCGGACTTTTCTTGCCTGGCGTCGGTCGCGGGCAACGTCGGCACCACCTTTTTCGTAGTCACCGACGACAAGGCCGAACGTCACCGCCTGGTCGCGATAGATCTCCGGGCGCCTGGCAAGGACAACTGGCGCGAAATTGTGCCCGAGCGAGACGCCGTCCTTGTCGGGGCAACTATTTGCGGCGGCCGCCTCGTATGCCATTACCTGCAGGATGCATGCTCGAGATTGAGCGTGTTCGAGCTTGACGGCACGGTGGTAAGGGACCTGGCGCTGCCCGAGATAGCCTCGATCGTCGGCCTCCACGACGGGACGGGGATCGAAGGGCGCTCGGACCAAGAGGTTTTCCATTTCGAACTTCGGTCCTTCATCGACGCCGGGACCTTGTGGGCCCATGACGTCGCAACGGGCGCAACACGTGTGCTCCGGCGGTCGCCGGTTCGGATAAGAGCGGACGACTTCGTGACTGAGCAGGTATTCGTGGAGGCGTCCGATGGCGCGCGGGTGCCCATGTTCCTCACCCGGCGTCGTGACCTGGTGCCTTCCGGCGAGGTCGCGGTGCTGCTCTACGGCTACGGGGGTTTCAACATCCCGGTAACGCCGGACTTCTACAAAGCCGACATCCTCTTCGTCGAGCGCGGGGGGATGTTGGCGGTGGCGTCGCTGCGCGGGGGAGGCGAGTACGGGCGCTCTTGGTACGACGCCGGCCGTCTCGCCAACAAGCAGCGAGTATTCGACGACTTTTGCGATTGTGCGCGGTGGTTGGTGGCGTCGGGGTGGGCCCGCGCCGGCAGGATCGCGATAAATGGAGGTTCAAACGGAGGGCTCCTCGTCGGAGCGTGCCTTACTCAGCACCCGGAGCTCTTTGGCGCGGCAGTGCCCGAGGTGGGGGTGCTCGACATGCTCAGGTTCCACAAGTTCACCCGCGGGTGGGCGTGGAAAAGCGATTTCGGCGACCCCGACGACCCTGGCCAGTACCCCTGGGTGCGTGCCTATTCGCCCCTGCACAACATCCGGCCGGGCACCTGCTACCCACCGACGTTGGTAACGACAGGAGACCACGACGACCGAGTAGTGCCCGGTCACTCGTTCAAATTTGCTGCTGCATTGCAGGCGGCGCTCCCGCCCGGCTGCGGCTCGAGAGCCTTGATAAGGGTCGAAACCGGTACGGGTCATGGTCTCGGCAAGCCGACTTCCAAAGCGATCGCCGAACGCACCGACGTCCTTGCCTTCCTCGACGCGGCACTCACCCTGGCGGCCTCCTCGGGGCCCGGATCAAACGGCGATGGGCTCTGAGAAACTCGAGCATGAGCAACACCCGCAAAACGCGCACCAGGGGCAGGCTCGGCGCCCACCCCTGGTGACAGGCACGCCCCAATGACGTGATTAGGTTTTGGGACCACCTCGAAACCGACCTGCAGTCGGTGACGTAATGGCCGAGATATACGCAGCGGGGGTGCCGCTGAGCTGACCAGACCTGCCGGCGGCGCATGGGAAACGCCCGGTACCGGCTCCGCCTGGCCTGTTAGCAGCCCGGCGGACCGCTCTCCTCGGACGAGCTCAACGTTACCATCGCGCTCTCCTTTCAGACGGTTGCCCTTGAGCACCTAAAAGTGTGCTCCCTGTCTGGATTATATACCCCCGCTTCGCGGAACGCTACTGGTCCGGCACATCTTGTGGGTAAGGTCCCGATGGCCCCTCCCGTTAGGGCAGGCGCCGCCATTTTGTCGCGTGCTTATGAGGGTGCCGCTCGGGCTGTCGCTGGACGACGAGTTCCCTGGGGTGAACGTGTGGAGATCGTACAATTGGCCTCAATCAGCTCAAAACGGTGTTGGGGCCGACCAGCGTAAGTGATGGAGGG
>DATJMJ010000196.1:0-16306 GCA_035508795.1 Acidimicrobiales bacterium
CCCGTCGGGAGTGGCCGCGATGCCAACTATCGGCTTGTTGAGCCGGATGTGACCCGTCGAACCGTAATAGCGGGCGTCGCCAAAGGCGAATATGCCGCCGTCGGAGGCGACCATCCAGTAGCCGCGCCCGTCGGGAGTGGCCGCGATGCCAACTATCGGTTCGTTGAGCTGGGTATCGCTCGTCGAGCCATAAAGGTGGGCGTCGCCGAAAGCGAATATGCCCCCGTTTGAGGCGACCAGCCAGTAGCCGCGCCCATCGGGGGTAGCGGCGATACCGACTACCGGTTTCACAAGGTGCAGGCCCGAGACCGGACCGTACGCTTTGGCGTCACCGGCAGCAAGTACCGCCCCGGTGCTCTCCGCCAGCCAGTAGCCGCGCCCGTCGGGGGTGGAGGCGATCCCGACGACGGGAGCCGCCGGTTGCCCGCTGCTGGCCGGCGGGACCTTGCCGAAGCGGTACACCTGGCCTGCGGCTGTCGCAAGCCTGTACCCGGCTGGCAGCGGCGACGGCGGTACGGTGGTCGTGGTCGTTACCGGCGGGGCTGGTGGGCCCGGGGCGACTGGGAGGGCGGTCACCTGCGGGGAGGGCGGGCCCTCGCCGGCGGCGTTCAGCGCCGTCACCTCGAAGTAATAGGTAGTCCCGTTTTTGAGGCCCTTTACGGTGTAACCGTTGGCGGACGTAGTGGCTACCTTGGGCCCTTGAGTGCCCGCGACCGTCGACTCATAGACGTTGTAACCGGTCAGAGCGGAGCCGCCGTTGGAGGCGGGCGCAGCCCAGGACAATTTGACGTCACCGTTGCCCGCCAACGCCGCCAGGGCCTGTGGCGCGCCTGGCCGCTCGAAGGGCACTGCGCTCTGCTGCGGGCTCGGGCCGCCCTCGCCGGCGGCGTCCACCGCAGTCACCTCAAACCAGTACTTGGTCCCGTCCGACAGTCCGCTCACGGTGTAGTTGTCGCTGGTGAGAGGCGTGGAGCCGTTGAGTGGAGCCCCGTTTTCGTGGCCGGAGGCCGTGGACTCGTAGACGTTGTAGCCGGTGACGGCGGAACTGCCTCCGGTCGCCGGCTGCCAGGAAAGCGCCACCTCGCCGTTGCTCGCCTGCGCGCTCAGCCCGGACGGCGTGGCGCGCCCGAGGTCGGGCAGGGGAGCGCTCGTCCCGCTGAGGCCCGGGTCGTGGTGGAACATCGGCCAGGAGCCCGCACCGACAGCTTCAGCACCGTCGGAGGCCGTAACTTCGAAATGCTCGACGATCCCCTGGTTGCTGCCCTCGTAGCCGGCGACGGTTATCCCGACGGTGCCGTTGGGGTCGTCGGTGACGAGGGGCGAGTTCTGGAAGCCGTACAGGTTGCCGAGCACGGTCACTTTGCTGCCGCTCTTGCCGTCGAGTACCTCGACACCGTGGGTCGTCGGGACGAGCACGTCGTCGTAGCCTTGCCCGGTCAAGTCGGCTGCCACGACAGAGCCGATCACCCGTCCCACGAGGCTTTGGTGCCAGATCGTCGCCCCGTTGCTCCCGTCCAGCGCCCAGAGCGAGCCGCCGCTGCCGGTGTCCGTGCCCTCCAGGACGTCCAGTTGGCCGTCGCCCTCGACATCGGCGAGCGCTGGGCTCGAGTTGGTCCGCCCGTCGAGGGTGACGGACCACACGAGCTTGAGCCGTGCCGTAAACGCCTTCAACGTGTCGGAGTCGCTTGCGCCGGCGAAGTAGGACCCGGTGCCGACCACGACGCCCGGCTGGCCGCCTGAGAGGAAGTCTCCAACTGCCGGCGACGAGTCGACCTCCTGGTTCGTGTCGTAGTCGTAGAGCAAGTCACCCCGGTTATCGAGCACTCTCACGTGGCCCCCCTGTTGGTAGGCCTGGCCGAGTGCGATGCCCTCCGACGAGGCCCCGCCTACCACGAGCTCGTCCTGGCCGGTGCCGTAGAGGTCGGCGGCCGCGGCTGTCGAGAACACGCTGTCGGCTGCGAAAAACGGCCAGCCGTTGAGCGTCGAGCCGTTGGACGCGTTGAGGGCATAGTCGAGCTGGTCGAGCGAACCGGCGAAGACCCCGGTGGTGCCCTGGAGGTCGGCCACCGTTAGCGAGGCCTGCACACCGATGGCCGGGTGGGGGTCGCCGGGGATGCTTTGCACCGTCGAGTGCCAGAGCGGCTGGCCACCCGGGCCGAAGCCGTAATAGCCGCCGACGTCGGGCTTGCCGGAATTGCCCGCTCCGACGAAGACAGAGTCCATAGAGCTGCCGGCAAGCACCGCCACCGAGGGGGTCGAGTCGATGGGCACGCCAATGTCAACAGGCCACCCGGTGACCGGGGTCCCGTCCGAGAGGTGGTAAGCGTAGAGGTACCCCGCCCGGTCGCCGACCACGACCGCCGGTCCCGAGCCGTCGAGGGTCGCTTCTATCGGAGACGACTCAGCTATCGGCGACCCCTTGTCCGACAGCGGGCCCGCGGCCCACACGAGCTGGAAGTTCGCCCCCGTCAGGCCGCCCTGAGCAGCAGCGCGGGGCGTGGCGACGACGGCTCGGCCGGCCAGGGCCGCGCCCGCGCTCGCGACGATCGCGACCGTCGCCAGGACCACCCGCCGGTAGCGCATCCCTCCAACACTTGCAGTCATACCGTCGCCGGAGCAAACACCCGGCGCCGTGCGATTGGCTCCGCACGGCCCACGCGACGCACCCCGCCGCACCGCCGAGACCGCAGTGGGGGACACCTGGATCGCCGCGCGTCACTACGGGCGAAGGAGGTGGCGGCTTGCAAAATATGGCTCAACAGTTGGAGTAATCAGGAGTGACGGTAAAACGCCTAGGGGCCCCCGGCCCCGAGTACCGGCCGAGAGAGGCCGGGTCACAAATTGGCGGCAATGCGTCGGAGAGTGCCACGACGACCGCGCACTGCAGGATATGGCGCGCAACCTGGTCCTCGAGGGCGGTCGTTAAGACGGTGGATGGCTATATCCTGAAGGCGAGCACACGGTTTTAGTGCCCGGCTCACGCGGTAGGAAGTTCGTACCGGGCCAAAGTGGGCCAGGAAGAAGGAGCCAAGGAAGGAACCGATGAAAATCGCAAGATATTTACTCGCGGCCGGAGCGCTCGTAGGTGCCATAGGCGCCACAGGGGCGGAGTTCTCAGCTTCCGCTCAGACTACGTCCACTTCGACCACACAGGCTGCCACAACGACCGGGGGTGTCCCATCGACGCTGCCGGCCGACCAACTGGTCCTCAACGGGTCGTGCATACCTGACGCGACGATCCTCCAAACAGCCGAAGAGGCAATGGACAATTACACACCGGGCTCCCAACCTGCCGGTGTCTACCTCAACGGGATTTGGATCCCGGCACCCTACATGGCTGCTTATTCGGGCGACTACGTCGTAGGCGTAGTTGGCTGCATCAGCACCACCGGGGTCCCGACGACGGTCGCAGTGACCACAACGTTGGCCACTACTACGACGACGGCGCCCTGACACGCGAGCGGTCACGGTCGCTGCGGTTGCAGCGCCGCCCGCTCACATTAGGTAGCGGGCTCGTCTTCAACCTCGTTGCGTTCGGCCGGCACCTCGCCGGCTAGGACGGAGCCCCCTTGGGCCCCGGCGCCCGGACGGTGCGCCCCCCTCTTCCTCTCAGCGCGAGGAACATCCCGGCCTCCCCTCCGTAGATGACAAATCGGGCCGGGAGCGACACCGCGACGAAGACAACTGTCGGCACCAGCAGGGCCAGGGCCACTTGGCTGGCGGCCTCTATCAGCAGGCCGACGCCCACCAGGGCGGTGATGACCGAAAACGTCGGGCCTAGTGCCGGCTCGGCGAACGCCCTCCGCCAGGCGCCTCTGCGCTTCCCGCTCCGGAGGATCCTGAGGGCAATGAGCACGAGAGGCCGCCGCAAGACCACCGAGCCGAGGCAAGCGACGCCGACCGCTCCTGTCTCGGCAGCTGAGTGGAG
Source organism: Acidimicrobiales bacterium (assembly GCA_035508795.1). Classification (GTDB taxonomy): domain Bacteria; phylum Actinomycetota; class Acidimicrobiia; order Acidimicrobiales; family Palsa-688; genus DATJMJ01. The sequence continues at coordinate 3,929 of DATJMJ010000196.1, forward strand.
CTTGAGCGGCAGTGCGCTGCCACCCGACAGGACCGCAAAGACGAGACCGAGCCCGTAAGCGCCGATCGTCAGCATGCCGTCGAGGTCCAGGCTCCTGTGCCACAAGGCATTCAGGCCGGCCCAGGCGACCGGCAGGGCGAAAGCGATCGCCAGGGCGACGGCGGTGCTCCCAACGTGGGGCTGTACGACGAGATAAGTGACTACGGGGGCTATCCCGGCAACGATGGTGGTGACGATCACGCGCTTGGCCAGGGCGTGCACGAGCCTGTGCCACCGTCTGCGACGGCCCGAGCCATTTTGTTGCGATCGCTCCACTGCCCTTGCACCCTACAAGTCAAGCGGCCCTTCACCGGAGGCGGCTGGGGCGGCGCCGCCAAAATGCCCATCGCCGGCAATGCGGCGCGCTATTGGTTGCCGGCCGATGGTTGCCGGCCGGGCGACCCACGGGGAGCCGGCGGCGGTCCCCCACGCATTACGCTCCTGGCTGTACGGCCTCGTTGGAGGCCCACCCGCGGTTCCAACATGGCGCTCAGGGAGGGCCCGTTTCCCTCCACGGCCACTACGGGAGGTAGTCATGCGAATAGTCAACACCCCGAGGAGAGCAGCCATCGCCGGTGCGGCCCTGCTCGTGGCCGCGTCAGGCGCCCAGGTCGCCGCCACCGGTACGGCTGGTGCGCAGGGCGTGACGCTGTCGGCCACCCCGAGCCCGCTTGGGGTAAACACGGCAGCGTGGGACGGGTACTTCAACGACGCGGCCGTACCTCCGGCACTGTCCGCTGCACATCTCGGGCTGGTGCGCTACCCCGGAGGGTCATGGGCCGACCAGTACTTTTGGCAGACCAACACCGAGGACGGCAACGTCCAACCGGTCAGCTTCGCTCAGTTCTCGAGTGACGTCGATGCTGCCAACGGGCAGAAGTTCGTCACGGTCAATTACGGGTCTGGCACGCCTGCCGACGCCGGGGCATGGGCCACCCAGTCCCTCACTTCGGGTGAGGCGGTCGCCCTTTGGGAGATCGGCAACGAGGAGTACGGCAGCTGGGAGACCGACGACCACCCCAACCCGCACACAGCGGCTTCTTACGCTTCCAACGGCCTCGCTTATATGCAGGCCATCAAAGCGGCGGTCCCGGGCGCCCAGGTTTGCTACGACTACGCCATGGACCCCTCCCTGGCTCCGGGGTCGGGCATCTCGGGCTACCAGGCTTGGAACGACACGGTGCTGAAGGCGGACGCCGCCGACATCAACTGTGCCGACGTCCACTGGTACCCCTTCAGCGGTACACCGACCGAGACCTCCGACCAGATCCTGGCAACAATTACCAAGATCCCGGCGGCTTATTCCGAGGTCCATGCGGCACTTTCAGCCTACGACCCGAACGCCTACTTCGTGGTAGGCGAGCTCAATATCTCCAGCAGCGAGACGGCTTACAACTCCGAGCCTGTGGCGGCCCTTTTTTCGGCGGCAACTGTTCTCCAATGGCTGGCCTACGGGGCGAAGAGCGTGGACTGGTGGGACGCCCACAACTACGGCACCGCCAGTGCCGACTTCGGCCTGCTGTCCTCGGGCGGTACAGGGGAAGGGCCGGTGGACACCCCGCTCGCCCCGTACTACGGCTACGTGATGGCGTCCAAGTTGGCCCAACCGGGGGCGACGCTGAGCCTCCTCAGCGGCTTGCCGTCCAACACCTATGGCTGGTCGTCCACAGCCGACAATGGTTCGGTCCTATTGGTCAACGCGAGCAGCTCCGGGACAGCGAAGGTCAGCTGCTCGGCGATCTCCAAAAGCGGGACGGTGACGGAGTACACCTACGACAGCGCCGCTACCTCCGTCGTGCAGTCTCAGGCCACTTGCTCCAAGTCCCTCACTCTGCCTGTTGAGTCTGTAGTTGTGGTCAGTGAGGGCTAGCGCTACGGCCCGGCGCCGTGGGACCTCAGGTCTTCGAACATTTCGGTGAGCTCGGGGCCATAGGACTCGAGCTTCACCGGGCCGATGCCGGGTACGGCGGCCAGACCTGTCTCGCTCGTAGGTAGCGCTGCGGCCAGCGCCCGCAGGGTCTTGTCGTCGAAGACCGTGTAGGCGGGCTTTGCCGTCGCCCTTGCTCGGTCCGACCGCCATTTCCTCAACCGCTCCACGGCTTCCTCGTAGGCTGGGTGGACCAGCACGGTGGGTGCACCAAGGCAGTTGACGCTCGACCCGAACCTCACCGTTATGAATGCGCGGCCACCGCTTACGACGGCTTTTGCACTGTCGTCGCCCACCTCGGAGATCTCGTAGTCGTGGCCTTGCCGGGTAAACCGGAGCCCCAATTTTGCCGCCACGATCTCGCCGGCGGGCGCTCGCCGGTCCGGCTCTGCGGGCCGGCTCGCCGGTTTCCCGTGCCCCGGACGGGGCGCGCTCGCAATATGCCCGGCTCCCCGCTCGCCAAGCACCCCCCGGGCTGGCGCTGCTTGTCGCACGGGTCGAGTTGCGGCCTGTGGAGGTGCCTGGGCCGAAAGCTCGGCCACGAACGGCGACGGCGGGTTGCCGGTCACGACGGTGACGCCATCGACGCAACGCGTTATCGCCACATGGAAAACTCTCCGCTCTTCCTCCACGTCGAGCGCCAGCCGGTGCGGCATTAACCCGGACGTCGCATGGTGGACGACCACGTGGGGCCACTCGCGTCCCTTGACTGCATGCACCGAGGCCAAGGTCACGCCGGGCTGGTCAGGCGGCGCAGCGAGATGATCCCTCAACCACTGGCCAAAGCGTGCCGGGGCAGGCTCGAGCTCCGCCAGTTCGGACAGAGCGGCGAGGTCGTCTGCATGCGCAGCGATCGCGCCGTGGCTCCAGCGGTCGAGCGCGTCGACGCTGGCGTCGAGCCCTCCGTCGCCGACACGGGACCGCACGACGGCGAGCAGCGAAGCAGTGGTGGTGCCCGGGAGGCGGGCCGCCTCCTGGAGCGTCAGCACGTCGGCAGCGAAGTCCCGCACCTTGCCCGCCTCGCGTTGGCTCCCCTTGCCCTCGAGCCAATCGGCAAGATTGGACAACCCGTCGACGGAGCGCCGCTTGGCGACCAGGTCGAGGAGGGATTGGCTCATGCCACGTTTTGGCCGACGCGCCGCCTCTCGCATGGAAGGCCCCGGTAGTGCCCCAGGCGGTGCAACGGCGACCGACAACCAGGCGAGAGCGGCCTTCACACCACCGCGCTGGGCAAAGCGGTCGTCTGCCGCCCGGTCGACGGGCACCCCCGACTGGCGAAGGAGGATGTGCACCGGCACGAGCGATGCGTTGACCCTCGACAGCACGGCGATGTCGGCCGGCTCGGCTCCTGCAGCGAGCAACCCGGTGATCACGCCGACCGTCGTCGCCGCTGGACGGTTGCCGCCGGCACGCACCGCGAGAGAACCCTCGCGGCCAGCCTTGGACGACCTGATTGTCTTTGCAACCCGGAGAGAATTGTGCGTGAGGAGATTTTGGGCGGCGCTCACCACGGGCTCCGGGCAGCGGTAGTTGACCTCCAAGGGATGGGCTGCCGAACCCGGGAACAACTGCTCGAAATCCACGAGCCACCTAGGCGTCGCGCCCGCGTACCCGTAGATGGTCTGGTCGTCGTCGCCGACCCCGAACACCGCGCCGGCAGGTCCCGCGAGCAGCCGCACCAAGAGGATGTGGGCGGGGGTCAGGTCCTGGAACTCGTCGACGAGCAACAGGCGGGCAAATTGCTGGCTGCGGTGGCGGAACGCGGGGTCGGCGAGGAGGCGCTCGATCGCCGCCACCACCTGTTCGTCGAAATCGGCCGAGCCGGCCTCGGCCAGCTTGTCGCGGTAGTCACGCGCGACACGCCCGAGGCCCGAAACGTCGCCGATTTCCTCCTCCACCTCCTCAGGGTGGGCAAGGCCGAGCCTGACACGGCTCAACGCCTCGACCCAAGGGGCGGCGGGGTCGGTCTCCGCACGGCGGGGGAACTCGACGAGCCCGCTCAAGATACGCCGGACCTCGGGCTCTTCGATCGTGGTCTTGCGGCCGGAGAGGCGGAGCGAGAGAGCATTTAGGGTCCGCACGCGAAGGGACGGCAAGTCGGCCAGGCGCGACCGCATCTCGTTTGCCGCCCGCACGTTGTAGGCCACCAGTGCCATGGCTTCGGGAGGAAGCCCCCATCCCGACAGCATCAAGCGAGCACGCTCTGTCAGTACCCGGGTCTTGCCGGACCCGGCCGGCGCGATCACCCGTGCCGCAGCCCGCGGTTCTCCGATCGCGATCAGCTGGTCGGGTGCAAGCGGCAACGCACTCGGCGTCGCGCTGCCGACCGGGCTCAACGACCGGTGCTCGAGCCCGATGCGGTGAAGGGTGGGGAAGCCGGTGCGGGTGGTAAGAGACGCGTCGAGCGGCCCGCCATCACAGATCGCCGCCCGCCCGTCGGGCAGTACGACATCGCCCTGGCCGGACGCATCGGGCCGTGCGCCGAGGGCGACCGCGTCCTCCGCCCATTGGTACCGTGGCACTCCGTCCCGTGCGTCGACGGAGTTGGCCCATAGGGCGTGGTGGAGCCTCTCCCCAACGAGGTCGAGGCCAGGATCCCACTCCCAGGGTTGCAGGCCCGTGACACGTTCTGCGGGCGGCTGACCAGGGTCGCCGAGGTCCAGGCCGGGGCCCAGCTCGACGACGATCGACCTACGGTCCCGCCAGGCCGCACCGAGGGCGTCGGCCGTGGCTGCGTCCACCTTCTGCACTGCCAGCCGGTCGCAATCCCGCCATGGCCCCGGCGCCGGCTGGCCGGGCCGGACGACGACGGACCGGCCGAGGGGGACAGGGTCAGGCACCACACCATCCTGGCCCGGGGAAGTGACCGTCTCACGCAAGTCGCCCCGTCGGTAGCGGGCCTACCGTGGCCGCGAAATGGCCAGTTAGCGGCCGTTGACGGCTACCACCCGTTACCATATAGTAACCGTTACCTATGAGTAACCAATCTGGGGCGAGAACCGAAGCGGTGTTCGACGCTCTCGGAGAGCCAACGCGGCGGCGCATCGTGGAGGTGCTGAGCCACGGCCCGGCACCGGTCGCAGAGTTGGCCGGGAAGCTGCCCGTGGGCCGCCCTGCCGTGAGCCGGCACCTGCGGACGCTGTCGGACGCAGGGCTTGTCCGCCATGTCGCGCGCGGGACGAAGCATCTCTATTCGCTGGCCCCCGAAGGTTTGGTTGCCGCCCGAGATTGGCTCGTCCAGACCTGGGACATCGTGCTCGGTGCCTACGCCGCAGAGGTCGCCCGTGCCGACGCCACTTCGAAAACCGAGGAGGCTGACGACACCACCGTGTCTTCGGGGTTGTTCGATGTGGACGTGAGGGCGTGGCGGGTCATGATGCACCCAAAGGAGAGATGACGATGACGGACGAGAAATCGGGGGCGGCACTTGCGGAGTTCGAGCGCCTTTTCGAAAGGGTCAAAAATTGGGGGCGCTGGGGCACCGAGGACGAGCTCGGGACGCTCAACTTCGTCGGCGAGCACGAGGTGGTACAAGCGTCCAGGCTCGTCAGGTCCGGGAGGCAGATCTCCCTCGGGCGGCCCTTCGATACGGTCAGCGGCCCCGACAACGGGCGCCCCGCTCTCCACTACATGGCGCATATGGGTGAACGAGGCGCCGAGGAGCCGTCCTATTACACCGATTTCATCGCCGTGGACTTCCACGGCAAATCGGCGAGCCATCTCGACGCCCTCCCGCACATCGCCTACAAAGGCTTGCTCTACAACGGCAAACCGGCGGCGCAGGTCATCTCGTCGGGCGGGTCGTCGTTCGCGCCAGTTTCCCGGCTCGCCCAGGGGATCGTTGCAAGAGGCGTCCTGCTCGATGCTGCCAGGGCTCGTGGGCTCGACTGGTTGGAGCCTCCGCTCGCACTCGGCGCCGGCGACCTCGAGGAGGTAGCCGCCACGCTCGGCGCCGAGGTCCGCCGCGGTGACGCCGTCCTCCTTCGCAGCGGGCAGATGGGCCGTCGCCGTGCGCTCGGGCCGTGGGACCCCGACCTCGCCAGTGCGGGCCTCGCCACTTCGGCGATCGAGTGGCTCGCACAGCGCGAAATTGCCCTTTTGGGCGGTGATGGCGACAGCGACGCCCGCCCGAGCCCGCTGCCCGGCATCAACGGGCCCGTCCACCTGTTGGCGATCAATGCAATGGGGATGCCCCTTCTCGACAACCTCGACCTCGAAGCCCTGAGCGAGGCCTGTGCCGAGGCCGGCACGTACGAGTTCCTCCTCGTGGTCGCACCATTGATCGTGCCCGGTGGCACCGGGTCGCCGGTCAACCCGATTGCTGTGCTGTAGCTGTGGAGGGCATCGTCATGTGGATCACGGGCGCGGCGTTGGTTTGGGAGTAAGCCTTTGCCTATGCACCCTCTCGTGACCATTGCGAGTGACCGCATCGAAGTGACGGTCCTGCCCGATAAGGGTGCCGATATCTGCTCCCTGGTCGACAAACGCTCGGGCATCGACTTCCTCTTCAAGTCACCCTGGCGGGGCCGCACGGGCGCCCACTACGGCAGCTCGTCCATGGAGCGCTGGATCGAGGCTTACCCGGGCGGGTGGCAGGTCCTCCTCCCAAACGGGGGCGACGAATGCACTGAGCAAGGTGTGACATGGGGCTATCACGGAGAGGCCGCCGTGGTCCCCTGGGAGGTCATTTCGGCTTCCGCACGCAGCGCAGTCCTCGAAACTCAGCTGATGACGGTGCCGCTAAGCGTACGGCGCCTGGTCGAAGTGGAAGGGCCGGTCCTGCGTCTCACCGAGACGGTCACCAACGGCTCGGGCGAGCAGGTCGAAGCGATGTGGTCGCACCATCCTGCTTTCGGGCCGCCGTTCCTCGAGGGGGGCTGTACCCTCTCGGCCGGCTGCCGCAGCCTGGTCGCCGACGACCGGTCGCCGGGTACCTTGTTGTCCCCTGGGTCGCGCCACGCCTGGCCATATGCCGGCACCGTCGACGGCGGGCAGGTCGACATGCGCCAAGTCCCGCCGCCGGGCCAACAGCGTGCTGTCCTCGCTTACCTCGAGGATTTCTCCGAGGGTTTCTTCGCCCTCACCAACTCCCGCATCGGGTTAGGGATCGGGTTTCGCTGGCCGCTCGACCCCTTTCCCAAGGCGTGGCTCTGGCAGGAGGTCCACTCCGGCAAGGGTTGGCCATGGTACCAACGGGCGTACGTCGTCGCCGTCGAGCCGGCATCGACCATCCCCGGGCAGGGTATGGCCAGCGCGCGCTCGCATGGTCAAAAAGGGGCCATATTTGGTGCGCACGCTTCACGCGAGGTCGTCATCGAAGCCGTCGTGTTCGATGGGGCCGGCGAGGTTGCGAGCATCGGCGAAGGTGGCACGGTGCGCTTTGCCTGAAGGCGGCGCCAGGGGCATCTCCCGTCACGGCCCGGCATCGGGCAGGCCTGCCAAGCGCCGCGGGCCCTGCACCACCTGCTCGGCCAGGGCCCGACGGTGGGCGAGGTCAGTGCCGGCGTGAACGGCGAAGCCAACAACGACGTGGTCGGCCCCGGGGCAAAGCTGGGCCCGGTGCGGCGCGGGGAGGGCCATGGTGCCCGGCCGGGGCGCAGTGGTGGCGTCGAGCGGCCGGCCGACATAGGCGAGCGGGGCCGGTTCATTTACGGCGAGACGCCGCCATCGGGGGCTGTCGCCTGTGCGCGGCGGGCACCTCTTTTGCCCGCCGAAGTCGAAGAGGTCGTCGACATCATCGCCCGGGGCCGCACGGAGCGCCGCGCTACCCGGTTGCCCGAGCGGCTGCGGACCCGGGATTGGCCATCGGTGATGGAGGTGGTCCTCAGGCTGGACGAGCGCCTGGCCCGCGAGGGCGCAGGGTGGAAAGTTGGCGCAGCGAGCGAGGAGATCAGGCGTGCCGAGGGCCTCCCCGGCCCGTCGCCCGGGCGGATTTACCAAGGCACAATTTTCCCGAGCGGCTCGGTGTTGCCGCCCGGCCTCTTCATCAACTACCGCAACATCGAGTGCGAGTTCGCTTTCGAGCTCGGCGCCGATCTCCCGGCACGCGACGTCCCCTACACCGAAGGCGAAATTCGCTCGGCCATAGCTACCTTGCACCCTGTGCTCGAGCTTGGCGATTGCGTTTTCCTCGACTGGTACGGAGCGAGCGGGTATTTCGGGTCGTGCCTTGACAACGGGGGCGGCGCAGCATTGGTGAAGGGGCCCGCCGTCAAGGACTGGCAGGACATCGACCTCGCTGAGTCGGGCATGGACCTGTACCTCAACGGCTGGTACCTCAAATCCGGCAAGGGTTATGCGGCCATGGGCCACCCCGTCACCAGCCTCACCTGGGCGGTCAACTGGGTACGGGCGCACGGCCGGGCGGTCGTTGCCGGCGAGGTGGTCAGCACCGGCACCTGCACAGGCCATTGCTTTGCCCTGCCCGGAGACTTCGCACGTGCAGACTTCGGCCCTCTTGGCACTGTCGAGGTGGCTTTCGAATGAGCCGGATGCTCGACGGGACGGTTTCGGTCGTCGCAGGGGGCAGCTCGGGGATCGGTTTGGCTGTCGTCACGCGTTTGGCCGAGCACGGGGCGGTCGTCGAGTTCCTCGCCAACGACCCGGACGGGGTGGCTTCGGCCGAGCGCGACTTTCGTGACGGCGGCGCGGATGTCCGCGGGTCGGTTGTCGACGCTTCCGACCCAGCCCAGGTGCACGCCTTCATGGAAGGCGTTGCCGAGCGCCATGGCCGGCTCGGCGTCCTTGTCAACTGCATAGGTATCCAGCGCTACGGCACTGTTGAGTCCACGTCGCCCGAGACGTGGGACGAGGTTTTTGCCGTCAACCTGAAGAGCATGTTCTTGACGGCCAAGTACGCCGTGCCCTTGATGCGCCGCAACGGCGGCGGTGCCATCGTCAACGTCTCCTCCGCCCAGGCAGTCGCGAGCCAGCAAAACGTGGTTGCCTACACCGCGACGAAGGGGGCGATCGTGGCCATGACACGAGCGATGGCCGTCGACCACGCCCGTGAAGGGATCCGGGTCAACAGCGTGTGCCCTGGTTCGGTCGACACGCCGATGCTTTGGGAGGGAGCGCGAAACGTGTCGGAGGAGGATCCCGGAAAGGTGGTCGCAGGTTGGGGCTCGATGTACCCGCTCGGGCGTATCGCACGCCCGGCGGAGATAGCAGACGCCATCGTCTATCTAGCAAGCCCCTACTCGTCGTTCGTCACCGGGGCCGACCTCAGGGTCGACGGCGGCCTGCTGGCGGGTGTCGCCTTGCCTGCGCCCGAGGCTCGCCTCGGCGAGGTCCCCGGCGCCGCGCACGGGAGCTAGTTGTGGGGCGAGGAAGGACCTTCACGTGTTCTACATAAGCGAACTGCTCGAGCCGACGCCTTCTCCGCTGTGGCGCCTCGTCAAACAGGCGGGGGTCGACAAGGTGGTGAGCCTTCTCGACGGCGGCGAGCAACAGTGGCGCTGGCCGAAAGTCGAGACCCAGCACTTCGTGCCCGAGCGCTATGTTGCACCACCACCGGGCGAACGCCCGTGGGAGCGGCCGGCTTTGGCCCGGATAGTCGAGCAGTACCGTTCTTACGGGCTCGAGGTCACCGTGCTGGAGGACACCGCGCCGATGGACGACGTACGCCTCGGCCGCCCGGGACGAGACGAGCAGATCGATTGGTTTTGCACGCAGCTGCGCGCCATGGGCGAGCTCGGGATCCCGACACTGTGCTACAACTGGGTCGCCATTTCGAGCTGGGCGCGAACCGATACCGCCGTGCGCCTTCGGGGCGGCGCGTTGTCGACCGGCTACGACGACGAGGTCATGCGCGCGGCGCCGCCGCTGGCCGAGCCGGGGAGCATAACCCATGAGCAGCTCTGGGATGCTTTCGAGTATTTCTTGCGAGCAGTTGTCCCGGTCGCCGAGCAGTCAGGTGTGCAGATCTCGCTCCATCCCGACGACCCGCCGATCAGCCAGGTCCGGGGCGTCCCGCGCATCATGGGCTCACCCGGCGCATTCCAACGGGTGCTCTCGATCGTCCCGAGCGAGTACAGCGGGGTCACTTTTTGCCAGGGCAACTTCACCCTTATGTCCGGCGACCTCCCTGCGCTCATCCGTCGGCTCGGCGCCGACGGGCGGATTTTTTTCTCTCACTTCAGGGATGTCGCCGGTGACGCGCACAAATTTGTTGAGGTTTTCCATGACGAGGGCCCGACCGACATGCTGGAATGTATGCGGGCGTACAGGGACATCGGCTTCGACGGCCCGATGCGCCCCGACCACGTCCCTGCGCTCGAAGGCGAAAGCAACGAAACGTTCGGCTATTCCGTGCTCGGGAGGCTTTTTGCCATCGGGTACATGACGGGCCTGCGGGAGGCGGTCGCCAAAGGTGCCTGACTTTCCCCCGCACCGGGTGGTGACGCCCGGCCTGCGCGGTGCTATAACTCGGCGTGAAGCTGGTGGTCACCGGGCGAACTCGACCAGGATCTTGAGGGCGGCAGTGTTAGGCCACGTAAGTTCCGCGTAAGCGTCCTGGGCTGCTGAAGCGTCAAACCGGTGGGTTGACGACGGTCTCGGCGTACGCCGGTGAGCGCCCCAAAAGTTCCTTTCGGCCGGTAGCGGCGACGCTTATGCCGATGAGCATCATGGCGAGCGCCCGCCCGTGCAAAGAGCTACCACGGGACGTCGCCGCTCTTCCAGCCGTCGACGTCGAATGTGATAGTGGCTTTCTTTTCGAGGCTCGCCGAGATCGCCAGCTCGATGTAGCGGTCGCGGCACGCTCGCTCGACCGGGTAAAACTCTTCTCCGGTCTCGGCGTAGACCCCCATGTGGTAGAGGCACTGGGCAATGGCCGCTTCCTCGTCCGACACCGCGCCGAGGTAGCCCGGAGCTTGGTACACGGCGCGGCCCTCGAAGCGCACCTCGTCTAGCCGGAAGCGGGTCAGGTCGCCGCCCCGTCCGCCCTCGTACCTGATCAGGTCTTCCTGCCTGGCGCGCAGGTGCTCCCCCGGCGGGAAATAGGTGAACCGGTCGTCGACAAGCTCGCCTCGTTCTCCGCGCACCGAAACGTGCTGGCCGCGGATCTCGGAGAAGTACTGCTCGCCGTCGAAGTCGTATATGGCATGTTTTTGGCCGTCGGTGAGCACCGCCACCGTGCGGTCACTGACCACTGGGCCGGGGCTTTCGGAGGGCCCGTAACGTCCCGGCCCGGGGAGGACCGGGGAGGAAAGCTTGCATGCAGTCACCGACAGCTCGAGCCAATTACCGTCGTCGACGCCGAGGTATTCCCGAAAGAGGCTGGCGGCATGGTAGCCATGGGCCACCGAGACCAGGGCTTGGTAACGCTCGCCGATCACCCCTTTATTGAGGACTGCCAGCCGGGCGGCGTGGTGGGGTTGCCAACGGTACTGCTCGGCGACCTGGGCCCTGGCGCCACGGAGGCTGATCTCCCATGCTCTGCGCAGTTCGGCCACCTCGAGGCCCGGTGGGGTCTCGAGGAGGACGGGCAGGGAGCCCTTCTCGGTGAGCTCCTCCAGGAGAGGGACGGCTGCCTCGCGCGTCACCGCCAGGACGACGAAATCGAGGTCGCGGTCGAGCGCTTCGTCAACGGAGGCGAAGGCGGCCACACCGGCAACCTGCTCGAGCTCTTCACGGCGTTCGCGGCGCCTCGAGGTCACCCCCTCACAGCTGAGGACAGCTTTGGCCCCGGCAGCTGCACGGACGAAGAACTCTGCTCGCCACCCGCCGCCGATGACGGCGAACTTAGTGGCGGCCATCGCGGCCGCCCTTCCCGCGGTAGGCGGTGCCCGGGGCCCATTCAACGAGTTGGGGGGCGGTGAAACCGGCTATGGGGAGCCGTACGTTGCATCGTTGCGCGGCTGAGAGGTAAGCCGCCTCGCAGACCTCGAGCGCCCTCAAGGACAACTCAGCAAGCTCGAAGTCTGGCGCGCCGCCGACGACCATTTCTGCCAACCGGTCCAGGTAAACCTGATGGGCCGTCTGCTCGGCCGGCGCCACCTCGACTATCTCGCTCGCCCCCGCCTTACCGCCCCGCATGCAATAACGGTCTTCCCATCCCCAGAACTCGATGCTCCCCTGGTCACCGTAGATCCGGAAAACGAGTTCCTTGCCCTCGCGGGAAGGTTTGACATGATCACCCGTTTGCATGACGATCCTGGCCCCCGAGCGCATGACGCAGTATGTGACGGCCTCGGTCTCCACCTCGATCCCGTCCCGGTACGTCTGGCCGGTGACGTCGCAGGCGCAAAAGACGCTCTCGGGCCGGTCATCGCCAAGGGCGGCAAGCGCGAAGTCGACCCAGTGGATACCCGCGCTGATGAGGTCCCAGCCTCCGGATTCGATTTCTATCACCTCGACCTGGCCGATCACGCCGTCGAGCACCCGGCGGAGCACTTCAGCCGAGGCGTTGC
>DATJMJ010000197.1:0-15056 GCA_035508795.1 Acidimicrobiales bacterium
GATCCTCAACGTCGACTCGGCTGCGCACGTCGTGTTCCTGAAGCGGAGCATGCGGCCGGGCTTCTCGGGGATAGACAACGCCCTCCTCTACGACCCCAAGACCGTCCTGCTGTTCGGCGACGCGAAGGACTCGTTGACCAAATTGCTGGCCGCCGTAAAGGCGAGCTGAGCTCCGCCCTCCGCCGGGGCCGGAGCCCTCGGGCCGGGGCCGCAATGCCCGGTTGCGCGCCCTTGGACCTGGCTGAACACCCTTAGACTGTGCCGGTGCGCAAACGCTGGTTTTCCCGCCGAGCGCTCTTCCTGCACTTCCTGGTCATAACAGTAGCTCCGGGATGCCTCGTCGCCGGGTGGTGGCAGGTCCACCGGGCGCTCAGCGGCAACCTTCTGAGCTATTTCTATTCGGTCGAATGGCCCATCTTCGCTGTGCTCGCCGTTGTGGCGTGGTGGCAGCTCCTTCACGACGTAAGGGTCGAAGCCAGCTACGAGAGCCCGAGAAGCAGCAAGCGCTCGTTCCTCCATCGCGACGAGGAGGTCCCGTCCCGGCCCCTCGTGTGGGATGAAGGCTTGGAGACCCCCGAGCTAGTGGCCTACAACGAGTACCTTAAGGCCCTCTCGGCAGGGCGCGCCAGGAAGACCTGGCGCAACCCGAGGGGCCTCCCCGTGGAGCACGTGCCCGGGTTGGGCGAACGCCAAGCACCGTCGCCCGGCCAAGCGGCGGCGGCCCAGCGCGCGACCGCACCTTGAGCGAAGCCTCGAGGCAACGTCTCGCTACCAGCTGGACAACCGAGGGTGCTCTCGCCCGTTACAGGTTCATGGCCACGGTCGTCGGCATCGGCCTTGCGACGCTGTGCTTCGTAGGCATCCCTCTCCAGCTGATAGGCCTCCAAGTGACAGGGCACAACAGATGGCCCTGGGACAGCGTTGTCGAGATAGTCGGGACAGCGCACGGGTTCTTTTACATCATCTACCTCGTGAGTTGCCTCGACCTCGCTGCCAGGGCGCGGTTCCGGACGGGGCAGCTGCTCGGGATGGTGGGCTCAGGCCTCTTGCCGTTACTGGCTTTCTACATGGAGCGCAAGGTCACCCAACGGGTAAAGGCACAGCTGGCTCTCGGCGACGCCGCTCCTCCTGGCCCGGCGGCGACCGTCTGGGCCGCGCTCGTGCGCCCTCCCCGTTCGCGCGGCACATCGGGCGCCAAGCCGGACAGTAGCGGCCCGGGCCACGGCGACCTGGCCGGGAGCGAACTGGGGCAGAGCGAGTTGGGCCGCGCAGAACTGGGCAACGAGGCGGGCCCCGGGAGTGACTGAGAAGGTTGTCGCCCCGTACGGGACCTGGCCCTCGCCTTTACAGGCGGCTGATCTCGCACAGGGGCTCGTAACGTTTGGCTACCCGACTGCGGCGGGCAGCGACGTTATCTGGCAGGAGCTCAGGCCGTCGGAGAAGGGGCGCGTCGCTCTGGTCGCGCTCGGCATCGACGGCACGGCCCGTGAATTGCTCCCCCCGGGGATGTCGGCTCGCACGCTCGCTCACGAGTACGGCGGGAGGGCGTGGGCCGCCGGGGGGCCCGAAGGGTGTGTGGTCGTGTCCTCCAACTCCGAGGACCAGCGGCTCTGGGACGTCTCGCCCGGGCGCCCCCCGAAGCCTCTCACCCCGGAGCCGCCCGAGGCCCGGTCGGTCCGTTTTGCGTGCCCGGAGCTCAGCCCGGACGGCCAATGGGTGGTGGCTGTGCGGGAGTCGCACCTTCCCCAAGGAGTGGTCAATGACCTCGTCGCCATCGACCTGGCCAACCCCGACGACGGCGCTGAGCTCGTGGCGGAAGGCCGCGATTTCTATTCGGCACCGGCGTTTTCTCCCGACGGCCAGCAGTTGGCCTTTGTCTGCTGGGACCACCCAAACATGCCGTGGGGCTCGACCGAGCTCTGGCGGGGCAATTTCGTGGGCGGCAAGGTTGCCGACCTCAGGGTCGTCGCCGGAGGCGACCACGACGAGTCCGTGCTCCAGCCACAGTGGTCCCCGAGCGGCGAGCTTTTTTGGATCTCGGACCGGAGCGGTTGGTGGAACCTTTACAGCGAAGGTGGGGAAATTGCGCCGATGGAGGCCGAGTTTGCCGGCCCGGCGTGGACGTTTGGCGAATCTGATTACGCGCTCCTTCCGGGGGGCCAGGTCGTCGCTGCCTGGGCCGAAAAAGGATGCGGGTACCTGGGCACCATCACTGGTGGCGTCACCAACGCGCTGCAACTGCCCTACACGTCCTTCAAGCATGTCCGCCCCGGGCCCTCGGGCGCCGGACGACCGAGCGTCCTGGCCGTGGCGTCCGCCCCCGACAAGGCCCCAGAGGTCGTTCGCCTGAGCCTGGACGGTGCCGTTCGGGCTGTACGGGCCGGGGGGGCCATGGGGGCTGTGAGCGGCGTGGGTGCCGCAGCTGCCCTGAACGCAGTGGAGGTACTGAGACGAGGACCGATACCACCGTTGGCTCCGGGGGACGTCTCCATCGGAGAACCCTTTGATTTCCCAACCGCCGAGGGAGAAATGGCGTACGCCGTTTACTACCCTCCGGCCAACGCCGCCTACACCGGCCCGACGGGGGAGGCACCTCCACTGATCGTCCTGGGCCATGGCGGCCCGACCAGCAACGCGTCGCGCGCCCTCGATACCTCGGTGCAGTTCTGGACGACCCGGGGTTTTGCCGTCGTCGATGTCGACTACCGGGGCAGCACAGGCTACGGGCGAGCATTTCGCCAGTCGCTCGAGGGGCGCTGGGGCGTCGTGGACGTCGAGGACTTCGCTGCCGCTGCAACGTGGTTGGCGGACCACGGCAAGGCGGACCCTCGCCGGATGGTCGTGCGGGGTCGCAGCGCGAGCGGGCTCACGGTGCTCGCAGCGCTCGCGCGCTACCCGATCTTTGCTGCCGGTTCCGTCCGGTACCCGGTCACCGAGATCGAAGTCCTAGCCGCTACAACTCACAAGTTCGAAAGCAGCTACATGGGAATGTTGGTGCCGGAGCGCGAGTACGGTGCCCGCTCACCATTGAACTCGGCCGGTCTCGTCCAGGCTCCGGTCCTTTTCCTTCACGGGCTCGACGACCAGGTCGCACCGGTCTCGCAAAGCAGGCTGATGGTCTCGGCCATGGGACAAGCCGGGGGAGAGGCGTTCCTGGTGGAGATCGAAGGCGAAGGCCACGGCTTCAGGCGCGCCAGCACGATCGTGCGGGCACAGGAGCTCGAACTGGCCTTCTTCGGGCGGGCGCTCGGCCTCGACCCTTCGGGCGACCTCGCCCGGGCCTACGCCGACCTCGCCCAGGCTGCCCGCCCGGAGGGTGCCCACTGGTCCGCCGAACCTACGGCCGAGTAGTTGACCTGCGAGCCCAAACCTAGACTTGGTTGCGGATGTTGCTGAAATCGCCTGATCCTCAACCCCACGTCCTGGCTCTCAATTGGCAGGACCACTGGACGTCGCTGCTCGCCATCGTGATCGAATTGGCGGCCTGCGCCTGGTACCTCACCTCGGTCAGGCGTCTGTCGTCGCGGGGCCGTTCGTGGCCTGTCCTGCGTGTGGTCAGCTTCCTGGCAGGTATGGCAGCAGTCGCCTATGCGGTCGAGGGTGGCATCGCGCAGTACCAGACTGACAACTTCACTGCACGCGTGGTGCAGATCCTCCTCCTGGTCGACATAGCCCCACCCTTCCTGGCTCTTGGCGCCCCCGTGCGTCTTGCGCTCCAATCCTCCCAGGGCAAAGCTCACACGGTCCTGAGGAGAGTGCTCCGTAGCCGCCCGGTGCGCGCCGTGACTCAACCGCTTGTGGCGTTCGCCATTATCACGGTTAGCATGTACATCTACTTCCTCACGCCTCTCTACTCGTGGTGCGCGAGGCACCCGGCGGTCCTTGCTTACGTGGACCTGCATTTCCTCGTTGCGGGTTGGTTGTTGTGCTGGGTCGTCGTAGCGCGTGATGCCCTGCCAAGGCCGCCACGGACCGGCATGCGCTTTGCGCTCGTGCTGCTGAGCATACCCAGTAACGCTTATTTGGGACTTGCGATCGCGAGTGCGACGAAGCCGCTGTTCCCCGCCGGTAATACGCTCGCCGATACTCGGGCGGGTGGCAACATCCTTTGGGCACTCGCTGAGGTGTTCATCGTCGCGGCGTTGTCGCTGATGTTCGTCGAGTGGGCGAAAGAAGAGGAGCGAAAGGCGATAAGGGCGGACCGTCAGCTCGATGCCGCTCTCGCCGCCGCCCGGGGCGTCGTGACGGCAGACGGCCATGGTGGGCACGTCGCGGGCAATGGTCACGACGGGCGGGACGGCTAGACCGGGCGGGGCGGCGAGGGCGTGCGCTCCGGGCGGGGCGGCGAGGGGTGAGGGCGGCGGGCCCTGCGTCCTACGTCCCGTGTTCCCGGCTGGCTGTCTCCGTCGCCGGCTCTGGTGGGGTTATCAGAACCTGAGGGCCGAAAGTTCGGGGATCCAGCGTTCAGCGCGAGATACCGCTTCTTTCCAGCGGGCCCGGCGGTCCGGGCCCAGCGGCTCGACGACCTCGCGAGGTTTGAGCAGCGCCGCAACCTCTTGCTCAGTGGACCAGGTCCCGACGGCCAAACCCGCTAGAAAAGCTGCGCCGAGCGAGGTTGCCTCGAGTTCGGCTGAGATTTCTACCGGCCTGCGGCAAGCGTCGGCAAGTTCCTGCACGAAAACGCGGTTGGCGGTCATCCCGCCGTCTGCGCGCAGGACAGGGGACGGGTAGCCCGAATCCTCCTCGGCCGCCTCCAAAAGGTCGGCGCCTCGCTGGGCAACACCTTGAAGGACGGCCCGTACCAATTGTGGCCTCCCCGTCGCTTCATTGATCCCGATAAACAGCGTGCGGGCGCCGAAATCCCATTTCGGTGTGCCAAGCCCGATCATTGCGGGCACGAAGAAAACGTCGCCCGTATCAGCACACTGCCCTGCTACCTCGCCTGACTCGGCGACGTCGGAGAGGAGGTGGAGGTCGTTCACGAGCCACGAAACGGCTGACCCGGCAGAGATCATGAGCGCCTCGAGCCCCCACGTCACCGCTCCGCCTCGTTCCCATGCGACGATCGGCAGGCAACCGTGCTCCCCACTTTTCTCGGTAAATGCAGGCAGCGCGGCGCCAATGTTGATGTCCAGGAACGCCCCGGTCCCGAAGGTGGCCTTGGCTTGGCCTGACTGCACGCAACCCTGCCCGATCAGGGAGGCTTGCTGGTCACCGACCAGGGCGCACACCGGAGGTGCCCCGGGGAGCGCACTTGCCGGGGCGATCACCCCGGAGGAGGGTACGAGCTTCGGCATCATTTCGGGGCGGACGGAAAACCTGTCCAAGCGGGCCGGGCCCCATTCGAGCCCGGCCTTGCCCGCCAGGATGTCCTCGGTCGGGAGCAGGCCGGAGATGCCCGCGTTGCTCCGGTCGGTCACGTGAGCCGCCCCGCCGGTGAGGGCCCAGGTGACCCACGAGTCGAGTGTTCCGAAGCGCAGGTCGCGCAACCTCGAACTGTCGTAGGTGTCGAGCAGCCAGGCGAGCTTTGTGGCGGACTCGTTCGGTGCCAGCCGGAGCCCCTCGGCCTGCAGTTCGAGGCACGTGCCGACAGTTCTCAGGTCGCGCCACGAAAGAGCGGGCCCTACTGGTTCTCCGGTCGCGGCGTCCCATACGACAGTCGTCCCGCGCTGGTTCGTGACCCCGACACCGTCGACCGGGCCTGCCTCGTCAAGACTTTCACCTGCGGCCGTGAGGGCTGCTTGTGCGAGAGCAGCCGCGTCCAGTTCCACGAGGCCTGGCGCGGGCTGGTCGGGAGGCAAAGGAAAGTGGCGGCGCGCGACAACGGTGCCGTCGGCGTGGACGACCGACGTGCGCACAGCGCTACTGCCGACGTCGATAACGAGGATGGGGATCCTCGTGCTCCTTTCGTGCTCCGCCCGGTCCCCTGCGGTCGCCCGGGCGAGTTGGGTTGGCTTGGCGGCTTGGGGCGGGTTGGCGGCTTGGGGCGGGTTGGCGCTTGGGGCGGGTGCCAGGGTGGGGCGGGTTGAGTTGTCCGAAGTGGTTTAGCGCGATGACGTTAGCTCGAAACTCGCCGAGCAGGGGCCCCCGGGGAATGGCGCCCTCCGCCTCCCCGCATATCGGTACCGTTGTTGCGTGCCTGAGACAGCTCACCCAGGCGAGGCGCCCGGGGCCTCGATCGAAGAATTCGGCGGTTGGCCAGGCTTGCTCGGGCGGCTCGCCGCTCGTGAGGACCTCACGTCCGCCGAGGCCGGCGTCGCGCTCAGGGAGATCCTGGAGGGGGCGGCGACACCTTCCCAGATGGGTGCGTTCATTTTCGGCTTGCGGTGCAAGGGCGAGACCGTCGAAGAACTAACAGGGATGTTGGAGGCGATGCTCAAGGTCGCAGAAATCGTCCCTGTCCCGGAGGAAATCGCCGGCCGCCTCGTAGACACATGTGGCACTGGGGGGGACAGGTCCGGCACGATCAACGTTTCCACGATCGCCGCGCTCGTCGTGGCCGGAGCAGGCGTGCCTGTATGCAAGCACGGCGGGCGGGCTGCATCATCCCGCACAGGTTCGGCCGATGTCCTCGAGGCGTTGGGCGTCGAGATCGCGCTCCCGCCACTTTCTGTCGCCCGCTGTATCCAACACGCAGGCATCGGGTTTTGCTTCGCCCCCCGTTACCACCCTGCGATGCGCCATGTCGGCCCTACGAGGCGGGAGCTCGGGGTGCCCACCGCCTTCAACCTTCTCGGGCCGCTGGCAAACCCTGGAAGGGCCCGCTACCAGTTGGTGGGGGTCGGGGACGGCAGGGTGGCAGAGAGGTTGGCCGCCGTCCTCGGTGCTGCCGGCACAACACGGGCGTGGGTGGTCCATGGCGACGATGGCCTGGACGAACTGTCGACTACGGCTGGCTCGCGAGTAGTCGAGTGGGACGCCGGGAGGGCAGTGAGCGCCGAGCATGCCGCCCGCCCCGGCACGGCCGGCGGGAGCTCCGAGGGCATCGGCACCGACGCGGCGCCCCTCAGTTATTTCCGGGTGGACCCGGCGGCGTTGGGTGTCGCCCGTGCTCTGCCTGAGCAACTGAAGGGTGGCGGTCCGGAGCAGAACGCTGGCGTGGTGATGGACGTGCTTTCTGGCGGCGCCGGGCCGCACCGGGACATCGCCCTGCTCAACGCCGCGGCGGCCCTCGTAGTCGTGGGCGAGGCGCCCGATCTGGCCGAGGGGCTGGCCCGCGCCGGCGAATCAGTGGACAGCGGGCGCGCTCAGCAGAGCCTGGAAATGCTCGTCAGCCTTTCGAGGTCAGAAGCGGCCAACGTCGCTGCTGTCTCCCAGGGCTGACCGCCCGAGGCCGGACTGGTCGACCGCCTGGTCGACCTCAGACCTGGGTCGGCCTCGAAAGCTCCCCGAAGGCCTCTTCCATTACCGAAATGCGCTGTTGCAGGCTGAGTGCGGCCTGGCTCGGCAGCCGGGAAAACTGCGCTCGCTTGAGCGCAAGCCGGTGGACTCGGCGTGCGGCGTCCTCGACGCGCTCCACCTCGGAGTTGAGGAGTGCCATCGCCTGACTGCGCGCTGCCCCGGGCGCAAGGCGGCTCGCAGCCACGACTTGGTCGTCGAGCACCAGAGCTTCTCTGAGCACTTCCTGGGCAAGTGCCGTGACCCCGTCGACAGGGGCGGGCTTGGCCCGGCGCAACAGTTTGCGGGCGGGACGGGCAGGCAGCCCGGTGGCGGCCACGAGCTGGCAGGCGTTGCGGAGCCTGCGGTGCAAAAGAGCGCCGGAGCCCGGGCTCCACAGCCAACGGAGAGGCGCTGTCCCGCCAGGTTGTCCCGGCAATAGGCGGTTCGCCCGCCTCATCGAGCTCGTGGCGAAGGCTGCCGCTCCTCCGAAGAAAATCACCGACCCGAAGAAGACGAGCAATACCGCCAGGAAAAACCACTCCACGACGAGGATCCTACTGCCCTGTCATCTCCTTCCCCTTGCGGAGACCCGTCCCCCCAGGTTGCCTCAGTCAGCCGGAGCCCGGCGCACCGAGCTCCCACATGGCTTCGAGGTCTTTGCGGCTGTAGGACTGGAACGCCACGAGCGTCCTCGTGTCAGTGATCCCCTTCAGGGCGTGCAACCGCCCGGTCACGACCCGGGCGAGGTCGTCGATATGGCGCACTCGCACGACGGCGACAATGTCGGCTTGGCCGGCGACCGAATAGGCCTCGGCAACTCCTTCGACAGCGGCCACTTCCTCGGCGAGCTCCGATACTCGAGCTGGTTCGGCGTCGATCAGGACGAAGGCGGTGACCATTGGGCCAACGGTACCGCGCTCAACCGGCGCCGGCGCGAAACCGGGGGCGCCGAGCCGGGGGCGCTCGACCGGGGGCGCCAAGCCGGGGGCGCCGAGCCGGGGGCGCGAAACCGGGGGCGCGAAACCGGGGGCGCCATGCCGGGGGCGCTCGACCGGGGGCGCGAAGCCGGGGGCGCGAAGCCGGGGGCGCACGGCCGAGGGTGCGAGGTCGGCCGAGATGAGAGCCCGGGGCGGGGAGCGTTTTGGTCACTGCCTCGTGAGAACCTGGCGTCATGCCGAGCCTGACAATTGACTGCGAGAGTTGTTCCATGCGGGGCACGGAGGCCTGCAGCGATTGTGTCGTGACGTTTATCTGTGACCGCGACCCGGATGACGCGGTCATCTTCGACGTGGAAGAGGAGAGAGCCCTGCGGGTCCTCGGACGGTGCGGGCTTGTGCCGCCGCTCCGCCACCAAGAGAGCCTCGTGGCAAACCCGGTAGTGAAACGCAGCACCGCGAGCGGGCCGGCGCGGCAAGACTGGGCGGGCGGTGGCCACTCTCGGAGCCTGTCGCGCGCCTGGCCAGGGTGACAGCGGCGACGTTGATGGTCTGGTCGCCGACCTGCGCCGGCGGGGGCGCGAACTCGGCCTTGCGGCGGTCGGGATAGCGCCAGCCGCCCCCATGCTCGGGACGCGCCGCGTACTCGAGCAACGCAAGAGCGAGGGGCTCGCGGGCGGGATGCAGTTCACTTATCGGGACCCTGTTCGTTCGACGGACCCTGGCCGTGCACTGCCCGGTGCAAAGTCGATCGTGGTGGGCGCCTGGCGGTACGCACCTGGCGGAGCGCCGGCGCTACCGGGCGCTGTGACAGCCCCGCCTGCCGAGGTTGAGGTGGTGGGCTCGGGTGGTGGGCGTCCGCAGGGCGCCGTCGTCCGCTACGCCCAATCGGACCATTACGAAAAGCTCAGGAAGGTCCTCGGCGAGCTCGCCGCGTTGCTCCGGGGCAGAGGATGGTCCGCCCGGGTCCTGGTAGACGACAATGCCCTCGTTGACCGCGCGGCGGCCGAGCGGGCAGGGCTTGGCTGGTACGGGAAAAACGCCAACATCCTGCTCCCCGGGCAGGGGTCCTGGTTTGTGCTCGGGTCGGTGGTCACAGACGCCCTTCTGCCACCGGGCTCTCAGGTGGCCGACGGTTGTGGGCCCTGCCAACGGTGCCTGCGCTCTTGCCCGACAGGGGCGCTCATTGCCCCGGGGACGCTCGACGCCCGCAGGTGCCTGGCCTGGCTGCTCCAGGCCGAAGGTGTTTTTCCTTTCGAGTACCGGGCCGCCTTGGGAGCGAGGATCTATGGGTGCGACGACTGCCAGGAGAGCTGCCCGGCCAATCGGGTCGGGACGAAGTCCCCGGCGCCGCCGCCGGGGGACCGAGCGGTCACCCTTGCGAGCCGCGGGGCTGCTGCCGGGGCGTGGCCGGAGCCGGGGCCGGCGCCGGGGCCGAGCCTCGGGACGCTACCGCTCGCGCGAGGTCCGCATGAGGGTCAAGACGCAACGGTCGCAGTCGACATCCTCGACATGCTCCACGCCACTGACGACGAGTTGCTCGGGGCGTTCGGGCGCTGGTACATCCCGCGGCGCGACCCCCGTTACCTGCGCCGCAACGCGCTCATCGTCCTCGGCAATACCGGCGACGGGTCTTCCCCCGAAGTCGAGGAAGTACTTCGGCGGTACCTTTCGGGCCCCGACGAATTGCTCTGCGCCCATGCCGTCTGGGCTGCTGCGCGCCTCGGGCGATTGGATCTGCTGCAGGGGTTCTCATCCGGCCCGGCAGGCACGCCCGCAAGCAGTTTGGGGCTCGTCGGGCGGGAGCTCGAGCTGGCGTCGCAAGTCGAGCAGCGCCGGGCCCGCTGAACGGTCTGGCAAAGCGAGGGCACCGCGGCTGACAGCTTGTCGAGGCCAGTTGGGGACCTGGGGGTAGAAGGGCAGAGGGGCACGAGGCAGAGGGGCACAAGTCAGAGCGAGCTCGCCGGCGCGGAGCACGGGCCGGCGGGTCGCCTGCGCCGGACGCGGCACAAGGTAGAAAATAGGCAGTGGTACGGCACATACTCCTGACGAACGATTTCCCGCCCAAGGTCGGGGGCATCCAGTCGTACCTCTGGGAGCTGTGGCGTCGCTTGCCTCCCGACGAGGTGGTCGTCTTCACGTCCGCCTACCCGGGAGCCCAAGCGTGGGACAGCCGGCAGAAGTTCCGGGTCGTAAGGGCCCACGAACCCGTGTTGCTCCCTCAGCCGCACCTGGCCCGCCGGGTGCGAGAGCTCGCCGCCAGCACGGGCGCCGAGGCCGTGGTCATCGACCCGGCACTGCCTCTCGGCCTGGTCGGGCCCCATCTCGGGCTTCCGTACGCCGTCGTGCTCCACGGCGCGGAAGTGACCGTCCCGGGCCGGCTCCCCGCCAGCCGACAGCTCCTTGCCAGGTCGCTCCGCGGGGCATCGCTCCTCGTCGCGGCCGGGAAGTACCCCGAGATGGAAGCCCGCCGGGCGATCAGAGCCGGCCGCGACCGGGCCGGTGACAAGGCCGGTGACAAGGCCGGGACCGGCGCCGGGACCGAGGCCGGCGCCGGGGACGCGCTCGAGGGGCCACCCGCCGTCCTCATCCCGCCTGGCGTCGACACGGAACGGTTCCACCCCCTTCCCCACATCGACCGAGCTGCAGCCCGAGCGCGGCTCGGCTTGCCCCGGACGGGCCATCTTGTGGTGAGTGTCAGCAGGCTTGTGCCGCGCAAGGGCATGGACACGCTCATCGAAGCGGCTACCAGCATTTCAGCCCGCTTTGGCCACGGAGGCCTTTCCGTAGCGATCGCAGGCGCCGGGCGCGACCGGGGGCGGCTGGAGCGGCTGGAGCGGGTCGCCGGCCAGGCCGGGGTGACCGTGAAGTTGACTGGCAGGCTGGCCGACGCCGACTTGCCCGATTTCTACGCTTGCGCCGACGTCTTCGCCCTCTGCTGCCGGTCACGTTGGTGGGGCCTCGAACAGGAGGGCTTCGGGATCGTCCTCCTCGAGGCTGCAGCGTGTGGCATCCCTTGCATCACCGTGGACAGTGGGGGAGCGGGCGAGGCGGTGGTCAACGGCGAGACGGGCCTCGTAGTCACCCCCGAGGACGACCCGTCGCCCAAAACCAACCAGAGGCGGGCGCTCGTGCGCCCGGTAGCCGAGGCCCTATCGACGTTGTTGTCAGATGCGGGCGTCGCTCGCAGGATGGGCGAGGCCGGGCAGCGGAGGGCGGAAGAGGAGTTTTCCTACGACATACTCGCCCCGAGGTTGGCCGCGGCCCTGGACCGCCTACCTTTGTCAACTGGCAGGTAAGGTCTCGTAGGGAGGTCCGAGCCAATTGGAAGAGCAGGTCACCGAGAGGATGGTCATCCGGGCGAGCCCTGCTTACTGCTACGAGGTGCTCACCGATTTCGAGCGTTACCCCGAATGGGCGGCGGACATCAAGGCCGTCAACGTGGAGCAGCGAGACGGGGAGGGGAGGCCGACGGAGGTGACTTTCCGGGCGGCGGCGTTCGGCCGTAGCACCTCGTACACGTTGCGCTACGACTACAGCGGTGCACCGGCGAGGCTTTCGTGGGAACAGGTGAGGGGCGATGTCACGAGACGGCTCGACGGGAGTTACGACATCGACCCGAGCGACGACGGCTCGGCAGACATCACCTACCACCTCGTAGTCGACCTGAAGGTGCCGCTGCCCGTGTTCGTCAAGCGCCGAGCGGAAGGCCGGATCACCTACACGGCTCTCAACGAACTGCGCGCCCGAGTAGAAAACTGACGGAGCCGGTCTTCCCGGAGCGCAACGCCGCCGGCCCGGGCGTCTTAGGGCAGCCGGGAGCCGGCCTTGCTGTGGGGCCGGTTGCCGAGGTCGGCGCCGGGACCGGTGCCAGGCCGGTTGCCGAGGTCGCCGCCGGGCCTGTGGCCCTCGAAGTCGAAGAGGTTTCCGACCCGAGCGACCCCCGCATCTCGCTCTACAGGGACCTGAAGGACTCCGCCCTGCGCCGCCGGCTCGAGCCGGAGGAGGGCGTGTTCGTCGTGGAAGGCAAGCTGGCACTCCAGGCCCTGCTCGCCTCGGCCTACCCGCTCGTTTCGGTGCTGGTGCTGCGCCGGCGGTTGGGTGTGCTGGCGGGACTCGGCCTACCGCCGGGCACCCGCGCCCTCGTAGCCGCAGACGACGTAATGGAGTCGGTGACCGGCTTCGATGTGCACCGTGGGGTGCTCGCCCTCGGGCGACGGTTGCCGGCTCGCAACGCCAGCGAGTTGCTCGCCTCGCCCCCGCCCGGTCCTCCGCCCGGGGCCACGCCGTCGCCCCTCGTCGTGGCCGAGGCTCTGAGCGACCAAGAAAACCTCGGGGCGATCTTCCGCAACGCTGCCGCCTTTGGCGCCAGGGCCGTCCTCCTCGGCCCGACGTGCGGCGACCCGCTCTACCGGCGAAGTGTCCGGGTGTCGCAAGGAGCGGTCCTACAAGTGCCGTACGCAACGCTTGCACCGTGGCCCAATGCCTTAGAGTCGTTGAAAGATAAAGGGTTTTTCCCCCTCGCCCTCACCCCCAGCCCCCGAGCCGAGCCGGTAGCCCGCGTCGCGTACGAGCTCCAGGGGCACGACGTCGCCCTCGTCGTCGGTGCCGAGGGGCCGGGCTTGAGCCCGGACGTCCTCAGCCGCTGCCGCCAGGTGCGCGTCCCTATGGCCCCGGGTGTCGATTCACTCAATGTCGCGGCTGCGACGGCTGTGGCGTTGTACGAGTTCTCAGGGCTCGCCCGGCGCTAATTGCGACCGATCAGGCCACCTCGGCCGCTAGCGTTGCTGACGAGAGGCTCAGCGGGGGTGCTGGGTTAGGAGGTCGTGGAGTTGGAGTTCCGCCGTATCACCGGGCTGCCGCCGTACGTGTTCTCAGCTATCAACCAGCTGCGGGACCAGGCTCGGCGTGCCGGTGAGGACGTGATCGACCTTGGCTTTGGCAACCCCGACATACCGAGCCCACCCGTTGCGGTGGAAAAACTGGCGGAGGCCGCGCGCAACCCGCGCAACCACCGCTACTCCTCTTCGCGCGGCATCCCCAACCTTCGCCTGGCCATCGCCAACCTCTACAAGCGCCGCTTCGGTGTCGAGCTCGACCCCGAGACCGAGGTCGTGTTCAGCATCGGCGCCAAGGAGGGGCTCTCACACCTGATGTGGGTGCTCGTCGGCCCGGGCGACTCGGCGCTCGTGCCGTCGCCCTCTTACCCGATACACATCTACGCGCCGCTCTTCGCCGGCGCCGAGGTCCATCACGTCCGTGTCGGGCCGGGCGAGGACTTTTTCGGCAACCTCGTATCGGCATGGCAAACAGCGTCGCCCAAACCGAAGATCGTCGTTTTTTCCTTCCCCCACAACCCTACGACGGAGTGCGTCGACTTAGCCTGGATGCAAAGGATCGTCGACTTCGCTCGTGAGCACGACATCGTACTGGTGCACGATTTCGCTTACTCCGACACATATTTCGACGGGTACGTGCCCCCCTCCGTCCTGCAGGTCCCGGGCGGCAAGGACGTCGCCGTGGAGCTCTACACGTTGACCAAGAGCTTTTCCATGGCCGGGTGGAGGGTCGCTTTCGCCGTCGGCAACTCGGAGGTCGTGGGTGCTCTGACAAAGCTCAAGAGCTACCTCGACTACGGGACGTTCCAACCGATCCAGATCGCCTCGATCGTTGCTCTCAACGAGGCACCCGATTACCCGAAAGTGGTCAACGCGATATACGAGTCACGACGTGACACTTTGGTCGACGGGCTAAACAGGATTGGCTGGGAGGTGGCCAAGCCCGTAGGTACCATGTTCGTCTGGGCGGCGGTCCCGGAGCCCTACCAGGAGATGGGTTCGCTCGAGTTCGCCAAGTACCTGATAAGCGAGGCCCGCGTTTCGACCTCGCCGGGGATGGGGTTCGGGCCGGGCGGGGAAGGTTACGTCCGCTTCGCCTTGGTCGAAAACGAACAGCGCATCGGCCAAGCGGTCCGCAACCTCCGCCGGGCGCTTACCAAGCTCGGCTAAACCTCGGGCGCGGCACCGGCCGTCCCCGGTCTGTTTTCCCTTTTTTACGCTCCCGCTTACTTCTCCAAGCTCTCCGGGGGCCGACAGTCGGTGCGGCAGTCTTTCGGGTAAGCCGAGCCGAGCCAGCAGCACCCCCACAGGGTTAACCGGGGAGCGCGTGCGCCGAAACGCTCCGTTCACGAAGCCGGCGTAACGTTGCTCCTATGGCGACCTTCGTGGTCCGGATCTGGGTGCCAGACCGTCCGGGTGCGCTGGGTGCCGTCGCGAGCAGGATCGGCGCGGTGCGCGGCGACCTCATCGGGATAGACATACTCGAGCGCGGCGCCGGACGGGCCATCGACGAGCTGGTCGTCGAGTTACCCAATCGCGAGGTGCTCAACCTGATGGTGAGCGAGGTCAACGAGGTCGACGGCGTCGACGTCGAAGACGTCC
The DNA here is from genome assembly GCA_035508795.1 of Acidimicrobiales bacterium. Lineage (GTDB taxonomy): Bacteria > Actinomycetota > Acidimicrobiia > Acidimicrobiales > Palsa-688 > DATJMJ01. Next base: position 14,756 of record DATJMJ010000197.1, read on the forward strand.
GGGAGGTGCCCGACGCACCGGTCGACCCCCGCCTCGACGCATTGGAAACCGCGACTTACCTGGTGCAGCGCACTGAGCCCACCGAGCTGCTGCACGCGCTCGTGGCGCATGCCGGCAGGGATTTCGAAGCCGACTGGGCCGCCGTGGTCGACCCCGAGTCCCCCCGGCCGCTCGCATCGGTTGGCGCGCCGCCTCCCGAAGCCTGGGTTTTCGCCTTCGTGAAGGGCGCCCGGGCTGCTCTTGCCGGGACCCACACGGAAGGCTCGGCCAACCCTTCCGACGTCGCCTGGGCCGAGATGGA